>DAOTTS010000179.1:0-35754 GCA_034437735.1 Anaerolineae bacterium
TCTGAAGCATGAGGAGACTGCCGAATGTGGTATTCACGCTAAGCGCCTGAGAGCTGGCTGGGACAATGAGTACCTTCTGAACATCCTAAATGTCTAAATGCGATTGCCCTATCTACGCCCCTCGGCGTGTCGTTTTTTTCCTCTGTGCTATGATATCGTGTGGAAGGGTCAAGGTCCTATCGTTCCTGCTCTCAGGCCTTATTATTCTTGCTCTCAGGGCCTTATCATTCTCGCTCTCAGGGGATTTGCAATCCCTGCTTCCAGCCCCCGTCCTCGGGGGCGTCGGCGCGGGAACTTGTTCTTTTACAGACCCTAAGGATCTTATCAATTTTGCTCTCAGGGTCTTATCACTCTTGCTCTCAGGGGATTTGCAATCCCCGGTTCAGCAACGTGAAGTTCCGAAAACGAAGCTTTCGCCCTTTTGATATGGGAAAGGATGAGGTGATGACACTCACGATTACGACGCAGAAAGTACCCCTTGTGAGGGACGTTGACGGCGTGATCCGTGTGAGCAAAACCCGCGTGACGCTTGATACTGTCATCTCGGCTTTTCTGGAGGGTGCGACAGCTGAGGCGGATTGATAAGCATGCTGCCGTTGGCCGCCGGCGAAAACTTCAATCCGTGTTCATCCGTGAGCCGACCCAACAGTTCAGATCAATCTTATTCAATCAGGAGCCCATTGTGCACGTAACCGTCAAACTTTTCGCGATGCTCAAACGCTACGCGCCGGAGGGATTCCGCTCCGGACAGCCCTTCGACGTCACCCTGCCCGAGGGCAGCACGATCGCCGACCTGCTGGATCATCTGGACATCCCCGAGCGGGAGGTCAAGGTCACCTTCGTGGACGGGCGCGTCCGCTCCCCCAAGGTCACCCTGGCGCCCGGCGCCGAGGTGGGCATCTTTCCCCCGATTGGAGGTGGATAGTGCACGTCGACGTGCGGCTCTACGGACCGCTGGCCCGGTATGGCGGCAGCGACCGGAACGTCGCGGCCAAGGTTGAGCTCGATCTGCCGTCCGGCAGCACCGTCGCCGATCTCTTGACCGCTCTGGAGATGCCCACGGAGGCGCGAGGTATCACCTTCATCAACGGCGACCTGAGCGCTATGCCCGGCCTCCAGCCGGATCTTGACACCGAGCTGGCGGACGGCGACCGCGCGGCGTTCTTCCATCCCAAGAGCATGTGGCCCTTCCAGTACCGCCACGACGTCGCCGCGATCCCCGCGTTCCGCGACGCGATGACCTCGCGCGAGGATCAGGGCCTCCGCTCCCGCTACGACGAGGACGCCTGACCCTCATCCCATCACGCCGGTCGTCTGCACCTCGCGATTGAGAGCCTGGAAACGACCCAGGCTGAATCGCCATAGCAGCGGCACCGCGATCCCCAGGAGCGCCACCTCAACGAGGAAGACGACCGCGTACCCGGCGAACTGAGTTCCGAGGATCGCTAACCCCGCGTCCCGGATAATACCACCGGCGATGGTGCCCCCACCGACGCCCACGGCCTGCGCAAAGCCCCACGTGCCCTGAAAGACGCCCGCGTTCTGGGTATCGGTCATATTGATCATCATCGAGAGGTTGGTGATGGTCAGGGTGCCGGATCCCAGGCCGAAGATGAACACGCTGCCCATGAAGGGCCCGGACAACTGCTGGATACCGCCCAACAGGATGAGCAGGAGCCCTACAATGCCCAGGACGACCCCACCGATGCCGCTGAATTTGACGCCCCGTTTTCGGACCATAAGGGCCCCGACTGCCAGCATAATTAGGGATCCAATGCGGAAGATGCCGGTCAGCCGGGTGGTCTCGCCGGGGGCCATGCCGAATACCTCGGCGGCGTAGGGTTCCAGAATCACCTCCTGGGCCTCAACCGCGACAAACGTAAGCACCAGGTAGGCGAAGAACCGCAGCGCTTCCCCGTTGCGTAGAAGCAGGTCGCGGATCGTAGCGGGGGATGATTCGGGATCTGCACGCTCTCGCGGTTGGTGACCGGTCGACGGGAAGTCCTGTCGTTTTTCCAGTCGGAAGAGGCCGATGAGCGAGATCAGCACCGTGAACGCGGCGACGGCGTAGACGACGGCGAATAATCGCGTCTCCGAGTAGGGCTCCAGTGCCCGCCCCATCGCGAAGGAGGTGATGACGATACCGACCCCCAGGATAATAAACATGGTAGCCATAATGCGGGGTCGCTGCGTCTCATCGCTGCGGTCCGAAACCAGTGCGAAATAGAGGGGCGTGGTCATATTGACGCCCAATCCCAGTATCCCAAAGGTCAGGAAGGCCAATACGACGCCCCAGGGACCGAGTTGGGGAATCGCCAGCGCCGCGTGCGTGGAGAGGATCAACCCCAGGGCCATCAGGACGATGCCTATCAGGATGTACCACGTGCGCTGCCGGCCGGCGATGGGCCTGGCGTCGGAGATTCGCCCGAAGACGATGCGCAAGGGCGAGGTGATAAAGCGCAGCGAGATCAGGATGGCGACCAGCGTGGCCGACAGCCGCAGCTCGCTGATCAGCACGCGTAGGAGTTACGCAGTTCATCAGGTGGGACGCACTTCTGCTAGAGATTGAGTGGCATAATCCCACAGAGCCAATGCTCTACAACCTCTGTCAAGTGCGTCCCACCTATAAATCGCCCAACATGCAGAATAATCTCTGTGAAACTCTGTATACTCTCTGTGAAGCTCTGTGTAACTATCGGGTAAAGACCGTTTAACAAAAGTGTCGGGTAGGTAAAAACGATGATGAGGGCTGGTGCGTAAGGTCGGCTGAATGGGCCCGTTGCTGAAGCCGCTGGCCTCACCTGGAACTGTTTCGTTTGCCTAGCGGTCCTACCGGTGTATAGTGAGCGCATAATGAAACGCGAGCAGATATCGGCCTTTTGGACCTGGTTCGAGGACGAGATGGCGCGCCGCGACTACCGGTCGGTGCGCCAGGTGGAGCGCGAGGGCGGGGTGGGGCACGACACCATCAGCAGCCGTCTCCGCCACCATCAGCCGCCCACCGACACCGTCATCCGGGCAATTGCGCGCGCCTTTGGGCTCTCCTTCGAGACCGTGCAGGCCGTCGCCCGCGACGATCGCCGATCCGCGCCGCCGCCTTCGCCTCCCCAGAACCTCACCCTCCGAGAATTATGGGGCATTGTAAGCCGGATGTCACTGGAGGATCAACGCGCCGTCCTCGAGTACGCCCTGTTTCGACGATCCAATTCCGTCGAGCCCGAGGGGCCGACCGCGCAGACCGGGCCCGCAGCCAGTCCGCAAACCCCGCTGGCCACCGACGGCGGTGGCTGAGCACCATCGCCACGACGTAGACGCTGTGGACCTTCGCCCAGAGTGTGTGAACGTGTTGTTGGATCCTGCGCATACCTCCAGTATAGGAATTTTCGCCGCATCTCGCAATGAGAGAAGCGTTAGAACGAAAGTTCGACACGCACCCGTAACCAAGCTGTAACCGGGGGCTGCCGTAACATATAGGCTCTCCGTCAGAGGGTTTGTAGTTGGCGATTTATCGCCCTCCTCCGCTTGTAGATTCAAGGGACGGACCTACACTACGGGCAGAAGACGTTCTCGGTTCCCCTAGTCTCCCCGCCGGAGGGCAGCGCAACCTTTTCTCCCCCCAGCGGGGGGAGCTAGAGGGGGGCGAGATCTGCATATGCCAATCAAGGAGGTTACGGATGCTGATCGTTGACGGTCACCTGGACCTGGGCTGGAACGCCCTCCAATGGAACCGCGACCTGCGCTGTTCCGTCCATACTATACGCGTGCACGAGATTGAGATGACGGGCCCGGGCCGGGCGCTGAACACCGTGGCGCTGCCCGAGATGCGGCAGGGGAAGGTGGCGCTCGCGTTCGCCACCATGCTCGCCCGGTCGACCGGCACGCCCGTCCCGCACATCGACTACCGGTCGCCAGCACAGGCGTACAGCGCGGCGCAGGGCCAGCGGGCCTACTACCGCGCCCTGGCGCAGCAGGGATCCGTGCGCATCCTCACCGCCTGGCCCGAGATCGAGCGCCATATGGCCGAATGGGCATCCTGGGATGCGTCCGGGAATGGGGCGCACCACGCGCCGCCGCCGCTGGGCCTGGTCCTCAGCATGGAGGGCGCGGATCCCATCCTCGAACCGGAGGACCTGCCGGCCTGGTGGGCGGACGGCCTACGGATCCTGGGGCCGGTCCACTACGGGCCGGGGCGCTACGGCGGCGGGACCGGCACGGAGCAGGGCCTCACCGACCGGGGGAGGCGTCTCCTGGCGGAGATGGACCGCCTCGGGATGGTCCTGGACCTGACCCACTTCTCGGATCGGGCGTTCTGGGAGGCTATCGACCGCTTCGAGGGCCTCGTCCTCGCCAGCCACAACAACTGCCGGGCGCTGGTGCCGCACCAACGCCAGTTCAGCGACGCCCAGATTGAGGCCATCGTGGCGCGGGACGGCGTGATCGGTGCGGCGTTCGACACCTGGATGCTCAAGCTCGGCTGGATCAAGGGCGTGAGCACCCCGGACGCGGTCACCCTGGACGACGTCGTCGACCACATCGACCACATCTGCCAGGTCGCGGGCACCAGCCGTCACGCCGCCATCGGCAGCGACCTGGACGGCGGTTTCGGCCGCGAGCAGTCCCCCGGCGACCTGGATACCATCGCCGACCTTCAGCGCATCGCGCACCTTCTCCGCGAGCGCGGGTACGGCGACGCGGACGTCGCCGCAATTATGCACGGCAACTGGCTGCGCCTCCTCGAAGCCCAGGGGCATCCGGCGTAAGCGCCCAAAGGTCTCAAAGGAAAGTGTTTTCCTTTCCCAAGACCTTTGGGCGCTTGGGTGTACCAGCGCGAGCGCTTGACATTTGCCCCCCTTGGTCCATCCTAGTACGTAGGATAAAGAGCATCCCATAACCATGAAGGAGGAACGATGCGTAAAGAAATCCGAACTGACAAAGGCGCCGCCCCGCAGGGGCCGTATTCGCAGGCGATCGTTGCCGAGGGCAAGACCGTCTACGTCTCGGGGCAGGGACCCGTCGACCCGAAGACCGGTGAGATGCAGTTGGGCACCTTCCGCGAGCAGGCGGATCTGGCGTTCAAGAACGTCGGCACGTTGCTGGAGGCGGCGGGTACCTCGTGGGCCAACGCACTGAAGGTGGGGATCTTCCTCGCCGATCTGGGCAACTTCCCCGAGATGAACGAGATCTACCAGACCTACGTCTCCGAGCCCTTCCCGGCCCGCACGACGGTGCAGGCGGGGCTGCCGCCCAAGATGTTGATTGAGGTTGACTGCATCGCCGTGGTGCCGGAAGAATGACCTGGACGCAGCTTGAGCGCCGGAAGCATCTGGACGACCTGGACACTCCCGCCGTCGTGATCGATCTCGATCGGATGGAGGCCAACATCGACCGGCTCCAGAGCTATATGGACAAGCACAGGATCGCCAACCGGCCGCACGTCAAGACCCACAAGGTGTCGCAGATCGCCCAGCGGCAGGTAGCGGCCGGGGCAGCGGGCATCTGCTGCCAGAAGCTCAGCGAGGCCATCGTGATGGTCAACGCTGGGCTCACCGACGTGCTGATCCCCTATAACATCTTAGGCAAAGACAAGACGCGCCGGTTGATGCGCCTGGTGGCCCGGGCTCGGATCCGGGTCACGGCGGACTCGGCGACGACCGTGCGTGGGTACGCCCGTGCGGCTGTCGCCGCCGGGTTGGAGCTGACGGTGCTGGTGGAGTTCGATACCGGGGCGCACCGTTGCGGCGTGCAGTCTCCGGCTGAGGCGGCGGAGCTGGCGCGCTTGATTGCCGGCCTCGGCCCGCTGCGCTTCGGCGGGCTGATGACCTTTCCGCACAACGAGCACAGCGACGGCTTCGTGCGTGCGACCCGCAAGCGGCTCAAGCCTGATGGAATTCCTATCCCCTGCGTCAGCTATGGGGGAACGCCCGGGATGTGGGAGGCGCACAAGCGTAAGGAGGTCACCGAGTACCGGGCCGGTACCTACGTCTACGGCGACCGGTCGATCGTCCGATCCGGCGCGATGACGCTGGACCAGGTGGCGCTCAGCGTCCTCTCCACCGTCGTCAGCCGCCCGACCGCCGACCGTGCCATTTTGGACGGCGGCAGTAAGACCTTCTCCTCCGATCTGCTGGGCTTTGAGGGACATGGCCTGATCCTGGAATACCCGGATGCCCATTTCTATGCGATGTCGGAGGAGCACGGGCACGTCGACCTCTCTCGGTGCGCGCAGCGGCCCGAGATCGGCGAGTGCGTCACGGTCATTCCGAACCACGCCTGCCCGGTCAGTAACCTGTTCAACCGCGTGAACGGCGTGCGCGGGGACGAGGTCGAGGTCGTCTGGCCCGTCGCCGCCCGAGGCACCGTCCAGTAGAGCTGGGACGAAGCGACATTTCGTTAACTAACCAAACAGGCTGGTAGTAGGCGCCTTTAGCGCCGTGTCTCGTGTTCCCGTTCCTTACTCGAAAGGTGCGAGGCACTTCCGGTTAAGTGCCTTGCACCGGGTTTTCGGCGGCAGACCTTAGATAGCCGTTGAAAGGTCGGCTCGGCGTGCTTGTTCAGATGCCGAGTTCGGAGACGAGGTATTCCTCGAAGCGCGCATATTCTGGACTATCCGGATTCGCGAGTCGCTCCAGATAGAAGAGTTCGTTCGTCGTGGGCGTTTCCTGTTTCCACGTGCCGGAGGCAAGCGTGGTCCCAACGTTGATGACGGTCCAGAACTGGGTGAAGCCCTCGGCTTTCGCTTTCTGATGGCTCTTTTCCGCTTCTCCCAGGCGATTATGGATGTTGGAGAAGTCCGTTCCGCCCTTGACCTCAATGGCGATCCTGTTACGGAACGATCCGTCATTGAGGACTTGACGGATTGCAATATCGGGATCAGGCGCGAACTCGATTCGGTAAATTCGTCCGGCCGCACTTTTGATTTCGAGCGAGGCGCCGGTCTCTCCTTGGATCCGATCGGCGACAATTGCTTTGATGATATCAAACACGGTCTCGATGGCCTCAACCCCAAGACTCACATTGCGGGACCCTCTGAATTGAGGCCCCAGCGTGAGAAGGGTCAATGCGTTAAGTGTCCGAGGGGAGAGGTCGGGCAAGCCGTTGACGAGAAACCACGCGCTTTCAATCAGGCTTTCGCAGCATGGTTCCAGTAAGGCTTCGGTGCCAGGGGTCAGGTTGTTTTGCTTTTCCATTCTCTGGAATCGTGAGAACGGCCCCGTATAGAATTTCTTCTGCGAAAAGCCCAGGAGCAGCCGATAGTATCCAAGGAGCCTAGGTTGAGATGACAAAACGTAGGGTACGGGGTACACCAGCTCGCCTCGGATGCCTCGTTGCGCCGTGAACGACAGTTTCTCTTGACCTGCAAATTGGCTTAACTCCAGATCAAGAACGGCAATGTCTAGTGTGCCCACGTGGTCAAGCAGGGCAGGTAGTAACAACTCTTGTTGGGCTTGCTGTAGCCGTTCGTAGAATCCTAGCTGTAGCTTCGGCAGCAGTATCGGAAATTCGTTCATGGGGGGCCCTCAGCTTGATTGAGTCTCGATGAGATTGAATGAAAAGCCGTACTCCGCCAGCCGGTTTTGAGCGATCTCAACATATTCGGGCTTTAACTCGATACCGATGAAGTTGCGACCGTGGAGCGCGGCCACCACGCCGGTCGTTCCCGATCCGAAAAACGGATCGATCACAAAATCACCGCGCCCGCTGCCGGCGAGGACACAAGGCTCGATCAACTTCGTGGGGAATGTGGCAAAGTGCGCTTCACTGAGCGGTTCCGATTGAACGGACCAGACGCTTCGCCGGTTCCTTCGCTTTCCGTTAACCCCCGGCTCCTTCGCTGCTTCGTAGTCGTAGTAGTACTGTTCATTTTTGCTCAGGAGAAAAATCGTCTCGTGGGCACGGGTGGGCCTGTCTTTGACGCTTTCGGGGTGCGGATTAGGTTTGTGCCAGATGATCTCGCTCCGCAAATACCACCCATCAGCCTGAAGCGCCATGGCGACCCGCCAAGGGACGCCAACCAGGTCCTTAGGTTTCAGACCTTCCGGCGTCGGCGGTCGGTAGGACATCGCCCGGGCCGGATTCTTCTTATCTGGGGCACGGCGCTTTCGTCCTCCGCTCGTGTAGCTATCTCCCAGATTCAACCAGAAGGTCCCGTCGTCTTTGAGCACTCTTTTGAGTTCGCCGAAGACGGTAACAAGCGCCTCGACGTAGTTATCCACGTCTTCTTCCGAACCGATCTGGTCCAGGAACCCGTAATCTCTCAATCCCCAATAGGGTGGGGAGGTGATAGCCGTCTGGACTAAGCCAGACGGCAGGGTCGACAACACCTCGTAAGCATCGCCGAGATAAACCTTTGATTGCTCCGAGACCTCTGAAAAAATCAGGGCCGGCTGCACGACGTTCTTCGTCTCTAGGGCCATATGTGCCTATTGTATTGTACGGAATCCGATAGTCAAATGTGAAAAAGTCCGATTTGCGCTATACTTCCCCCCGTACGACGCATATCCATCCGACCGCACAAGGACACCACTCATGACCATACCCTTACGCCAATACTGGGCCCTGCTCGTCCGCTACCTCAAGCCGCAATGGCCGCTCGCCGTGGGGTTGGCCCTCCTCATCATCGGAAACATCGGGCTCCAGCTCGCCAACCCGCAGATCGTCGCCGCCTTCATCGATGCCATCCAGGCCGGGGAGCCGTACGGCGTGCTGCTCCGCGCCGCCGGGCTCTTCCTCGGGATCGCCGTCGCCCAGCAGGGGGTGGCCCTGGGCGCCACCTACGTCAGTGAGAACGTCGGCTGGACCGCGACCAACGCGCTCCGCCGCGACCTGGTCGCCCATACCCTCCACCTGGATATGGGCTTCCACAAGGCCCGCACGCCCGGCGAGATGATCGAGCGCATCGGTGGGGACGTCACGGCCCTCTCCCAGTTCTTTTCCCAGTTCGTGCTCCAGGTGCTCGGCAACGCCCTCCTCGTGCTGGGCGTGATCGCCGTGCTTCTCCGGGAAGACTGGCGGCTGGGATGGATCGTGGCGGTCTTCGCGGCCCTGACCCTCGTCGTGCTGGCCCGGCTTCGCAACGTCGCTGTCCCGCACTATACCGCGGAGCGGCAGGCCTCGGCGACCTTCTTCGGCTTCTTGGAGGAGCGCCTGGCGGGCACCGAGGATATCCGCGCCAACGGCGCCCAGGCCTACGTGATGCGCCGCTTCTATGCCCTGATGCGCGACCAACTGCGTAAGTCGCTCAAGGCCGGCTGGATGACCAACGTCGTCTTCAATGCCACCTTTATCCTCTTTGCCCTGAGCACCGCTGCGGCCTTTGCCGGCGGCTGCTGGATCCGGACGCCGGGGAGATCCGCTGGAACGGCGAGATCGTCTCGAGGCCCGCTGAGTTCTTCACCCCTCCGCGCAGCGCGTACGCGCCCCAGGTGCCGGCCATCTTCAGCGAGAGTCTGCGCGATAACATCATGCTGGGCCTGCCCGAGGACCGCTTCGACCTGCAGCGCGCGCTCTGGCTGGCCGTGATGGCGCCCGACCTGGCCGAGATGCCCAACGGGCTGGCGACCAAGCTGGGCGCCGAAGGGGTGCGGCTTTCCGGTGGGCAGCGCCGGCGCACCGCCGCCGCCCGGATGTTCGTCCGCGAGCCGGCGCTCCGCCGCGCCGACCGGATCCTGCTCTTGCAGGAGGGCCGCGTGCTGGCGACCGGCGCCCTGGACGACCTCCTTGCCCTCGATGAGATGCAGCGCCTCTGGCACGGGCAACTTACCTAAGTAGATGCGAGAAAGTATCTTAACAGTGCTCGTAGCCCCCGTCCCCGGGGGCGGAGGCCAAGGAACTTTTTCGGAGTTACTTAGCATCTAACTGCGCCGCCCGCAGCAATACTTAAACTTCCGCCCGCTGCCGCACGGACACGGATCGTTACGTCCCACCTTGGCTTCTACCTGTACCGGCTGTTGAGACCCGCTTTTGTTAACCGCGTCCTTGAACATCCGGTAGTGTCGTTTCAACCGCTCCACGTAGGCTCGATCCTTCAGGACCACCTCGACTCTCTCCAAGAGGGCCGGCGCGAGATTGGACTGTCGGCTAAGTCTGTTTAGGGCCGGACCCTTCAGTTCGTCAAGCGCTTCTGGGGCGTCCATCCCCAGCCATTCGCGATAAAACGTCTTGCTTTCCCACCCGTATGCAATGACAGCGACTATACTCTGTCTCATTTCTGAGTACACGTTGAAGATCACCCGGCGGCAGTCGCAGTCAGGCTCATTGCAATACGCCTCAACCAGCGTATAGGAATCATCCGGCAACTCAGGGTCATTCATAACAATGAGTGTATGCGTTTCTTCCGTAGCTATGTTCGGAAAGCGATCATGAAACGGTTCGTATTCCATATTATCTCCTCTGAAAATAAGGTCCGCTCGTAGTCGGCGATTCATCGCCGCTAGCGACGGCACTGAAGTGCCTACTACAAAACAGTTTCGTAATCGTTGGTGTGGAGACCAACATGGAAACTCCTTTACTATTGTGCCGCTCGGTCACGTTCCGGTCAGTAGTGGTATCGTCCCTGCAGGAAGTCGACGCGTCCCTCCCTGACCCGGTAAACGACCCGATGCTCACGCGTCAAGCGCCGCGACCATACCCCGGCTGCCAGATATTTGAGGGGTTCCGGCTTACCGATCCCCTGAAATGGATCGCGCATTACATCCTCCACGATCCTCAACAGCCGTAACGCAGTCTTCCGGTCCGTCTTCACCCAGTACTCCATGTCCTCACGAAACTCCGGGTGAAAGATCGCGACCCGCTCCGTCTCGCTGCGCTTAGTCGTTGTCAATGCCGACCACTTCTTTCAATGCGTCGATGTGCTGCGGTGTGCCCTCCTCCCGCTCCGATCGGGCCAGTGCCTTCAACAAACGCTCGGCGTTCTTGGGCGATCTCAGCAGATGCGCTGTCTCCAGCAGCCCGGCTAACTCATCCGCCGAGATTAATACCACGTCCTCAGCCCCCCGCCGTTGGATAATCACCATCTCGCGGTTCTCTGTCACTTCATCCCAGAGCGACGCTAGATTCGCTCGGGCTTGAGTATAGGTAGTCTGAATAGGCATTGAAGTCTCCTCTATCATAAATTTGTACAGATATACTGTACGACAAATTGGTCTTTTCGTCAATAGGGTGGAGCCAATTTCCTAGGGCAGTTACATTAGGATCCACCACCTTAGAAGCTCGGGTTCTTGCATCTGGAGGGGAGTTAGGGAGGGGGATGATGTGTTGTCTGGAACGGCCTCAGCTAAGGCTCACGATAAACGCCACGCCGGCGATGACGTCAAGACTGTTCAACAAGCAGTGGGCGATGATCCCCACGTAGAGGTTGCGCTTCCACCGCACGACGTAAATAAGCGGCAGCAACGCCAGCGTGCGGGCCACGGCCATCCACGGGGTCCACGTGTGATAGAGCGCGAAGAGCGCGGCGTGGAGGACCGGCGCCCACCCACGCAGCCGGGGCATCCTCGGCAGGAGATACCCCCGGAAGTAGAGCTCCTCGACCGTCGGCGCCACCAGCACGACCAGCAAGAAGTCGAGGAAATACGTGACGATCAGGACGGATCGCGAATACCCGCCGTCGAGGCCCATATCCAGCCGGAAGGCGTCGGGTATCCAGCGGAACCACGATTCGATCGCGGTGGTGACCGGCGTCGCGAGCGTGATGAGCACACCGGATGCGGCAAAGACGACTGGGACCCAGATCAGGTATTGGGTCAGCGGCAGGGGCTGGCGGTAACGCACGATCCCCGCGAGCCCGTCCGCCCCGGTCTTTTTGGCCTGGATAAGCAGAAAGCCGAGCTCGAGCGGGATCAGCACGACCACGGCGGACACGATCAGCGCGGCGATCGAGGGAAAGCCCAGTCTCGTGATGGGCCGCACCGTCGCGAAGTAAAACGCACCGATCAGGAGGCCGGGGATCATATGCAGCGCGATGGACTGCGCGAGTGTGTGCCTGTCGACGTGGTCCGTCTGGTTGGGATCGTGGGGGTTGTTCATTTCAATGCCTTTTGGATTAGATTGATGACTGACGCAACAATGCCTAAAGCAAGTCTAGCTGGATCCCAATCGCTCGTTCGATCTGTGTCATCTCGTCTTCGCTCACGCGTCCGCCGCAGTTCAGCAATCGTCGTTTGCTTACCGTCGTTAACTGATCGGCCATTGCTTTGCCGGCTTTACCTTTAAAGGTTATCCTTGCCTCGCTTGGATAGATCCTATCGACTTTTGAGGTTAAGGGCACGACTTGCACACGGTTAAGATATCGGTTTGCTGCGTCGTTGCTGACGATGACGGCGGGACGCCTTTTCCGAATCTCCCCTCCTACCGATGGATCGAAATTCACCCACCAAACCTCACCACGGTTCATCGCCCACATCTCCTACGGTGGCTTCTGTCCACTCCAGTGCCGCCGACTCTCGTTCTTCCTCCGCTGCCATCTCTCGATAGGCGGCTTCCAGATCGGGATACAGCACATGGGGGCGCACCAAGTCCTCGATGAACTGGCTGATCTGACCAGATCCTACAACACGATACAGGCCTTTATAGACTTGTGCATCAATGGTGATGGTTAACTTCTTCTGCATAAGGACCCTCCGCTCTCTTTACACGTGTAGTACACGTATCATAACCTTCGGACTTCGAAAAATCAAGTCAACTGCTTGGGGAGGGATACGTGGCATCACCTTTGTGCTTGCTATCTTAACGCTCGAGCTTAAGCCGCGCTATGAGGCCTAAACGAACCTCGCCACGCTATGTGCCGCTCTGCAAAGTCGCTCAATGGGTAATCATCATGAAGTGATGGCAGGCCCGGTTACGATGTGGGTGATTACTCTCATCTTACTGTATGCCATCGGAAACGTCTACCACGCCAAAGATCGAATGATTGAGATGGGAGATGGGGCATCCAGGGATGACGGAAGCTGCTGGCAGGCACGGGAAATCACCCTATAATGCGAAGCAAGAGCGTTGAGGATCGGGTGCCGGTCCCGGCGCAGAAAACGCTGAGGTCGCAGCCGGCCTCACCATCCCAGAGGAGGCACAGATGACCAACCTATCCGATGATAAGATTCTCCGCGCGGTCTCCGATCTCGAACCGAGGTGGCAGGAGCTGTTGGGCGACACGGGCGCGACCGCCGCCAAGAGCCTGCTCCAGGTCGCCGCCCAGGACGAGGCACTTGCTCGTCGGGCGGCCAACCGGTTGCTCGCTCTCTTCGATCAAGAGGAGGCTCAGGCGGTTCTGTGCGAGCAGATCGAGTTCGAGTCGCTGACCAAGGGCGCCCACCTGTTCTTCGATCCCCTGCCGGGCGATACCGGACCGGTCGCCACGCCGGGGGTGCTCTACGGCTGCCCGGTACCGGGCTGCCCCGTCACCTGGGAGATGCAGGTCGCCGGTCAGGCGGTGCCCACCTGCTCGCGCCATCCCGATCAACGTCTGGTTCCGTGCTGAGGAGCCGTCGATGCTGAACAAATTCTGGGAGGGGATCGGCAGCGAGCTGGGGAAGAAGTGGCTGACCTATCTGCTGGAACCCACGCTCTCCTTCTGGGGCATCGGGCTCCTGGCGTGGGTCTACAGCCAGGACGCACAATGGTCGGCCTTGACCACGAAATGGAACGGACTCGACGAGGTCGGGAAGGTAGCGGTCTTGGTCGCCGCGGTGTTGGGGCTGGCGGCCTCGTCCGCGCTGATGCACTGGCTGCAGCGCCCGCTGCTGCGGGCCCTGGAGGGCTATTGGCCCCGGTGGCTCCGGGGCCTGCGTCAGCGGCGGATCGACCGGGTCCGCCGGCAACTGGAGAAGAAACAACAGCGTTGGCAGGCGCTCCGCGCTCAGGTGCGGAAGCACGGGCGCGACGTGTTGCGCGCCGTCGACCGGCAGGCCTACGTCGAGCTCGACGAGGCGATCGTCCTGCGCTATCCGACGGACCCCAAGGCCCTGATGCCGACCGCGCTGGGGAACCGCCTGCGGGCCGCCGAGGACGCGCCGCGCCACCGCTACGGGCTGGATAGCGTCGTCGTTTGGCCGCACCTCTGGGGGCTGCTGCCCGAGACGGAGCAGTCCACCCTGAGCGAGGCGCGCGGCGCCCTTGATGGAGCGGTGCGCCTGATCGGGTGGGGGGGCTTGATGCTCCTCTGGCTGATCTGGGCGTGGTGGGCGCTGATTCCGGCCCTGCTGCTCATCCTGGCCTCGTGGCTCCGGGCGGTGACCGCCGCCGAGGTCTACGGCGACCTGTTGCGCGCCGCGTTCGACCGGCACCGCTTCGCGCTCTATGAATCGGTGCGCTGGCCCCTTCCTGAGGATACGCACAGTGAGAACGCCCACGGCGAGCGCCTGACCGCCTATCTCTACCGTGGGATGACGAAGGAGCCGGTCGCCTTCACGCATAGTCGCGACGGTGAGAACGGTTAGCGTTCTGTTACAGAAATGCGTGAGTTGCTTTGAAACTGTGTCTGCCGGAAGCGGTCGAAACCTGCCCTTGATCGTCGTATGCAAGAGACCTATAATCTGATTCAGCTGGGTAGTTAGAGACTTTAGCCAAGAAGGTATCTGATGGAACTAGTGCTTGAAAGTTTTAGACAGGGTGAGCGAATTCTTGAAGCGCGACCCTCTTCAGAAAAAAAGCAGAGACATTGAACTTGTCGCCTGGAGACCATAATGAGCTTCAAAGCAAGATTGTTGAGGAGTTCGGTGCGCGGTTTGTCCCAGGTGGACGGCTCCTTTATCTCGGTGACACTGCCAAGAAAAAGCTCCTTTTGGATGAGGAAATGTTCGCTAAGCTTGGCGTTGCTGCACCTGATCACAACAAGCTGCCGGATGTGGTGTTCTATGATGAGAAAAGGGACTGGGTGTTTCTGGTTGAGGCTGTCACAAGTCACGGTCCTATGTCGCCAAAGCGCATCATTGAACTCAGAGATATGTTCTTGAATTGTGAGTCTGGTCTCATCTATGTCACCGCTTTTTTCGACTTCAGGACATTCAGGGAATTCGCAGGGGATATCGCTTGGGAAACTGAGGTATGGTTAGCCGAGATGCCTGGCCATTTGATTCACTACAATGGCGACCGGTTTGTCGGCCCTCGTGAGTAAGCATAACTCGGCGCGTATGGAGATAGACATGGTCCCTACGCGGTTCGCCGTCCAAAAAAGGAAGAAGCGATGGACTTATCGAACGACCTAGCCTTCTCCGAGCCGCAGCTCACCCTCGCCGAGCGCTTCCTGGCGGCGTATAACGCCATCGACCGGCACCTGCGCGAGGTGATGCGGGTGCCCAACCACCGGGGCTTCAGCAGCCTCGTGCGCGAGTACGGCGCTCACCATGCCCGCTGGCTGGATCGGGAGGGCCACCGGCTCTTCGTCTTCGCCGACCTGCGCAACGTCCTCGTCCATAACAAGCTGGAGCCCTACCGGTACCTCGCCATCCCGCTGCCCGAGGTCGTCGAGGCCATCGAGGCGATCCGCGATCACCTGCTCGATCCGGTGCGCGTCCTCCCCACGTTCCAGGAGGAAGTGGTCGCCATCACCCCGGAGATGCCCCTCTCGACCGTGCTGACGCTCATCGACGCGCACGGATTCTCCCAGTTCCCGGTCTACGCGGGGGATCCATCAGGCGGCCAATTTCGTGGGCTGCTTACCGAGAACGGTATCACCCGCTGGCTGGCTCACTACCGGGTCAGCACGGAGACGATCATCGAGCTCAAGGACGAGAAGGTCGCCGAGGTCCTGGCCCAGGAGGAGAACCGGCAGAACTGGGCCTTCGTCGCTCGGGATACGCCTGTGGATGAGGTGATCGAGATGTTCGCGGCCCAGCCGATGCTAGAGGCGGTGTTGATCACCCACAGCGGCAGCCCGCAGCAGGCGCCGCTTGGTATTATCACCGGGGGGGATATCCTCCGACTGGAGTGGTAGACAGTAGCTCAGAAGCTCGACTCATATAATGGTCTCGGTGCTTCAACTTATGGGATCTGTCCTTTGATATACCCTTGCTTGGCGTTGTATATTTTCTTCTGCAACTCGTAGCTGCGTATATGGGGAAACGTTTCGATCACGCTTTCGACGTGCGCGAAATAGTCTCTGATCATTGCAGGCTGTTCAACCGGCGCTTGGTTTCCAGAAGCATCTCATATCAATCCAGCCCAAAGCACATAATCCTCTCGATCATCGAGAGTTCCCTCGCTAAACTCAGCGTAGAATTCAGCACTGTTACGTTGGTATCGTTCCTCAAATCCTTTGAGTTCCAGCCGCAAATTGAGAATCGCTTTGTTCAACTCGGCGATCTGATAGGCGATGATCTCCTGGGCAAACGACTCCTGGTCCGGGTGCAAATCGAGGATCTTTTTCAAGCGGCGTGCAGTTTGCGGCTTAACGTCTAGATGCAGCTCTGCCATTGCTCCCTCCAATGTTCCCTTACCCCTACTGCATTCTGAAACCTATCAAATTCCTACTGAAACAGAGACAAAATCTGTGTAATCTGTGGTAAAAAATAAAATCCCCCCGTCTAAGACGCCTTCTCGTCGGGCGCAGGTAGCGTAAAGCTGAATGTGCTCCCCTGTCCCACCTGACTCTCGACGTCCACGTCGCCCCCGAGCTTATCCACGATGCGGCGCACGATCGACAGCCCCAGGCCGTGCCCTTCCGCCCGGGCCTGATCGAGGCGCGTGAACGGCGCGAAGAGATGCGCCTGGGCCGCCTCCGTAAGGCCGGGGCCGTTGTCGCGCACCCAGAAACGGACGCACGTCCGGACATCCGAGCCCGCTGCCTCAGCCTCATCGTATCCCAGCTCCACGCGCGGCGGGACGCCCGCTTCCGGATCGCCCCCGTACTTGATCGCATTGCTGAGGTAGTTGACCCAGACCTCCTCGACCCACGGTCCGTGTCCCAGTGCCGCCGGCCATCTCTCCGGCACGATCACCTCGGCGTGCGTCTGCGCGATCAGCGGCGCGACCCGGGCCCGGGCGTCACGGACGATGCCGTCGAGGTCCAGGGGCGCCTGCGTGACGTCGCCTTTGCGCACCTCGGCCAGCAGCAGCAACTCGTCGACGATGTTGGTGATCTTGTTGCCCGTCTGGAGGATGCCCTCGGTGAGCCGGTGTCGATCCTCGGGCGAGAGGGCCTCGTATGCCTGGTTCAGCAGGTCTGCACTTCCGACGAGGGTGCCCAAGGGGCTCTTGATGTCGTGAGCCACCGTCTGTGCAAAGGCGCTCAGCTCCTCGTTGCGGGCCTCCAGATCCTGGGCGTAGCGTTGGAGTTCGGCGACCAGCTCCGCCCGCGCCATCGCGAGGGCCACCTGACCGGCGACCTGTTTGCCCCGGGCGATATCCTCCGGCGTGAAGGGGTGCGGCGTTTGGAAGGTGATCAGGGCGGCGCCCAGCGTCTCGTCGCCTGCGATGAGCGGCAGGCCCAGCAGCGAGCGGATCGGCCCGGCGTCGACGGGGTCCGGATCCAGATGCGGTGTGTCGCGGACGTCGTCGAGGGCAAGAGGCCGCTCTGCGTGCAACACCGCCGTGGTGAGGGCGGCCTCGGCCGATACGGGGAGCCCTGAGGGAGGCGGAACGGGTGACGTGCTATTGACAGTCCTGGGCCGCGTTGTCTCGGTTGCGTCGTCCCAGAGCGTCAGCGTGCACCCGTCGGCGTCGAACAGATCGCGCAGCCGGTCGGTCAGAACCTCCCGCATAGTCGCGAGGTCGGGGGTCTCCAGCGCGGCGCGCGTGATGGTGTGAAGGTGTGCCAGGAACCGCTCGCGGTCGCGCAGGGCGTTCCGGGCTCGTTCGCGCTCGGTGATGTCGTGCAGGATCACTAGCCGGCCGTGAACGCGCTTCTGCGGATCGAAGAGCGGCTGGATGCGGAGATCGTAGATGCGTTGGGCCGCTTCCTCCCCGAAACGGATATCGGTCTGGGTGCTGGGGCCCTCGTGATGGCGCGTGACGAGGGTGGGCCAATCCGGGATCACGCAGGTGATGGGTTGGCCCGTCCACGCTTCGTTCGAGTGGGGGAGGATCCGCACCGCGGCCGGATTGAGATCCAGGATCCGGTCGTACGTGTCCAGCACCATGACGCCATCCTGCATGCTCTCAATCACGGTGTCGTGGGCGATGGGCACGACGTCCAGCAGCCGGAACCGCAGGATCCCCCAGACGATGATGAGGCAACTCAGCGTCAGCGCAAAGGGCGTCAGGTCCAGGTTGGCGACCGGATGGACACCCAGGACATAGAACACGTTGACGACCCATGGAATAAGGGCCCCGAGGAGCAGCAGGATGACCTGCCGGCGATAGGTTCGCGAGAACTGCAGGAGCTTCCCCACGAAGAGGATGGAACCCATGATGATCAGGGTGTAGGAATACGTGACGTGAACCCAGAACCAGGGCCCGCGCGTCACATCCAATACGGTAAAGACCTCGCCTCGCTTCAACGTGGCCTCTTGGAGGATGAGGTGGTGCAGATCGTTCGTCCAAGTCAGCAAGGCGGTGATCGCCGGGATGATCGAGAGCAGCACGAGGGTGCGGCGCCGGATCGGGCGGGTCTGATCGCCGTATCGGAGCGCAAAGACCAGCCAGGCCACCGGTACCACGACGATCCCCGCGTACTGTACTTGGGCCCAGATGAGCTTCGTGGCGAGCTGGGTGCTGATCAGCTCCATCACGTAGGCCGCCGACCACTCGGCGAGCGCCAGCGTGAGAAAGGAAAAGGATTTGGAGATCCGGCTGCGCTGCCAGGTGAAGAGCGCCAGTAACGTCGACAGCACCGCCCCGGCGATCATGGGCAACACATAAGGCGTCCACTGATAGGGCATAGGTCTCTCCTGTGTCTCCTGTCCAGCGCTGGTGACCTCGTATGCTATAAGCATACATCGATTACGCACATTTTGCAAAAAGGCTTGGGATTCCCATCTTTAGGGACGGCTTTGCATACTCGGGGGGCAGTGCTGTACGAAACAGCTCGTGCGGAGGAAAAACTAAGTCACTGTTCCTTATCGAATGTCACCAGTAAACGTTCTTCTTCCGTCGCTTTGGCAAGGATCGTGATGTCTTCCGCGCCTGGAGATTCCTCACGGATCCAACTTACATCATGTCCCTGATCACGTAAGGCCTTGACGGCAATGCCAGGGACGTTCTCATCAGCCAAAATGCGCATTAGGCGGTTTCCGGAAGCGTCAGCGGATAGACCTTCTCGGCTTTGAGCGTCGAACTGGCATAGTGCAGGCAGGCGCGGATATCGTCCTGGGTTAGGCCTGGATAGTTGGCGATGATCTCTGACTCCGACCATCCTTGAGCCAGGAGGTCCAGAATGAAGTCTACCGCCAAACGTGTCCCTTTGATCACCGGCTTACCGGTCAGAACCTCCGCATCCACTGTAATCCGCTCTTGCCATCGCCTGGTTTCCTCCTAGGTCACAGCCATAGGTTGCATATGCTTATGATACCTCATCCTTGTGTGGAAGTCGATAAAGTCCGGAAACCGGAATAACTGCAGTTGGATCTCGAATCTCATACGACCCGTTGAAATCGTTACGCGCGGTGAGTCGAAGCCTTCGCCGCAGTTGCATCCTATCAGTGGCGTCATCCGTTCAGTGTCTCAGTGGTTCAGAAGCAAACCTCACGCAACCCGACCTCATACTTTCATCACCACGTCACCGACTGTTCTCGGGTGTTGAACAGCCGGTCGCTCATCTCCAGCCTGACCTCGCGCACCTCGGCGCCCAGAGGAAAGGGTACCGACCAGTGTCCTACGTGAGGGTTCCCCTCACGCATCGCCAAAGCCTTCACGCGCCGTTCGCCCTGATAGTCGTAGTGGACCCGGACCCAGGCGACGCCCGCCGCATCCTCTACCGAGACGTGCAGATGCCCCGATCCCGCCTCCCACTGCCAGTCCGTGATGCCCGGGGGATCGAAATCGGTGGCCTCCAGATGGCCTTCCCAGGAATAAACGTAGCGTTCTGGGGTGAGCGACTGTCGAAACGAGGTCGCCAGCGAGTCGCCGTTCGTCATCCGCACGCGAATCTGCGCGGGATCGGCGACGCCCAGGGGCAGTTCCGTCCGGCGCGCCGGTTGGACGACCGACTTCAGTCGCTGCGGATCGAACCCCATACACCGCGCGGTGACCGCGTCGACGGCGATGGGATCGGCCCCCAGGATCACGGTGTTGAGCGGATAGGGATGCGGGTCGTATTGGCTCGCCTCTGCGGCCACAAGGGCGTCCACGATCACCAACGTGCGCCGTTGCGGATGTGTCTGCATGGTCCCCTGCTTATCCGCATAGCGCACGATGCGGTTGAGGTCAGCCATCGAGCGCCAGATCGTGTCGTTGTCCAGGTAGAGCCCCCGCTTCCCCGCCGCCCGGTCGACGTCGCTGGTGTGCGCGCATTCCTTCAGGACGCCGTCCCCGTACGCCCCATCCCACGCCGGGATGATGCCGATCATATTCTTCATCGCCACCGTGATGCCGCCCGAGCAGTGCACCTTGGCCTTGGGCACGGAGATCACCACGTCCGCCTCCAGCACCGGCGGTGAGATCCGGTAGCTGCCTATGCCGGGGTCGCCGCCCTCCGCCAGCACCTCGCCGTGCGCATCGTACCACGTGCGCGGTTCCGCGTGCAATGCTGAGAGGGCGCCCAGGTCGACCAGGGGCGTCGTCTCGTGGTCGACCGCGTTCAGATCCTGCAGAATCACCGGGATTCCGTAGGCCTCGGTCAGGTGCTGCACGAGCGTTCGGATGCCGGTCGTGTCAACCAACGGGTCAAACACGTCCACGGACCAGGGGCCGTCCCCCACCATAATCTGCCCCGTCGGGCCGCACGCTTTGTAGGCGTAATCAATGATGGGCCTGAGTATCGCCGGATGGGTCATTTGGCCCTGCGTCCACACCGAGGCGTCGACCAGGTTCGGCTTGATCAGCACCCGGTCGCCCGGATGAATGAGATCCTCCAGCGGGTTCCATTCTGCCTGCCCAAAACCGGCGGGCTGAAACAGTCTCAGTGCCTCACGGACCAGATGATAGGCGCCGTTCTGCGGTGTGGTTCCCGAGAGCGTGTAGGGGACGTCCGGGTACGCGGTGTCTGGATCGAAGGGCGGCTCGCCGGGGTATCCACGGGTACCGTCCGTATCGTGGGCGACGTAGACCGGCGTGAGGACCGACGGATCCCATAACGGTGCGTCCACAATCGGCGTGGGCGTGACCGTGGGGCGGGGCGTTGCGGTCGGAGGCGGCGTGACGGTGGGGGGATCCTGGAGGTCGCCGGCAGGCTCGTCCACCGGCGTTGCCGTGGGGGTGCCTGCCGGTCCGCACCCGGTCAATAGGTGGGCCGCGGTGGCGGCTGACAAGCCGACCAGACCCCGCAATAGCTCGCGTCGTGAGAGCGTGTCAGGGCGTCCCATCGGGCTCCCAATCGACCAGGATCAGCGTCCCCCAGGTGGTCGGATCTCCCCACTGCCGGTTCGGCGCGTTGGAAAGGAGACGGATTTGCTGGGCCTCGCTGGGCGTGTCGTTATCGCTCACGTTGAGGGTGATCCCGACGGGGGTCTCCGTCGGCGGGCGGCCCTGCAACACCCACCAGGGGATCGCGGTCTCCAGGGTGTAGCCCTCTCCGGTCTTGCGCGCGGCCAGCTCAACCATCGGCCCCGATGACGCCAGGCTGGTGGGGCGCCATATATGGACCTCGGGGGCCAGGGCGGAAAAATCACCCGGTGAAAACCCGATCTGGAGGTCGTCGTCACTCAGCGAATTATCGTCGAAATCCGCGGACAGATTCGTGTCGACCTGGATCTCAACCTCGTCGCCCCTGAAGATCGTCTCGCCCGTCTCGGTTTGGGCGTGAACGTCGTCGTCGACCTGCACGCCCAGGTAAAGGAAGGCGTCATCCCACGCGAGATAGCCGTACCCGTAGAGGTCGCCGGTCCCTTGCCAGGTGGTACCCTCCATACTGTAAACCACGTGTGAGATCGGATAGGCCCTCGGTGTCCATTCGTCGAGAGACCCATCCAAGAGAGGGGGGGAGTCCGTTTTGTAGGCCCAGAGCACGTCACCATTTGCCTCGCGGTAGCGAATTTGGGTGAGCAGCGTCGCTTCCCGCTCGCGTAACACGGCTTCCCAATCGACCGTCGGAGTGGGGCTCGGAGTGACGGTTGGGCTGGAGCCGGGCGTCTCTGTGACCTCTGCGGGTGAGGCCGTGACGATAGCCGTAGCCGACGGCAGCGGCTTGGGTTCGGGCGGTGACAGCAGGTCAAGCATCCAGGGGAGCACCACGCCGGCCCCGATGACGAGGATGGCGCTCAGGGCGACGAAGGCCGGCAGCCAGACTGGGACCCGTCCTTTGCTGACGACTTCGCCCTGGTGCGTCTGCGCGCTCCCGTCCGGGGCGCGCACTTCTGCCGAGAAGGGATGGATGGCCTCCTTGCCGATCAACGGATGCTGTCTGGGGCTGGCTCGGAAGCTGGTCTCGCTCGTCTGGCCCGCCTCCGCACGGAGTTGGGTATGCTCGGGCTCGAACGTCAGGGCTGCGCCGTGATCGCTCAAGCGCACGTCAAAGGTCGCCGGGGCGTTGCCGTGGTTCTGCACCGTGATCCGGCCGTCCTTCCCGGTTCGAATCCTCTGGGGCTGTAACTCACTGGTGAATCCCGTGTAAGCCTCAACGCGCAGGCTCGCCGGGATCGTCGTGATCTGGTGAGGGTCGCTTCGACTGGCGGTGTGAACCTTCAGGGTGTACGTGCCGGCCCGGCTTTCGGGGGTTCGCGGGGGGCGAATCGTGAGGGTGACCGTCTCATGCTGTCCGGGTTTCAGTTGGGCCGACCCGGGCTGTGCCAGCCACGCCGGCGGGATGCCCTCGATAGAGACCGTGAAGTGGTCCGCCAGCGGCCCTAGATTGCGGACGTAGACGAGGATCACCTCGCTCCGACCGGGCGTGACCGCGAATGCCCTCTTCTCCAGATAGGCGCCCACCCAGCCTTTCCCGGCACTGACCTCGATATCGCGAGCGTCAACGACCGTTCCGTCCGAGCGGAAGAGCGGGGGGCTGGCGGAGGGCTGCACGCGCACCAGGCGCAGCCACGTCTCGCCGATACGCAGGGCTTGATCCGGTCCCCAGACTTCGGGTATCCCGGGCAGTAACTCGACGTCGCCCAGGAAGGTGCCGTTGCGGCTGTCCAGGTCCACCACCTGGTAGTGGTCCCCGTCGGACTCGATCCGCGCGTGGTGTCGTGAGGCTTGCGGGTCGTCGAGCGCGAGGTCGTTGTCCTCGCTGCGACCGAGGGTGACGGCCCCGCTTGTGAGGGCGACGGTATTGACGACGCTGCCGTCGACCAGGACTTGAAGGCTGTCCTGCGTGAGATTGATCGGGGTGTCGAACTCCTTCAGGATGGACGGCCCGCGCGGCGTGCCTACGCCCTGTTCGTATTGGGTGATGAGGCTGACAGCGTTCATCTGGGCGGTCGGGGTTGCGGTGAGTGCGGTGGCGTCGGACGTGCGGGCCTCCAGCGCGGCGGCGAGGGCCGCGGCGTCCGGATACCGGTCGTCCGGATCCTTCTCGAGGGCGCGGAGGATGATGCGCTCCAGCCTTTGGGGCAGATCGGGGCGGACCGTGTGCGGCGCCGGCGGCGGCTCCTTTGTGTGATAGCGGATCGCTTGGGTGACCGTCTTTGCGGGAAAGGGCACGCGTCCCACCGTCAGTTCGTAGAGCAGGATGCCCAGTGAGTAGACGTCGCTCCGGGCGTCGGTCTCCGCCCCGAGGGCCTGCTCGGGGGACATATAGGCCGGCGTGCCCATCGAGCTGCCCTCCCGCGTCACGACGCTGCTCTCCGCGAGCTTCGCCAAACCCAGGTCCGTGATCACGGGGCGGTAGGGCAGCCCATTGCTGGGCTCCGGCTCGATCATGATGTTGTTGGGCTTGATGTCCCGGTGGAGCACCCCGCGCTTATGCGCGTAGTCCAGCGCCAGACTGACCTGGCGCACCAATTGCACGCCCTCGTCCAGCGGCACCCACGCTTTCTGTGCCTTCAGCGCTTCCAACATCTGCCGGAGATTGGCCCCGGAGATGAACTGCATGACAATATAAAGGAGGTCGTCCACCTGCCCGAAGTAGTACACCTTGACGATGCCCGCGTGATCCAGCCGTGCCGCACTGCGCGCCTCCTGCAGGAACCGCTTCTTGAAGTCGGCCTGCTGCGCGATGTGGTGGTGCAGCACCTTGATCGCTACGTCGCGCTGTAACCTCAGATCCCGGGCCTTATAAACGGCTCCCATGCCGCCTTCGCCAAGCAGCGCCTCAATCTGGAAGTGATCCAGCAGTTTGCCCACCAGGTCCGCCATTGTCCATCTCCTTGGCGACGGCTGCGCGCCGGTAAGAGGCTCACGTCTTTCCAATGCACGCCGTCACGCGAAATACGCGAATAAATACGACATATTTCTATTATACTGACGATGGGGTAGGAATGCAAGCACCGATCCTCCAAGTGCGTCCCACCTTCATCGCGTAACTCCCAACATTATTGATCGGCCGTACGATGTCGTGATCGACCAGCGCCTAACTTTCCAACTTCCGACCTTTCAAACTGTTGTTTGTCCTTTCCCGGTTGCTTTCCGCTGCGTTTCGCGCTAAAGTGGGGAGGATGACGGGAAAACTGAAGCGGTGGAGGGCCGGGACGATGCGAACGTGGAGACGACGCGGACGCTTAGCACTCATGACGTTGATCGTGTACGCATTCACGCTGTCCGTCTCCCCGCTCTACGCCGCGCCGGGCGACGAGCCCGTCACCTTCATCCTGGCGGGCGATCACCGCCAGTACGACGGCCCCGGCTACTACGACCAGTGCGGCTACTTCCGGGGCGTCGTCGAGGCCGCCCAGATGGTCGGCCCCGGCGACTTCATGATCCTCACCGGCGACGTCGAGCCGCTTGACGACCTGGCCTGGACCCTCAGCCGGACCCTGGGCAGCGACTACGTGTGGTATCCTGCGGTGGGCAACCACGAGCTGCCCGGTGACGGGCACGAGACCGAGCCCGGCGAGAATCTGGCCTGGCTCCGCGCCCATCCCAAGGATCCCAACGGCCCGGGGACGCCGCCCGATCTGGTGCGTCGTGGTCCGGCAAGCTGCCCGGCGACCACCTACAGCTTCGACCACGGCAGCGTCCACGTCGCCGTGCTCAACCTCTACTGCGACGCGACCGGCGCGGACGCCACCGACGGCGACGTTTCTGACGCGCTCTATGACTGGCTCGCCGGCGATCTGGCTGCCACCGACAAGCCCCACGTTGTCGTCGTGGGCCACGAGCCCGCCTACCCGCAGCCCGACGCGCACAGCGGTCGCCTGCGCCACGAGGGTGACAGCCTCGACCAATACCCCGCGCACCGCGACCGTTTCTGGTCGCTCCTCGCCGAGGCGGGCGTCACCGCCTACGTCTGCGGGCACACCCACGGCTACAGCGCCACGCGCATCGACGGCGTCTGGCAGCTCGACGTCGGTCACTCCTCCGGGATGGGCGACAGCGGCGCGCGCAGCACCTTCGTCCGCGTCACCGTGGATGCGGCGAATGCCCGCTTCGAGACCTACCGCTCGACCCACGAGGTGCCCTGCGACTACCGGCTCTACCAGCGGTGGGAGAACGCCGGCCCGCCCAAAACGATGGAGCTGCGCACCCTCCAGGCCGTCAACACGCCGGCGACCGTCTGGGGTTGGGCGCTCGGGGGTGGGGGCCTGAGCCTCGCCGCCCTGATCACTGTGGGCCTGCGCCGCCGCAATCTCCGAGAGGGATGACGCAACGCCTTCCCTGCATACGTTCACAATTTGCAATCCGCAATCCACAATTTCCCTCAGAAACCTTAAAATCCCCCAAATCCATCCCATTACCCGTAACCTTTTGCTCTTCATAACGACGTAAAGAACAGGAGGGCCGTGAAAAAAGACGTCCGACTTCTTGAGCGAGCGCAGCAATGGGACGAGCGCGCATTGGATGAATAGCGCAAGTCCCTGACGGAGAGTATAATGGCCCTCAAATCCTAGGGAATGGACCTCGGATCGCGAAAGGAGGGTGGATCCACGACCGGATCGCTGTGGTTGGACGCTGCACTTGAATCATTCGGAGTCGGACGAACGTTGTGATGCATAGATTATACAAAGGGGGTTGGGATGCAGATTTCGAGTTCATCGATGCCGCGCACGACGAAAATGGTGGCGCAACGGGCGCAGCTGCCCGCCGGGCCCGAGCCGGAATCGGAAAAGCCGAAGTGGAAGGTCAATCTGTGGATGCTCCTGGCGGTACTGCTGGTCGCTGCGTTGGTGACCGCAGTGCTGCGGGCGCTGCCGGAGGGGTTGGGGTGGCTCTTTGCGATCCCACCGATGCCTGAGACGGTCGGGGAGTTAGCCACGGTGCTGGCGCCGCTCCTGGCTGTCGCCGTCTCCATCGAGCGGCTGCTGGAGACGGTCTTCAGTTGGTACGAGCAGTCGGTGAAATCGGTCGCCGACGTGATGGGCAAGGCCAAGGACTCCATGGACTGGATTGAGAGGGAGGTGGTGGAGGCCTACGAGGCGGCTGCCAAGGCCGCCGCTGCTGCCGGCGTCGATGCGAAGCCGGAGCAGCTTAGAGCGCTTGAGATGGCCGAGAAGCGGCTCGCCAAGGCCGAGCAGCGCCTCTTGAACTGGGTCAAGGCGCCGGAGTATGTGACCTGGAAGAAGTCCATCTCCATCTGGGTGGGGCTGCTGGTCGGGTTGGAGGTGACCGTCCTCGGCGACCTGGGGATGCTCCACACGATCGGGGTCCCGGCGCCCCGGCTGCTCGATATGCTCATCACCGGCCTGGCCATTGGGGCGGGCCCGGGACCGATGCACTCGGTGATCGGGATGCTTCAGGGCGGGAAGGATGCACTGGAGAAGCTCGCCAAGCTGGCCGACGGCAACGCGATCCGTGCGGTCTCCGAGTCGTTCAAGGAGGATCTCCCCGCTAAAGACGCCTAGGAGAATCGTCATCTCAAGCTATAATCCTGCTTGAGTTGGCACACAGGCGTTGAATCAATCAGGGGGGCAAGCGTGGGCACATCGACGTTCATCGACGCATCCGAACAGGGCAAAAACCAGGCCTGGCGCTATATCGTTGGCTTCCTTGTCATCCTCTTCTTCTGGCTCTTCCTGGGCTCCCTTCCCCTCCTTGCTGCGATCTTCCTGAGCGCCGTCGACGGCGGTCCGGCGAGCGGCATCGACCTGACCACCGGGCAGCTGACCGGCCTCGATTCCCTGCTGGGCGGCTACCTGCTGCCCAACCTCTCCTTCCCCTTCTTCCTGGCGGGCATTGTGCTGACCGTCCGGGTGCTGCACCGCCGGTCGGTCAGCTCCCTCGTCACCCCGCGCGAGAGGATTAACTGGCAGCGGGTGGGGCAGGGCTTTCTCGTCTGGGGCGTCCTGGCCCTCGTCGTCACCGGTGTCGAGATCGCCCTCCATCCGGCCTCGTTTCGCTGGAACCCGGTGGGGGTGGGGCGCTATCTGGCGTTTCTGGGTATGGCCCTCATCTTCACCCCCCTGCAGACCACGACCGAGGAGCTCTTCTTCCGGGGCTATCTCCTGCAGGCGGTGGGCCGCAAGGTCCGCAAACCCTGGGCCGCGGCCCTCGTCAACGGGGTGCTCTTTATGCTCCCCCACCTGGCGAACCCCGAGGTCAGCGCCGGTCCGCTGCTCCTGATCCTCTATTATCTCGGGATGGGCGCGTTCTTCAGCTGGATCACCCTCCGCGACGGCTCAGCCGATCTGGCCCTGGGCGCCCACGCCGCCAACAATCTCTTCGTCGCCCTCCTGATCAACTTCGAGGGCTCCGCGCTCCAGACCCCGTCCCTGGTCATGTCCGACCGGCTCGATCCCCTTTTCAACCTCATCTCCTTCGTCGCCATGGCCGTCGTCTTCTACGTTGCCCTCTTCGTTCACATGCCGAAACGCGCTGCCCACCCGGTGGAGGAACGCGGCCCCGCCTAAAGCCCGACGGTGCGAGGCACGCCCGCGCGCACCCCCAAAACCCAGCCGCCCCGAAGCCCGCTAACCTCCACCCACCGTCCCACCGCTCGCGTGCCTTGCACCGGGTTTTGACTAAGTAGATGCGAGAAAGTATCTTAACAGTGCTCGTAGCCCCCGTCCCCGGGGGCGGAGGCCAAGGAACTTTTTCGGAGTTACTTAGAACGCTCCGAGCCCTCGTACCCTCCGGGTAGGCTTCGCACGCCTCGCGGGCGGCTTCCCCAACACAACCTCCGCATCTCGGTTTCCATTTCCCCTTCCCCCCCTTGGTGCTACAATGAACCCCACACCCGTTCCCAGTCCAAGGAGGAAACCCATGACGGAGACCGACCGCACCATCGCACCGCGCCCCTACACCCTGCAGAACCAGATCCAGCCCTACGCCTGGGGCACCCGGGGCGCGGACGCCTTCATCCCGAACCTGCTGGGCCGCACCCCCAAACCCGACACCCCTTACGCCGAGCTCTGGATGGGCGTCCATCCCAAGGCCCCCTCCGCCGTCGTCCTCGACGGGGACACCACCATCCCCCTCGACCGCTGGATCGCCGCCGATCCCGAGGCCGCCCTGGGCCCCGCCGTCGCTGAGACCTACGGCGGCCTGCCCTTCCTCTTCAAAGTCCTCTCCGCCGGCCAATCCCTCAGCATCCAGGCCCACCCGGACAAGGCCCAGGCCGAGCGCCTCCACGCCCGCGACCCCGAGCACTACCCCGACGCCAACCATAAACCGGAGGTCGCCGTCGCCCTCGACCGCCTGACCGCCCTGCGGGGCTTCCGCCCCTACGGCGAACTGCGCGCCACCCTGGCCCGCTACCCCGAGATCGCCCAGTTCGCCGGCGACCGCGCGGCCGTCCTGCTGCCCGGCGGCGCCACCGGCCCCGAAGCCCAACGC
The DNA here is from genome assembly GCA_034437735.1 of Anaerolineae bacterium. GTDB lineage: Bacteria > Chloroflexota > Anaerolineae > B4-G1 > SLSP01 > PWVB01. Next base: position 28,888 of record DAOTTS010000179.1, read on the forward strand.
GCCGCCGTGCGCGCCCTCTTCGAGGCCGTCATCCGCCGCGCCATCGAAGAGCCCGACGCCCTGGCCGCCGCCGTCGACAGCATGGCCCGGCGCGTCCAGGACGCCGCCGTCGACCTCGACGCGCGCGCCGCGCGCTTCCTCACCCTCCGCGCGCGCTACGGCAGCCGCGACGTCGGCCTCTTCGCCCTCTACCTCTTCAACCTCGTCCACCTGGAGGCCGGGCAGGGCATGTTCACCGCGGCCGGCGTGCCCCACGCCTACCTGGGCGGCAACATCATCGAGTGCATGGCCAACTCCGACAACGTCGTCCGCGTCGGGCTCACCCCCAAGTTCAGGGACGCCGAAGCCCTCCTGGAGATCGTCGACCCCACCCCCGGCCCGCCCCCGATCCTGACCGGCGCGCCCGACCCGTCCGTGATCCCCCAGGCCGGCGCGTCCGAGGCCGTCGTCTACCGCACCCCGGCGCCCGAATTCGTCGTCCGCCGCGTCACCCTTGCGCCCGGCGCCGCCGTCGACCTGCCCACCGGCGGCCGCCCCGCCGTCCTCCTCGTCACCCAGGGCCCCGTCACCCTCGCCTGGCCCGCCGGATCCGAGACCGCCCCGCGCGGCCGTGCCGCCTTCCTGCCCGCCGTCCTCCCCGCCGTCACCCTCCGCGCCGCCCAGCCGGCCGAACTCTTCCTCGCCGGCGTCCCAGCGCCGTGAGCCTCCAGCCGCTCTCCTGCGCGCTCCCAGGGGATCTGCGATCCCCGGACTCGAGCTTTTTCGGAGTTACTTAGCGTCTTTGATTGCACAAAATGTTACAACCTTTGCTTCGGTTGCGTTTGGTATTTCCCATTGGATATGGTAGACTATAAGTGCCTGGCATTCAAGATTGAGCGGGCACACCGAGTGGGGACGAACGGAGGGACGAATCGATGACAACAGACCTGAGAGAATTGACAAAACAGGCCGTGGATGAACTGCCGGACGAGGAAGTCACAGAAGTTCTGGACTTCATCGGCTACCTGCGTTGGCGGCGAGAACCGACGGATGCTTCCTGGTTTTGGACGGACGCATGGCAGGCCCGCTACCGGGAAGCCAAAGAGGACCTTGAAGAAGGCCGCTTCCGTGACTTTGACGATGTCGAAGACCTGTTGGCGGAGCTGAAAAACCAAGAGGCGTAGCCCGCGTGAAGATTCGGCGCACGGATCGTTTCAAGAAGGATTACCAGAAGCTGCCCGTGGAGATTCAGCAGCGCGTGGACCAGAAGCTGCGATTTCTCTTGCAGGATAGACGCTATCCCTCGCTGCGCGTTCACAAACTGCGAGGCGTCGAGGGGCTTTGGGAATTCAGTGTAACGATGAATTACCGGGTGCTCTTTGCGATCGAACGCGATTACTATGTGTTGCTAGCCGTTGGGCCCCATCAGATTGTAGATCGGGTTTAACCAAGCCGTCAGAGAAACCCGAGCGGCTTTTTCTAACGCTCCCAAGGGATGCCTGCTCTCCGGGATCTGCGATCCCCGGACTCCTACAGCGTGCAGCCCGGAGATTACAAATCCCCTCGGAGCGATAGGAAGGGGCTTTTTGAGCCGGCGTCCCAGCGTCGTGACCCTCCAGCCGGTTACGCAGACGGAGATAGAAAGTCTCGTTCGATCGCTTCTATCAAATGCGGGAAATTGGGATGCGCGAAGCCAATGCCGGGAGCAGGAACGCGATGGTGCTTGATGTCAGGGGGGACGTGCTTATGATGGGGATACGTGCTACATCAAGAGATAGCGGGCCTCGCATCCATATCGCGGAACCCAAGGCGATTGACGATTGACGATTGACGACAGACGACAGCCACCAGCCTGCCCACACCAAAACCGAAGGGCTTGTCCTGAGCGTAGCCGAAGGACCTCCCGTCATCAGGACCGCCCGGGAAAGGATCAGCGAAATGAACGCAGAAACCCTGCGACACTACATTCCGGACATCGTCGCTTGCCTGACACCACTTAACCCGGACAAAATCATCCTCTTTGGCAGCGGTGCGCGCGAAGCGCCCGCCGACGTCGGCGACCTGGATCTGATCGTCGTCACCCGTGCCGATCACCTCTCGCAGACCTATCGTGAAAAAGAGGCCGTTTACCTGCCGGTAGCGCAGGCGCTGCGCCCCATCCGTCGGCGCATCCCACCGGACGTGATCGTGCACACCCGCCCTATGCACACGAAATTCCTAGCCCTCGACAGCCAGTTTGCCCGGCGTGTCCGACAAGAAGGAAAGGTCCTTTATGAAAGCCATCACCGTTGACGGAGACCCGACCCGTGCTATAGTGAGTTCAGACGTCCCTTTCACCGATGGAGGATCGAAGACCATGAGCGTACGCGTACACATACCCGATAGCGTCGCCCAGGCGATTCGCCTGCCGGAAGACCGAATTGACGAGGAGCTTCGTGTTGAGTTAGCCATCGCATTATACGCGCAGCGCCTTCTTTCGTTCGGCAAAGCGAGAGAACTGGCCGAAAAAGGAAAATACGAATTCGGTCGCCTCTTGGAAGAAAGAGAGGTGCCCAGGCATTACGGCCCCGAAGAACTGGAGGACGATATAGCTTATGCCCGTGGTGAGTACGAGGACGGTTGACGACAGACGATAGACGACAGACGATAGACGACGCTAATTATCGTCCATCGTCCACCGTCCATCGTCCTCTTGCAACCAACAGCAAACCGGCGACCGACGACCAACAACCAACAACGAGGGAACCCCATGACCTTCAAATTCGAGCGCCTCGACGTCTGGCAACGCGCCATCGCGTACGTCGACCACGTCTACACGATCGCCGACCGGCTGCCGGCCTCGGAACGCTACAACCTGCGCGACCAGATGATCCGCGCCGCCACCTCCGTCCCCCTCAACATCGCCGAGGGCTCCACCGGCCGCACCGACGCCGACCAGGCGCGCTACCTCGGCCAAGCCATCGGCTCCCTGCTGGAAACCGTCGCGTGCTTCCACATCATCCACCGGCGCGCCTACATGGACGACGAACAATCCCTGCGCGACGCCTACCGCCAGGCCGAGACCTTGGTCCGCAAGCTCCAAGCCATGCGCACAACCCTGGCCCCCACCAAGCCCTGGGTCCGCGAAAGCGCCGTGGCGTACGAGGGCGAGTGCGCCGGCGAGGACGTACCCTTCTAGACGACGGACGATCGACGATCGACGACATAATCCCATCGTCCATCGTCCGCCGTCCATCGTCCTCTCCCATAATCGCAGCCCGGTTAGACCCAACCCGGTCTATACCACCGTCCTGCACACCGGATTGCGATCCCGGTCAGAATCGCGCTTGACGAATGTCAGGGACGTGGTATAGTGTGGGCTTGTACGGAGGGGAGCAGCAAGAAGGGCAAGTTTGAAAGTTAGAAGTTAGAAGTTGAAAGTTTGAAAGTTACAAGTTAGAAAGTTGGCAAGTTAACCTTCCAACCTTCCAACCTTCCAACCTTCCAACTTTCAACTCATTCCTGACTTTCGACCTTCGACTTCAGACTTCAGACTTCAGACTTCAGACTTCAGACTTCTGACCGTCTTTTGGAAAGGACCCTATGATCGTCGTCACCGGCGCAGCCGGCTTCATCGGGCAGCACCTCACGCAGCGGCTCTTGGCCGCCGGGGATGCCCCCATCGTCGCGGTCGATAACCTCCACCGCGGCGCCTGGGGCGACCTGACCGCGCCCGCCGCCCCCGACCGCCTGACCGTCGTCGAGGGCGACGTCCGCGACCCCGCCCTCTGCACCGAGGTGATGGCCGGCGCCGATACCGTCTTCCACCTCGCCGCCCAATCCAACGTCATCGGCGCCCTGGAGGACACCCGCTACTCCTTCGAGACCAACGTCGCTGGCACCTTCAACGTGCTCAGCGCCGCGCAAGCCGCCGGCGTCCAGTGCGTCGTCCTGGCCTCCTCCCGCGAGGTCTACGGCGAGCCCGACCGCCTGCCCGTCCCCGAGGCCGCGCCCCTGACCGCCAAGAACCCCTACGGCGCCAGCAAAGTCGCCGCCGAGGCCTACGCCCGCGTCTTCGACGGGCCCGCCATGCGCGTCGTCATCCTGCGCCTGGCCAACGTCTACGGACCCGGCGACCGGGGCCGCGTCATCCCGATCTTTCTCGACCGCGCCCGGCGCGGCGAGCCCCTGATCCTCTACGGCGGCCAGCAGGTCATCGACTTCGTACCCGTCGACCTCGTCGTCGACGCCTTCCTGCGCGCCGCCGAGATCCGGCCCGCCGGCCCCATCAACGTCGGCAGCGGCCGGGGCACCGCCCTCACCGCCCTCGCCGACCGCGTCCTCGCCCTGACCGGCTCGCCGGCCGGCACCGAGGTCGTGCCCGCCCGCACCGCCGAGGTCGTCCGCTTCGTCGCCGACGTCACCCGCATGCAGGCGCATCTGGGCATCGACCCGCCCGCCGATCCGCTGGCGGGGCTCGAATCGATGGCAGGGGGGGGAACAAGTTGAAAGTTGAAAAGTTTGAAAGTTTACAAGTTGGCAGGTTAACCTTCCAACCTTTAAACTTTCCAACCTTCCAACTCGCAACTCGTAACTCGCCGCACGCTTGACGCGGCAAATAGTATCATACGAACAGGATGGAACAGGAGCACGTTATGAGCGTTCAGGAATTACAATTGCAGGCCTTACTCAACGCCGGTATCTTCCATAGCCGGGGAGAAGCGATTGAGGAAGCCGTCCGCATGCTTTTCACGACGCGACCGCAACTCAAGATAGAGGCCGCCATTCAGCTTTTCCGGGAAGGAGAGGTCACGCTGGGGCGCGCAGCAGAGATCGCCGGATTGACGCGCTGGGAGTTTGATGCGCTTCTGGCAGACCGGGGAATCACCCGGATCGTGGAGTGTGACTCGGCGGAAGAGATGGAATCGCAGGTGCAGACACGCCTTGCGGAAGCGTGAAATGTTCCTCTGCGATACCAACATCCTCTCCACGTTCGCGAAAATCGACCGGATGCAACTGCTGTTACATCTATTCGCGCGCGATGAAATGGCTGTGGTTCCGGCTGTTTATGAAGAATTGCAGCAAGGTATACGTCTTTGCAAGCTGCAAACGTGCTCATTCAACAAGGCCCAATGACGATACTCATACCGAACGCGCAGGAAATCTTCGATAAGGAGGCCTTGCCGCATTCCTTTGATGCTGGCGAACGAGAAACAATAGCTGTCGCCAAGTCAAGAGGACACGCCATTCTGACAAACGAAACGCATGTCATAAACTGGTGCAAGCGTAATGGGATAGTATGTTGGGATCTACCGCGCATTTTGCGCGCATTGTGGCGAACGGACCTGTTAACAAAAGCACAAGTACGCGAGTTAGTCGAGCAGATCGAAGTCAAAGATCGCATTGTCTTCAAAAATCAAGAGGCAATCTTTGAAGAATGATGCTTAGGCAGCATCCAAGAGGAGGTAACCGGGCGCGGATCGTCGTCAACGCCGTGCATCTCCTTGACGATTGCGCGGTTTATGAGAAGATGCATAACCCAGCAAACGAGTGTATGGCGATTGGAGGGTGAACGATGACACGACTCTCGATTCAAGTCTCTGAGGACTTGCGACACGCGGTCCGGCTGCCGCCTGAGGAAGTGCCGGATCGACTGAGACGGGAACTGGCCATCCGGCTCTATGCCAAAGGGCTCTTGACCTTGGGGCAGGCCCGTCAGCTTGCCGACATGACCCGTTGGGCCTTTCGCGATCTCTTGGGGGATGAGGGCATCGTGCGCCGGTACGACGTTGAAGACCTGGAAGATGACCTGCAAACGTTGGAGAAGGAAAAAGCTTGAAAGTTGCAAGTTGGCAAGTTCCAACTTAACGTTCAACTCGCAACTTTCAACTCGTTTTCTCGTCGCCCGCTTGACGATCCCGGGATTTCTGACAGCATAAAGAGAGCAACCGTATGACCGTTCATATCGAATGTGAGCAGACAGTGCAACACGAAGCTATTGACGTACTCTGGCGCGAGCTAGGACCCGCGAAGAGGGTCCGGCTCTGGGCGTCATGGCAGCTCGGGACCGGCGATTACCTGAAAGAGCGCGAGGCCTGGTTTGCCGACGAGAGCGTGACCACGCGCTACGACAAGATCGCGGCCTTTCAAGCGACCGCGGCGTATGAAACAGAGCCGGAGGAGCCTAGTACCTAGATGGCAACCGTGATGGGAAACACGTTGAAAAGTTTGAAGGTTTACAAGTTGGCAAGTCCCAAGGTAACTTTCCAACTTCCAACTTCTAACTTCTAACTTCAAACTTTTACCTTATGACTTTCGACTGGTTCTTTTCACTGCTCGGACTGACCCCCGAGGAGATCGCCGCCGAGATCGGGCACGTGACCTTGGCCCAGGTGCACGCGGCCCTGGCCTATGATCACGCCAATCAGGAAGCGATCGAGTCCGCGATCGCCGCGGACCAGGCCGAGGCGGAGAGGCTCGCAGCGCAGCCCCCATCGCCTGCCGGCGCTTAACGGTATGGGGAAGGGGTAGGATTATTTATGGCTTTGAAGGTTAATATCGGATGCGGGCAGACTCCGGTTGAGGGGTGGATGAACTTTGACAATTCGATGAGTATTCGTTTGTCTGTAATTCCACTTCTACCTGGTTTATTATATCGTCTTGGGCTTTTGAGTCAGGTTCAATACGATTTTGTGCGATTTGCTTCGGAGAATGAAAACATCCAATATGGGGATGCGACCAAAGATTTACCATTAGAAGACAATTCGGTCGATGTTCTCTATAGCTCTCATATGTTGGAACATCTTGATAGGAATGAGGCTGACAAATTTCTTAAAGATGCATTTCGCGTGCTCCGTCCTGGTGGGATCATTAGATTGGTGGTTCCTGATATACAGAAGTTGATAGATG
>DAOTTS010000180.1:0-9246 GCA_034437735.1 Anaerolineae bacterium
GGTAGATGTCCTCCCCCCGCCGGTGAACGAACGGGGACTCCAGAGCTCCCCACGGCACGGCCACGTCTGAAAGCAGCGCGGGTGCCTCCTGGGTCCAGTGGACGAGATCGGGGCTCGAAGCCAGGACGACCGCGCTTCGCCCCTCGTGCCCCGCAGCGCCGTAGAGCAGATACGAGCCATCGACCGGAAGGACACACGGATCCCGGGTCCCTTGACCCAGATCCAGCACCGGCCTGTCTTCGATGGTGACCCACGTGACAAGGTCCTCGCTGTGGGCGAAGTGAAATCCGGTGTTGTAGCCGTAGATCATCAGAAAGGCATCGTCCGCCGGCAGGACGCAGCTGGCCCCGATATTGTCCAAGGTCCCCGCCGGCAGCGCGAAGGCGTGATCCTTCTCCTGCCAGGGGCCGTAGGGGTGATCGGCAACGGCTTGGCCGATGTGGCGATGGCTGCCCGGCCCGTAGAGGTCGCCGTCGGCCGGATACGGGTTGGTGATGCCGAACCAGTGGATCCGCTCGGATGCGTCGACAAAGAAGCAGTGGTCGTTGATGTACCATTGCGCCGGTGATCCGGCTTCGCGCGCTTGGCGCATCCCCGGGGGGGCGAGGATGTGTTGAAACCTGCGAGCAATCCAGGGTATCGCGGTCGTCATACGGTCACCCCTCCTTGATGGTTTTGCGCGTGCCCGTCCTGTCCGGTTGTCGTCGGCCTCAGGCATAAGGTTCGTAGGCGATCTCCTCATACGGGATGGTGCCCTGTTTGACCTCGACGAACGGTTCCCCGTCGCGTACCCCTACGGTGCCATACCCGGTTGCGGTGCAAAGGAACGACCGGAAATCCCCGGGGATGGTCGGCTTGAGCGTGAGCGTCTTCTCCACGGCGTCATAGCGCGCGCCGGTGAAACTCTGAAGCAGCCCATAGGACGCCATCGCGCGGGCGTACCAATGCCCGCATTCATACTCGTTGAATGGATTGCGCACCCGCCCATCATAGCGGTCTCGCACCGCCCGGACGATCTCCAGTCCCCTCTCAACCTCCCCGGCCATGATCAGGTGCGAGGCCACCTGGTACTCAATCCCGGTCCATACTTCGTAGCTGAAGTAGAAGGGCAGCGTCAGGTCTGCGCCTTTGGGCCACGTGCAGAGGAGAAGCCCGCTGTCCTCGTTGATCGCGAAGGTCGGGCGCACCGGGTTGAAGTGATCGGTGAGGTCGTCCCGGAAGTTGTATTGGTGCACGGCCTCCAGGTGGCTCTTGACCTTCTCCGCGTCAAGGAACTCGTCGATCCCGCAAACCGCCGCAATCCAGGCGCCGAGGACGCCGTCGGAGAGACAGCCGGTCCCGTATTGATATTTGGGCCCCTCCTGCTTCAGGAGATCCTCCGCCTCAGGGGAGTAGCTTGCTGCGAAGGACATCAACTCGGTGGGATCGCCCGCCCGTAACCCTTCCCACTCAACCTTCTGGATAAAGTATTCGCCGTCCCAAAGCTCGGACTCCATAAACGCTTTCCCGCTATCCAGGAGCTCTTGATATAAGGGGACGTCGTCCCCGAGGGCTTCCGCGATATCCAGGGCGGCCTTCAGGGCCCCCAGGTAGAAGGACGTGCACATCCCGTCCGGGCCCCAGAACTCGATGTCGTAGGTGTTATGGTGGGGTTCGACCAGCGTCCCCCTGTGATCGGGATCCCACGTTTCGATGCAGTAGTCAAGACTCCGCTTCACTTTGGGCCAGAGCTGGCGCAGCCATTCGGTATCGCCGCTGATCCGCCATTCGCGGTAGACTTTCATGATGCCGCCAAGTTGGCCGTCTGCCGCAGCGTGGAATTCGTGAGCGGTGGGACGAATCGGGAGAATGGCGCGGAAGTCCTGATGCCCCCGCGCGTCCTGGTTTTCGTTGAACTCCGTCTGGCGGAGTGTGCGCTCCAGGTCGGGGAAGAGGTGGGGGAGGGCCTGGGCGTAGTTCCACACGTGCGTGCAGGATCCCGCGCAGCAGCCCGCGTCGTCGCAGCACCCCTCCCAACACCACAGCCGCCCGTCGGTCTGCCGCAGCACGGTGGGGGATTTCAGGATGGTCAGGTTAGCTGCGATGGCCTCAACGACCTCCGGCGGCAGGGTCGTGTCATAGAAGCATTGGGAAAAAGCAGCCGTCTCGTCCCTTAAGGCGTCGTAGTTGCTGTGCCAATAGTCGACGGCGTCTTGGATGGTATCGAAGACGCTGACGTACCACGGTTGGTGGGTCGGTAGCCGCTGTTTTTCGTCCTGGGCACAGCAACTGCACGACTCGTTGGGAGATTTCTCGTTGAAGCGGCTATCTCCAATGCGGAGGTCGGTCTCCGGGACGTACCAGGTCAAGTGCAGCCGGATCACCTTCTCCTCGCCGGGATCAAGGTGGAACGGGACGTACAAACTGCCGCCGGGACTGGGATCGCCCTCCGTGAGGGGACCTGCTTCCGGGGTTTCGCCGTTTTGCACGCTCCGCCACAGGAACGTCAGTTGATCGGACCACCGGCCTCTGAACCAGGCGCAGTTCACCTTGACCTCGGGATCGTCCACGGTGGCTGCAAAGGCGCCTTGCTCCCATGGTGCCTCTTCATCGCCGGGCTGCCGGAGGATGAAGCCGCCGTCGGTTGAGAGGACGTGCTCCCCGCCGGATTCCGTCGCCATAAAGTTGCCGCTGTGGAAGGAATACACGGCGTCAACCGGGTCGGGGCCGGTATTCACGAATCGATATTCCAGTGCAGCGGCGGGCAGGCTTGACCGGTCCGCGTCGCCGGGTATGAACGGGCTCCAGCCCGTGAGTGTGACGTCCAGCGGCAGCTGGGGCTCCTCTAGCGTCACGGTGGCAAAGGGGAAATGGGCGTTGAACGTCGCTGCCGCACACCGGGGGAGTCCGTACGTCTTCTCATAGGCGCCGTTTGCCGTCCCGGGCAGACCAAAGGTCTTCCAGCTCGGCGTGCGCCCCTCCAGGACGCGGGCCTTGTCTGGGCTACCCTGGATGCCGATCGCGGAGAAGGCCTGAAGCTCATTGAAGACCTCAGGTCGCCCCCGCAGCGAGGCATGGGACAGGAATCCCGTTCCTTCCAGACAGATCATGCCGGCGCCGATGCCGCCCAGGGGAAATGCAACACGGTTTAGATACGCATCCTGATAATGGCTGTTGTACGCTCTTGTTTGTCTCTCCATGGTTAACGCTCCTTTCTTGCGTTTAGGCGTTACGCAGTTCGATCAGGTGGGACGCACTTATGCTGGAGATTGGGCAGCCTCATCCCACAAAGCCAATGCGCTACCATCGCTGTCAAGTGCGTCCCACCTTCATCGCGTAACTTCTTACGTTATGAGCTTGTGAGATTGTGTCTCGTTGGATAATGACCAATCTTGTTCTGGAACGTCTGGTGCGGGGTTCTCTCCCTCCAATTCCTGTTTCACGACTAACCGGCAGTTGTTGACGATGAACATCCCCCACAGCGGGGGCCAGAAGAGGAGTAAGCCCGAGCTGATATACAGGGTGGTCAAGGTAAACAGAAAGGCCAAACCCAGCAGGCCGAGCGTGTTCATGCTATATCGGCTGGCCATGATCACGGCATTTCGGAGCGCGGTTGCCGTATCGACGTCGTGAATGACGATCAGCGGTACGGCGTAAATCAGCACGCTCGTGACGATTAAGAGACCGAGGAGGTCGGCGGCGATGCCGATCCAAACCACGATCGGCACTTGCGTGCGTTCGAAGGCGGGGAGGGTAAAAATGGCCGCGAAAACCGGGAACGAGGCCAGGAGACCCAGCCCCACCCCCCGGGGCCAGTAGTTGGCAAAGGCCCTGAACATCACCCCGAGGTTGGTCCGGGCCCGTATCGCGATTTCGCCAAGCTGCCGCAATAGCGCAACCCAGGCCGGCATCGCGATCAACACGCTGATCAAGACCGCAGGGATCAGGGGGCCGAAGAGCAAGGCCAGAACGACGGGGGCGCACATCGCGCTGAAGATCAACCCGGCCAATGTCACCCATGGCAGGTTCTCCCACCAGGTTTTCAGGGTAAGGGGCACGTAGGTGTCCGGGCCGAGTGGAGATTCATGGTTGAGTGAACCCCAGAGGCGCTTGCCCACGCCTTATCCTTTCAAACCGGTGAGCGCAATGCCGCGCACCACGTACCGTTGGGCGAGCAGGAAGAACACAAGCACCGGGACGATCGATAGCATAATAGCAGCCAGGACTTCCGCTCGGCTTCCGGATCCCATGTAGCCCTGTAGGGTCACGAGGGCTAGCGGTAACGTAAGCTTGTTCCAGTCGCGGAGGAAGAGCAGGGGGCCGAAGAAGTTGTTCCACTGCCCCAAAAACGTCAGGATGGCAAGGGCCGAAAGCCCCGGGCCGATCAGCGGCAGCATAATCTGCCAGTAGATCCGGAAGAACCCCGCGCCGTCGATTTTGGCTGAATCCATGAGTTCGCTGGGCAGGGTCAGGAAGTACTGACGAAGCAGAAAAACTCCCAGGCTGCTGGTCAGAGCAGGGAGCATAATGGCCCAATGACTGTCAATCAGGCCGAATTGCCGGATAAGGATGAAGAGGGGGATGACGTAGACCTGTTGGGGCACCATCATAGAGGCCAGGAAGAGGAAGAAGAGGAAATCACGCCCCTTGTATCTGAGCCGGGCAAACGCGAAGCCTGCCATTGAGCACGTCCATAGGACGCCTAGGGTCACAACCCCGGCGATCTTGATGCTGTTGAAGAAGAAGAGCGGGTAGTTAAGCTGGGGGGAGGTCAAGACGTTGAGATAGTTCTCCCAATTCCAGGACGTAGGGAAAAAACTGGGGGGCAGTTCAAACGATTCCCCCGGCAGCCGGAGCGAGGTCGAGAACATCCAGATAATGGGCAAAATCTCGTAGAGGGCGATAAAGATCATCAAGAACCAGATGATGAACTCGCCCACGTGGGTTATGGGTGACTGTATCTTGAGTTGATGCACGTAGCTTTTGAACTCATCCCTATTGTCGGTGAGAGCGTTCACGAAAGGCCTCCTGTTGAGCCTACTTTAGTCGTAATGAACCCATTTCTCGGACAACCAATTCTGAACCAGGGTCAGCGTGACGAGGATGACCAACAAGGATAAGGAGACCGTCGCGGCGTATCCCATGTCAAATTTCTTGAACCCTACCTCGTAGATGTACATGGCGATGGTTCGGGACGCATCTCCTGGGCCTCCATTGGTCAGTACGTAGGCGTTATCGAAAATCTGAAAGGCGCCGATCGAGCTGATAATGAGGCAGAAAAAGGCCGTGGGCGTGATCATCGGCAGCGTGATGTACCGCGTTAACTGCCAGCTGTTCGCGCCATCGATCTTCGCCGCTTCATACATCGATTCCGGAATGCCCTGCAACCCTGCCAGATAATAGACCATCAGATAGCCGCAGGCCTTCCAGATATCGTATAAGATCACGGAACGGATCGCCCAATCAGGGCTGCTCAACCAGGGAATCGGTGCGATCCCCACTTGGCCGATCAGCCAGTTGATAATGCCACGATTCTGCGTCAACAGGAATTGCCAGATCAGGGCCAGGGACGACGTCGTCGTAATCACTGGGAAAAAGTACGCGGTCCGGAAAATATACTTGAGCACTTGGCCGATTTTGCGGTTGACTCCCATCGCCAGCAGCAGGCCGAGGATGTTGTTCCCGGTCACAGCGCCAATGGTTATGACCAGACTGTTCCGGTAGCACCTCCAAAGGCGCTTATCGCTGAATAGGCGCATGACATTTTCAAACCCCACAAATTGGGGTGGGTCGAGGATGTTGTAATCCATAAACATCAGGACCAGGGCTGCGATCATGGGACCGACCATAAATACCGCCAGAATGGAAATCGCCGGTAGGCTCATCAAGTAACCGGCAAAACCCTCATAGACGCGGGAAGGGATACGGCGTCTTAACTTGGGCGCTATAGTGAGCTTGCTCATACCTAATTGCTCCTTCAGTGCTTTCGCCTAACGTGTGACGTATGGGCGCTGGTGCGAATACCTAGTAGACTGAGTAGAACAACTGGCCTCCCGAGGGGGCTTGCCCCTCAGGAGACCAGGTCACGTGCGTTGTTGGGTCTATTGTTCTAGTTCGCTCTTGAGTTCATCCATCTCAGCCTGAAGCTCCTCGTGAGCGCCCGCAACGGCCTCTTCGACACTGATCTCACCGTTCCAGATCTGTGAGTACCAGCGCATCAGGAGCGGGTCGATGACGTTGAAGTTGGGCGGAGAGGGTACGAAATCGGCGTAGTCTAGGGAGTTGTAGAAAATATCCATATTGGCAGGCGCGGGAAGCGCACGGTCGGTGAAGACCGGCGTTTCGACGACGGAGCGCCGGGCCATCGGGGATGCGTTGAACTGGATGTATTCAGCCTGATACTCTGTGCTGTTGATGATCTTGAGCACTTCCCAGGCCATATCCGGATGTTGGGCCATGGTGGCGAGACCATCGCCACCCACGCCGACGACCGTCTTCAGGGGGCCGGTCTTGTTGGGATAATACTGTAGTTTGTAATCGAAGAACTCGTTCTCGTTGCAGCCGGAGATACACCATCCGCCACAACCGCGCATCGCCAGGTACCCGGCATAGAACTGCCCGCTCTCGTCCCAGCCCTGGGGATTCGGGGACACCTTGTGTTCCAGGATCAGGTTGGCCAAGAACTGCAGCGTCTCGGCGACCTTGGGATCGTCCATGTTGGAGTCCATCCAGTTGTTCTTCAACGGGGAGGTATTGTTGTTGTGATACCAAGGGGACATACCGAACTGGCTATCCCAGAAGGAGAAGGCGTAAAGATCGTCCTCGGAACCCGTTACATCCGCAATCTCGAGGCAGGTCTCTACGAAATCATTCCACGACCAGTCTTCGGTCGGTTCCGGCACGCCTTTTTCTTCGAAGATTTTGTAGTTATAGTGGATGACCATGTTGTTCCAGTCGGTGGGTAACTCCATCTGTTGGCCATTCCACTGGAGTGCCTCCAGAAGCACTGGGTGGATGTCCTCCTCCATATCCTCCGTGAATTTGGTATCCCCCTCCAGCCATGGATCAAGAGGTTGGAGGACGCCCTTGTGGGTGAGCAGCGGCACGCCCTCAATCGCGATGTGGAGGATGTCCAGCCCCTCACCGCCGGCAATCCGGGTGATGAGGTTATCCCCGTACGTGTCCCAGCCACCGGCTCCCCACGGTGTCACATCAACTGTCAACTCAACTTTATCGCCGAGATTATCCTCAACCATAGGTCGGAGGACTTCGCTGATGATCTCAGCGTCGCCTGTGGTCGTGTAGTGTACCGGTACGGTTTCCCCCTCCGGTACCGTGCTGCCAACCTCTGACTCTTGCGATCCGCAGGCAGCTAACATCGCCCCGCTACTCGCCAACGCCAAACCTTTCAGGAACTGCCGCCTCGATATTCGATTTCGTCTATTGCTCGACATGTTGTCTCCTCCTGAATCAAAAATCTAGGATGGATCTATCGGCACGGGATACTCTATTTGGACAACACAGTATGCTCTGCCTTACGCACCTCCTTGTTGAGCCAAGGTAGTTCCAGGACTCAGATCGCCCCAAACCGGGTACTTTTTTACTTGGAAATCCCCCCAGCTATTGGGACGGTTCGTTTTCTGGAACGGCCTAAGTTGATCGTCCGGTTGATTATGCGCGTTTGTCGTCAGACTCACAGCGTTGCCACCTGAATGAGCCCTTTGGTGTAAACTAGTAACAGTATATCATGCTGTGATTGGCAACACAACTCGATTCAGGCGAGTATCTGGGGACTTCATCGGATCGCATGGGGGGCCTTCAAGTAGGACTCAAGTACCATTTCGATGCTGGTCAGGTTGGCTTATCCCCTTCTCGTTCGTAGTTGGCGCTTCAGCGCCGAGTCCCTCTGCGTCCCGGATCCCCCGCATGTACGCCGTGACCATGCGGTCGGTCGCCTCGGGATCACCGCGCCCTCCGTGCTCATTCGAGCGCCGGCCAATCCTCATCCTCCAAATTGTCCATCGCTTCCAGCCAATCGTCCTCGTCCCAATCCGAACCTATGAAAAGGACCTCTTCGTCGTCGCTGACCCGTACCCTGCGTCCAACCTTGTGCTCGAATTCCATAATGACCTCGGGACGCTCCCCGTGTGTCGCCAGGAAGTCGAAGTCCTTAATCGTGAATTCGGGCGTCTCCGGTTCGTCCGGCAGCGCGAGGATCTGTGCCTCAAAGAGGCTGCTGGCGTTGATCAGATCCCAAGGTAGGCGGATCTCAGCCTCACGATTGCACGCGAGCGCTTCCAATACGATCGTCTTGAACCGTGCGGGACTGATCGACGCTGCCGGCATCTCAATGCTGTTCCACAGACCATGGAAGCGCTCGAGCAAATAATCCGGTGGTTTCTTGGGCGTAACCATGATGTCTTTGACCGACCCGTCCCACGGCGGATTGTAGTCGAGCAGGAAGGTCATCCCTTGCGCACGACGCCTTCGGGCATCGGTGTACCAGAAGATTGCCGTGTACGCCTGGGAGAGATCCCCCACCACCTCTTCGTCATCGTAGTAATAAGCATCGATGAAGAGATCGGGAATACGCGCCAGATCGGTGGTGTCGGTCCCGGCGGCGTCCAACCAGGCCAGGGCAATGGGGCGCAGATCCGGCCCCAGTGCTCGGTCCTCGGCCAACGTCTGTAGCCTTTCGACGTAGTTGTGGGCCGCCAACCAGCCGGACAGGATCTCGTCCAGCCGCGCCTGCACGGCTTCCGACGCGGATGCATAGGCCCGGAGCAGCGTCTTCACGAAGAGACGATCCGAGACGCCCTGGGTGAGAGCGTCGAGTTCCGCCTGAATGGCGGCGTCCTCCTTGGGCAGGAAGGTGTCGTCGTGGAACAGATCCTCCATCCGGGGGCGCAGCAGCGTCGCCGGTGGGATGTTCCTGCGGGGTCGTTTCTTTTTGCTCATAAGGGTCCTTTCTGTGGCTGATAATCCGCGAACGGATTGACGAACCGCACGCTCTCGATCACGGCGTCGGCGTTAAAATCCTCGCTCAGGACTAGGGGCACGTAGTGCAGACGGGCGACGGCCCAGATCTGCGCGTCCCAGAAGCTGAACTGGTACTCGCGCACGCCGCGAATGGCCTCGAAGATGACGTCCGCCGTGACCGGAAAAACGGGCCAGATACGGGCTAATGCGCGCAGTTGGGCCTCGGCGTGCGCTGGAGATACCGGCGGGTCGAGTTTTCGCGTCACGGTATTGTAGAATTCTGAGAGC
>DAOTTS010000181.1:0-1952 GCA_034437735.1 Anaerolineae bacterium
TGGGCAAGAGGAAGCGAAGGGCTTTGGCTTCGTTTTGCGCGGCATCGAATTGAAGATCCTTCCGGAAACTCTCGCCACTATGCGCAACCTGATGGTTTTGGCCGTTCTGCAGATGAAAACCCCGTCTGGACTGGATTTCCGGCCGAGGATGACAGGATCGGATTCGTCCACCTTCTCACCGAATTGAGGATACCTATGCTAAAGCAAGTGCTGCAAGCGATGACCCACGACGATGCCTACACCCAAGCAGAGCTGGCACGGCGATTAGAGATCAGCGCCTCGATGCTGGACCATGTGATCCAAGATCTGGCACGCCGGGGGTATCTGAAACCTATGGACGTCGGCGCAGAAGAAGGATGTCCCAGCGCCGGGTGTGGTAGCTGTAAGGCGTGCACCCGAGGTTGGCCCAATCAAGATGATACTCCGAAACGATGGGTGCTAACCGCGAAGGGACGGGCAGCGGTCAACCATCATCAGACATAGAAAGGGAGAACCCGATGGAACCAGACGGTCCTTATCTACACGGCATCCGTCTTGCCGGCTACCCTCTCGGCCTGGGACTGACCAGCGTGCTGGTGGGTGGAACCCTCAACCGGGTGATGATTGTTGAGCTAGGGTTGCCCGCCCTATGGGTGGGGCTCTTCTTCGCCATCCCGCTGTTGATCTCGCCGCTGCGTATCTGGTTAGGGTATCGCTCCGATGGATACGCCCTATGGGGGCTGCGACGGGAGCCTTACGTCCTCCTCGGCTCGCTGATGGCCGGGCTGGGAGTCGTCGCTGCAACGTGGTTGGCCCTGGATAACACGGCGACGCCGCTCGCGATGGCGGGGATGCTGTTGGCGATGGTCGTGCATCACCTGGGCAAGAACTTGGCCAGTAATACCTTTGAGGCCCTGCTGGCCGACAAGTTTGACGGGCACCGTCGCACCCAGGCGATGACCGGGTTTAAGATCGCGATGTTCGTAGGCATTATGGGAGGAGCCATAGGCCTGGGTCGGCTCTTGGACGTGTATAGCGCCGCCAGGCTGATAGGCGTCGTGGGTGGGGTCGCGGCAATGGCGTTCATTCTCTCGTGGATCGCGACAGCCGGGCAAGAACCGCGAACCGCGGCCCAGTCCGCTGCTGCTCAACGCGCCCGTGAGATGTCGTTTCGGCAAGCGCTTCGGACCGTCGTCCTCGGCGACCCTCAGGTACGACGCTTCTTTGTGTGTATGGTCCTGATTATGGTCGGCACCCAGGCTCAAGACGTCATTCTGGAGCCGTTTGGCGCCCTGGTGCTGGGTATGAGCGTCGGCGAGACCACGCGGCTCACCGCTCTCTGGGGCGCGGGAACGGTCCTATCTATGGCGATAGCCGGGATGTGGCTGATCAAGGTCGTGGGCTATGCTCCCGTCACACGCGCCGGGTTGTGGATCAATGCGGGGGTCTTCGCCGGCCTGATCCTGAGCGGTCACCTGGGCCAAGCGGCGTTATTCCAGGGGCTCGTGTTTACCTTGGGCGTGGGAACCGGGCTGGCATCAGCCGGACTGCTGTCGGCGGTCGTCCACTTCGCTACGGCAGCGCGCGCGGGCTTGCTGATGAGCGTCTGGGGGCTGACCCACAACCTTGGTCAGGCGGTGGGCAGCGTGTTGAGCGGCGGAGCGGTCGACGGCATCATCAGACTGGCAAACGGCAGTCCGTTAGTCGCTTACGGGAGCGTCTTTGCCATCGAAGGCGGGATGCTGCTCATCGGCCTATGGCTCTTCGAGCGCGTGAATGTGTCCGCATCGGCAGCGGCGACCGAAGCCAGAACGTCGACAGAAAACCACCAGGCAGCGTCATGGGCCATCCGACAAAGTGCGGAGTAGGATACCATGTTAATGGACAAACGTCTTCCTCAGCTGATCACAACGCGCACCCGCCGCTGGATAGCTGCGGTAGTGATATCAGGGTGGTGGATCGTTCTGCTCAAC
>DAOTTS010000182.1:0-5435 GCA_034437735.1 Anaerolineae bacterium
ACTGTCGCGGTTCGTACGGTTTATTGTTCAAGCTTTGGAGAATCATTACCATGTTGTCTCTCAGATTACTGCTGTGGCGACACCTTTGTTATGAAATTTCGATCTACTGAGACTAGAAAATGCTAAAGGCCGATGTCTCTCCAATCCTACACCGGCCTTTAGCTTAAGCGCGGTCTACCAGATGTCCGCCCACGCCTCGTCGAGAAGCGCCTGGGCCTCGTCCGATGCCCACTGGAGTCCTTCTTCGGGCTCGGTCTGACCGTAGGCGATCTCTTCCATCATCTGCGATATCACGTTGCTTTCGATCTCGGCTGTTGCCGGGGTCAGCGGAATGCGAACAGCACTCTCCACCATCTTGAGGATATTGTCCCAGGTGTTGGGGAATTTCTCGTAGTAGACCTCGTCCTCATTGACGGCCTTGAGTGGGGAGGGGCGCCCCTGCTCCTGCATGAACCAGCCGGCTGCGGAGGGCTCGTGGGTGAGCCACTCGACCAACTGCCAGGAGTCGTCCGGATGGGGAGCGCCAACGGGGATGCCGTAGGACCAACTGCCCTCGGCCGATGCGTGGGATTCACCATCGTTGCTGTGCGGGAGCTGGGCGACCCGGTAGCGAAGGTCCGGGTTTCCCTCTTGAATGTAGAAGATCTCCCAAACGCCGGCAAACTGGGCGGCTAGCGTCTCGGCGATGAAGGGGTTGCTGATGTCCTCAGAGCCCTGGACCGCGCCCCATTCCTGATAGGCATCGACGCTGCCATAGACGGTCTCCATCATCTCCAACAGCCACTGCATGGCCTCCAGGCCCTCTGGGCTGTTGAATTCTGCCGTGCGCCCGTCAGCGGATATGAAGCTGCCGTTATTCGAGACGAGGGCCTGTTTGAAGTCGTTGGATCCAGGCAGGCCGTGGTAGAACTCATAGCCCAACCGTTGGATCGCGTCGCCATCCTTGATGGTCAGGTCCTCGGCTGCGTTGATCATTCCGTCCCAGGTTTCCGGCGGGCTGGTGGGATCCAGGCCAATCTCTTCGAAGGCGTCCAAGTTGTAGAAGTAGAGCTGCCAGGCCGCACTCACGTTGGGGAGCGTGAAGGTCTCTCCCTGCCACTGCGAGGCCTGAATCGCATAATCGTAATACTCATCCTGGGAGACGCCGTCCTCGGCCATATAGCCATCGAGAGCGATCAGCGCATCGCGGACGGCAAACATCGGGATCTCCGCCTGGTTGATCATCGGGCAGTCCGGCGGGGTGCCGCCGGCGATGGCCGTTTGGATCTTCTGCAAGCGCTCGCCACCGGGCACCAACTGGTTCTCGACGATGATCCAGGGATGCTCCTCGCTGAACCGGGCGAACATATCCTCCATCAGCGGGACGCGGGATCCACCCCAGATGTTGATCACGGACAGGGTGACTTCTTCCCTCTCCGGGGCTGTGTCCTCTGGTGCGCCTTCTTCCGCTTCCTCATCCGGGGGCGCTTCCGTAGCTTGTCCGCCACATGCTGCAAGCGCAGCTCCAGCGGTTGCGATGCCTGCCAGGCGCAAGAAGTCACGTCGACTCAGTTTATCACTCATTCTTTTCCTCCTAATGGTTTGGGCTTCCTACCATTTCTGATAGAATACGTTCTGCCAGAATACGTCTGATAGAAAACGGGATACAAAATCATCGGGGTATTCACCTAGGTCGAACTTCACGCTTCTCTACCACCTCCTTCTGTTGAGGGTGCCGCGACACTCATAGGATGTTTTGAGGAAGATGTTTCCCGTGCAGGTGCTTCCAGCGATGAGTATGTATGACGGCTATTATAGGCTAATGATATTATAAAAGTGGGCGATTGTCAGCAAAAATCGGCATGAAAGAGGACAAGGACCGGACATGATCACAGATCAAGAGTTTGTCTCCTATCTCCACGATGCGCTTTATCACCTCTATGAGCCCGTGCGTCTCCGCAATAACCCCCTGGCATCCTTGTTCGGCGTTGATAACAAGATGAGTGCGTTCTCCGATATGCAGACGATCCTTATGGACGCTATCAACGCACTCGAGCCGCCTCCGGACGTGCCCCCGCAGTCACCTGCGTGGGAAGTTTACGAACCCCTGTTTTATCGTTATGTCAAGCAGTTGACCCAGCGTCAGGTCGCCAAGCAATTGGGGATGTCGGTCCGCCACCTGCGTCGGAAGGAGCACGCGGCGCTGGAGGTTCTGGCCTCGCATCTTTGGGATACTTGGGATCTTGGGGAGGCTGACGGCAACAGGCGTCGTGTCCCGGGCGATTCGACCTCGTCGGACGATTGGAAAGCGGATGGGAACGATACGCAGAGTCCTACAGTGCGGGATGAGCTGATGTGGCTCAAAGAACTGCCGCCTGAGGCGCCGGTCGACGTTGATGCGACCTTTCAAGATGTGCTTGAGATCGCGAGACCCTCGTTTGATCGTCGGCACGTCTCCCTTGTTGTGACACCCTACGACATTGAGGCCCTGCCGCCTCTGGCGGTTCATGCGGTCGCACTCAAGCAGACCTTGTTGAGTCTTCTGCTTTCCGCTGCGCACCTTACGGCGGGGGGGGAGGTCACGGTGACGGTAGGGGCGTCCGATGATGGGGTTGAGATCGGGGTTCAGGGCCAATGTGCAGGATGTCCTGACGTGCCCAGTGTGGATGATCGTGCCAAGCTGGAAAGCGCCGCGCAGTTAGCAGACCTCTGTGATGGGGCATTATCGTATACGCTTGAAGCGCGTACGTTTACGGCTCACCTGGTGCTCCCGTCCGTGGGACAACTGACGGTATTGATCGTCGATGATAATCAGGACACCTTGCAGCTTTTCAGCCGCTACGTCGCCGGCACTCGATATTACGCGGTTACGTCGCACACGCCGGTGAAAACCCTTGATCTTGCGGAGAGTTTGGGCCCTCAGATCATCGTGCTCGACGTGATGATGCCGGATATCGACGGCTGGAAGATCCTGGCCCAACTCAAGCAGCATCCCGCGACCGCCGATGTGCCGGTGCTGGTCTGTACGATTCTCCCTCAGGAGGAGATCGCCCTGGACTTAGGGGCCAGCGGTTTCCTATCGAAGCCGGTCACGCGGAAGCGGTTTCTGGCAGCGCTTGACGCGCAGCTTGATCGGACGGCGTGAGCTTATGACCCAGCGCCTGGATTGAGGCCACCAGGTCTCGGGCTGAGATTCCCCCATGCTTGGCGACGACCAGCGATTTACTCACAATCGGGTGACCTGAGGGATCCTGGGATGAGATGATGACGACCGGAATGTCGCCGAGCGTCGGAAGTCTTTGTTTCCGCTCCAGAACCTCAAAGCCATCCATGCCGGGCATAATCAAGTCCAGCAACATCAAATCGGGTTGGCGGTGTTCCAGCAGATCCAGTGCCCGACGACCGTTTTTCGCCAGGAGGACGTCGTAGGGTGGATCGGCGGATGTGAGCATGCGCGCGAAGAGCTGGATAGCCTCGGAGTCATCCTCTACCAGAAGAATGGACTTCACGTCGTTGCCGTATTGTCGGATCGTGTCCAACAGTTGTTCGCGGGCGATGGGCTTGACCAGATATCGCGCCGCGCCCAACTGTTCGGTCATACTCTCCTCTCCCGGCACCCAGCAGACGATCGTCGGGGTTCCGTAGGGGAGTTCGTCGAGTTGGACCTCCGAGTTCGTATAGGCCTCCATATCGGGCGTGTTGATCACAAGCGCTTGGGCAGGCGAACGTTGGAGTTCGTAGAAGGCATCATTCATTGAGGTCACGCCCACGACTTCAACACTGTCGAGGTAGCGGTTGAGCAAGTTCTGGACGGCTTTCTCGCGCTCGAGAACCACGAAACGGGGGGATAGGTTCACACGGGGCGCTTTGGAACTGTGCGTCCGCTCGACGTAGGGTTGGTGGGGATTGAACCAGCGCTTGACACTGTTGCCTTCAGCCAGTTGGATGGGAAGGCGTGACTCGATAGGCAGGCTGAAGTAGAAGGTCGTCCCCTGACCGACCTCGCTGTCCAGCCACATGCGCCCTCCATGAAGCTCGACAAAGCGTTGGCTGATGCTGAGCCCCAAACCACTGCCGCCGTGTTGACGCCGTATTGAGCTGTCCAGCTGCTGAAACGGTTCGAAGAGCCGATCCTGATCCTCCGGAGAGATCCCCGGCCCGGTGTCGGTGACGCTGACGATAAGCTCCCGCTGCGTCTTTTCAGCCCGAACCTTCACCCCACCTTTCTCGGTGAACCGACCGGCATTGCTTAGGAGGTTGAGGAGCACCTGCCGTACACGTGTGCTATCACAGAGGACCGCGGGCAGGCCGGCAGGAATCTCGGTTTTGAGAAAGAGGGATTTCGATTCGTAAAAGAACCGAACGGCGCTGATGGCTTCCTCAACAATTGTCTGAATGTCTGCCCATTCCTTGGTGATGGACATTCGCCCGGCCTCAATCTGGCTGAGATCCAGGACGTCGTTGACGAGCTTGGAGAGGTGTTGGCTGTTGCGTTGAATGGCCGTGATGTCGGCAAGCAGCGGCGGCGGCAGGTGGGTTCCATAGATCTGCGGCGCCTGCGTGATCATCTCGCTGAAGCCGATGATCATATTGAGCGGGGTGCGCAGCTCGTGGCTGACGTTGGCGACGAACTCCTCCTTCGCCTGGCGCGCCTGCTCCGCGATGTCATTCATCGCCCGAAGTCGTTCGGCCATCCGAGCCAGCTCTTTGTTGGCCTGGATCAGATCCTCCTCAATCTGCTTGAATTCCAACCGCTGGTTCCGGGCCTCTTCGACGTTGTCACGGGCCTGCCGGTAGCTGAAGAGCGACCACTGGGTGACCGTCAGGAGGCTCTCAATGGCGGCCCAGCCCAACAATCCCGAGATGGCTCCGCCCAAGCCGATGAGCCATCCATACGTGGGCGGCGGGGGAACAGCGGCGAGACCGTGGTAGAGCCCCCAGGCTATTCCTGTGACCAGAAGCTGAGAGAAAATTCCCAACGGCCAGCCAACGGTGACCACCGCCGTCAGGGGGAGCAGGATTGCGAGAAATGCAATCTCCGGCACCTGAAAGACGGTCACGGTGGCGGTGAGGATGCCTGTTATTCCTGTCTGCCACGCTATGTGCGCAAGCAAAAAGTGTTTGGGTAGAAGACGGAGTACAAGCAGATACGTAACGATGGCTAGCGGTGCGATTGCCCACGTCTTGACGGCGAGTTCCTCCGGCCAGACGGCGCTGGCAGAGAGGGCCAGGATAATCACAATGCCGACGACGAGCAGGATCCGATGGGACGTTGATTTCGAGAGATCCCGGATCGGTTCGGTAAGGTCTTCGGCTTGGGATGACGCGCGCAGCGTATGCCACATACAATCCTCCACGGTTTTGATCGATCTGTGGGGTTGGGGTCGTACCGTGGGCGCATTGTACTTGTTTTGTGCATGGGGTCAAAAGGAGCTGGCATTGGTATATCCTGTGCC
>DAOTTS010000183.1:0-9833 GCA_034437735.1 Anaerolineae bacterium
CTGGCGACCGCCCTGCAGACGGCGTTGCTGGCCGCCCGGGCCGCTGGCATCGTCTGCATCGACGGGGTCTACAACGCCTTTCGCGACGAGGCGGCCCCCAACGCTCCGGAGGGATTTGTAATCCCGGCTTAGCCGCGCAAAGCCCGTGGATCACAGATCCACTCGGAGCTTTATCCCCTGCACTGCAACCACTCTCCCAACGTTCTGCTCTCCTAACGTTCCGGAGGGATTTGTAATCCCGGCTTAGCCGTGTAAAGCCCGTGGATCACAGATCCACTCGGAGCTTTATCCCCTGCACTGCAACCACTCTCCCAACGTTCTGCTCTCCTAACGTTCCGGAGGGATTTGTAATCCCGACTTGGCCGCGTAAAGCCCGTGGATCGCAGATCCACTCGGAGCTTTATCCCCTGCCCTGCAACCACTCTCCCAATGTTCTGCTCTCCTAACGCTCCGAAGGGATTTGTAATCCCGGCTTAGCCGTGTAAAGCCCGTGGATCGCAGATCCACTCGGAGCTTTATCCCCTGCTCTACAACCACTCTTCCCACCCCCCCGATCTCCCAACGCTCCGGAGGGATTTGTAATCCCGACTTGGCCGCGTAAAGCCCGTGGGTCGCAGATCCACTCGGAGCTTCATTTCCTACACCGCAACCGATCTTCCCAACATTCCGATCCCCCAACGTTCCGAAGGGATTTGTAATCCCGGCTTAGCCGCAAAAAGCCCGTGGATCGCAGATCCAGTCGGAGCTTCGGCATCGTCGGTTGTGCACGCCTTCGATTGGGGTACAATATCCACCATCCTATTCACCCACAGAGGAGACCCCACCTATGAAAATTACCGACCTGAAATGCACCCTCATCGGACGAAATCCCGTCGTCCGCATCGTGACCGACGCCGGGATCAGCGGGTACGGCGAGGCCGAACAGGCCAAGCCCTACCTCAAACCGCACGTCGAGTTCTACAAACGCTGGGTCATCGGCGAGGACCCCACCGACGTCGAGCGGGTGATGACCAAGATCCGCCGAATGGGCAGCTTCAAGCCCTGGGGAAGCGCCACCAGCATCATCGAGATCGCGCTCTGGGACATCGCCGGCAAGGCCGCCGGGCTGCCCATCTACAAGCTTCTCGGCGGCAAGGTCCGCGACAAGGTGCGCGCCTACAACGGGCACATCCGCTTCCCGATGGAGGGCGCCACACCTGAGGACTACGCGAAGAATATGCAGAAGATGAAGGACCTCCCCCACAACTTCTCCATCATCAAGCAGGGGATCGGCTTCCACAGCCGGATGCCCCAGCAGGTGCCCGACTTCTTCTACAGCGAGGTCAAGTCCGGCCCGCCCCACGCGAACCGGGGGCCGCTGACCGAGCGCGGGCTGAAGCACATCATCGCCTGCGTCGAAGCGATGAAGGACGTGCTGGGCGATGAGGTAGGCCTGGCGCTCGACTGCGGGCCCGGCTTTATGGTGACCGACGCCATCCGGCTGGCGCGCGCCCTGGAGCCGCTCAACATTATGTGGATGGAGGACACGATCACCGGCGATTACAATCCCTACGTGCTGGCCGACGTCTACCGCGAGCTGACCACCAGCACCTCGACGCCGATCCACACCGGGGAGCAGATCTACCTGCGGCATAACTTCCGCGAGCTGATCGAGACCCACGCCGTGAACGTCATCGGGCCGGACCCCTGCGACGTCGGCGGCATCGCCGAGTTGAAGTGGATCGCCGAATACGCGGATCTCCACGGCATTATGATGGCACCCCACGGCACCGGGGACGGGCTCCTGGGCCTGGCCGCACTGGTGCAGGTGATGGCCACCATGCCCAGCAACACCATCGCGTTCGAGTATCCCACCGGCAACCCCGAGTGGTGGTACGATATCGTCGACGGGCTGCCCGACCCCATCGTCGAGGACAGTATGATCGACGTCTGGGATGCGCCGGGCCTGGGCGTGACCTTCAATGAGAAGGCGCGCGAGTACCTGCCCGAGGGCGACGAGGATTTCTTCGACTGAAGAACGCGCGTTGAAGCAGGGAAAAGACAGTGCCGGGGACCGTCGCAATCCAGACGGTCCCCGGCACTGTCTTTTCCGGCACTGGCTCGACCCTACGCGACGGGCCAGAGCCACGGCACCATCAGCGCGGCCACAATATAGATCAGGATACTCAGCGGCAGGCCGACGCGGGGAAAATCAAAGAACCGGTAATGCCCCGGTCCGTAGACGAGGAGACACGCGGGCTCCAACGGCGTGAGAAAGGACGTGCTGGCTGCCAGAGCGATCATAATCGCGAAGCTGCGCGGATCCAGCCCGAGTTGCTCGGCCGCCTGCAGGGCCACGGGCAGCACCACGGCCGCCGATGCCTGGTTCGACATCGGCTGGGTCAGCAGCACCGTCAAGCCGAAGAAGGCCGAGAGCAGCCAGATAGGACGGGCGTTTCCCAACACGTTGACCACCTGCGCGGCGAGGAACGCCGCCGTGCCCGTCGTCTCCATGGCGATCCCCAACCCCAGCATCGACGCGATTAAGATGAGGATCTGCCAGTTAACACGGCTGTACGCCTCCTCCGGTGTGATACACCGGGCGGCGAGCACGAGCAGCGCGCCCAGCAGCATCGCCACCGGCAGTGCCAAAATGCCGACCGTGGCAGCGGCCAGCGTAGCCACGAAGATGCCGACCGCAATCGGAGCGCGATGGCGCTTGGGCCGCCGGTACTCCCCCTCGTCGAGCACGCGAAAGAGGTTCTGATCCGACAGGGCGCGAATCTGATTCTGCCCCCCCTGCACCACGAGCACGTCGGCGGTCTGCAGATGGATGTGACTGAGCTTCTGCTGCAATCGCTCGCCGCGCCGGTCGATCGCCAACACCTGAAGGCCGTATCGCTCGCGGAAGTTCACGCCCCGTAAGGTCCGCCAGATCAGGGGCGAACCCGGCAACAGGATCACCTCGCGCAGGACGATGTCCTCCTCCTCCAAATCGGGGAGCGTCAACTTCGCCTCGGGGCGAATCTTCACGCCGCTCTCATCCTTAACGCGCAGAATATTCTCCCGCGCGCCCTCAACCAGGATCACGTCCCCGGCCTCCAGCGTCGTGTCCGCGCCGGGGAACGCGCTCTGCCCATCCTCGCGGACGATCCGCAATACGGTCAGGTCCAAATCCCGGCCCAGCGCTGCCTTACGGAGCGTCGTCCCTACCAGCGCGGAGTCCTCGGGGACCAGAATCTCCGAGAGGTAGAGACGCTCGGCGGCCGAGCGCGTTTCCTCCGCCGGGATTCGGTCGGGCACCAGCCGCCACCCCACCACCACCATATAGACCAATCCCACCAGCGCAATAGGGACACCGACCGGGGTCAGCTCGAACATGGTGAGCGGCTTCAACCCGTAACTCTCCATTAGCCCACTTACCACAATATTGGTCGAGGTGCCGATCAGCGAGATCGAACTGGCAAGGATCGAGGCAAAGGCCAGCGGCATCAGAAAACGAGCGGGGCTGAGGCCGCGCCGGCGGGCGAGACCGACGACGATCGGGAGAAAAAACGCGGTCGCCGCCGTGTTGCTCACAAAGCCGCCGATCACCAAGGCAGCGACCATCACCATCACCAGAAGCTGATATGCGCTGTTGTCCTCGTTCTTCAGGAGCGCACGCCCCACCTGATCGGTGACCCCCGTGCGCTCCAAGGCCGCCATCATCACCAGCAGCCCAAACATCATAATCACGACGTCGCTGCCAAATCCCTCGAACGCACGGGAGGTAGGCAACAATCCGGTGAGGATCATAAAGAGGAGAAGCCCCAAGGCGGTCAACTCGGCCGGGATCCTCTCGATGGAGAAGAAGATCATGGCCACCACAACCGCACCGATCAGCAACGGAATCTGCACCCAGTCCCCCCCTTATGGCATAGGTTGCTCCACAATCTCACCTTCATGATATCACAGACATGATAGCACAGATCGTCGGCTCCACCGGAGGACGGGGTGTCCTGACACCCGGCGGTCTCAGACGACGGGCCAGAGCATCGGAACCATGAGGATGGCAATCACGTAGATCAGCAGCGCCGGGACGAGACCGACCTTGATATAGTCGACAAACCGGTAGTGCCCCGGCCCGTAGACGAGCAGGCACGCGGGCTCAAGGGGGGTCAACAACGCGCAGCCCGCCGTCAGCGAGATCATCATCGCAAAAGTGCGCGGATTCAGGCCCAACTGCTGGGCCGTCCGTATCGCCACCGGCATAATCACCACCGTCGAGGCCTGATCTCCCATCGGTTGGGTGAGCAGCACCGCGAGGACAAAGAACCCGGTGAGCAGCCAGATCGGCGAGCTCTGACCGGCGACATGGCTGACCAATCCCGCGAGATACGCCGCCGTCCCGGTGGCCTCCATCGCCTCGCCGAGCCCCAACATGGAGGCGATCAGGATCAAGACCCGCCAGTTAATCCGGCCGTACGCCTCCTCCGGCGTGATGCAGCGGGTCACGAAGACCAACAGCGCCCCGATGAGGGTCGCGATGGGCAGCGAAACTACGCCGAACGTGGCAATCGCCAGGGCCCCGAGAAAGATCGCAATCGCGATGGGCGCCCGCTCGCCGTTCGGATGGCTCGCCTCGATCGTGCTCAGAATGCGGAAGGTCCCGCGAGCGTCCAAGGCCCCAATCTGCTCCAGATCCCCCTGCACGACCAGCACGTCGCCGGTCGCCAGCCGGATGTGACTCATCTTGCGCCTGAGCGTTTCACCGTGACGGTTGATCGCCAGCGCCTGCAGCTTATACGCATCGCGGAAGCGCAGACCCTTCAACGTCCGCCCGATCAGCGGGGAGCCGGGCGTCAGAATCACCTCCGTCAGCCCGACGTCTTCGGGCTTCTGGTCGGGGTCGGCAAGCTCGACGTCCGCGCGGATATCGAGGCCGGCCATCGCCTTGACCTGCAGGACGTTCTCACGCTCGCCCTCAACCAACAGCACGTCGCCCTCCGCCAGGCGGGTCCCAGCCTGCGGCGTCAGATTAGGTGTCTCATCCCGCAGAATCTTCAGCACCTTCAGGTCCAGATCCCGTCCCAACGCGGCCTCTTCCAAAGTCTGACCGATCAAAGACGATTCCGGCGAGATCAGGATCTCGGCCAGGAAGAGAGGGACGCTGAACTCCTTGGCATCATCGGTCGGAATACGGTCCGGCACCAGGTGCCGGCCTACGGTCACCATATAGATCATCCCAACAACGACAATCGGAATCCCGACCAGCGTGACCTCAAACATCCCCATCGGGGCCATACCGTATTTGGTAAGCAAACTGCTGACGATAATGTTGGTCGACGTGCTGATCAACGTGACGGACCCCGCCAGCACCGACGCAAACGCCAGGGGCATCAGAAACTTACCGGGACTCCGCTTGGCCCGCCGGGCCATCCCGATGGTGATCGGGAGGAAGAACGCCGTCGCCGCGGTGTTGCTGATAAAGGAGGCCATCACCGAGGCCGCGACCATCACGACGAGGAGCAGCGTATTGGGCCGGCTATCGGTCCGGCGCAGGATCGCACGCGCGACGAAGTCGGTCACCCCCGTGCGAATCAGGGCCTCCACCATGACCAGGATGCCCAAGATCATAATGACCGCATCGCTCGCGAACCCATCAAAGGCGTGTTCGACCGGCAGCAGCCCGGTGACGGTCAAGACCAGCAGAATGCCCAAGGCCGTCACGTCGGTGGGGATAATCTCCAAGGCGAAGAAGACCAGGCCGATAATCACAACAATCAGAAGCAGCACGATCTGTAGCGTCATAGTGTCACACCTTAAGCGTAAGGAATCTCGGGGCTACGACCCTCGTCGCTCCCGGCCATCGTTGCCAGTCAATCCGGTGGCGCCGTCACACGTGCGGGTCACGGCACCAAGACACCATCATACCATAAACTGTAGGATGATCAGGGAGGGACTACAAAGAAAGGGGACTACGAATCGAGGATCTCCCGCAACACCCGGGCCAGGGTGACCGGATTGGGGGGCTTGGACAACCACGCGCTCAGCCCCTCCTCGACGAGCGCTTCCATCTCCTCGCGCATCGGATGACCGGTGAGCAACACCACCGGCAGCAAAGGCCAGTCCGCCTGCAGCGCGTTCAGCAGGGCACGACCGCCCATCTCCGGCATCACCACGTCGCTCAGTACGAGATCAACCGGGTCGTGCTGAGCCTCCATCCAATCCAGCGCGTCACGCCCGTTGGCAACGGTGACGACCTGGTAGCCCAACGCCCGCAGCGTCCCCTCCAGGGCCCGGCGCACCGACCGGTTGTCCTCCACAATCAAGATCCGCTCCCCCTGCCCCCGCATCGGTTCGGTCTCGGATTCGAGGAACGGCGCCACGTCCGCCTCGGAGGTGAAGGCCGGCAGATAGAGGTCGAAACAGGTCCCTTGGTTGCACGCAGTGGTGACGTCGATGACACCGTCGTGCTTCGTGATGATCCCATGGACCTGAGGCAAGCCCAACCCGCTGCCATGTCCCGGCGCTTTGGTGGTGAAAAACGGCTCGAAGATGTGCGGCAGCACGTCGTCGGGAATGCCGAAGCCCGTATCGTTCACCGACCAACGAATCCATACCCCAGGCGGCAGATCAGCCACCGGCGCATCCCGAGGGTCAGAAAACGTGAGCCGTTCCAGCGTGATGCGCAACTCCCCACCCTCAGGCATAGCATCCCGCGCGTTCAACACCAGATTCATCATCACCTGCTGCAGGCGAGTGGGATCCCCACTGATCCGGTAGGATTCGGCCGCATCCTCAAAGACGATGTGGATATGCTCGGGCAACGTGCGCTCGAGAAGCTTAACTTGCTCCTTGAGAAAGGGGCGTAGATCCATCACCTGGCGCTCCATCTCCGAACGCCGGCTGAAATCCAGGATCTGCTTGATCAACTTGGACGCCTGGTGGGCTTGATCGATGATAATCCCCAGACGATCGCGCACCTGGTTTGGCGTGCGGTCCAGCATCTGCCGGGCCAGATCGGCATAGAGGAGGATCGCCGCCATAATATTGTTAAAATCGTGAGCGATGCCCGCCGCTAACTGCCCGACCGAAGCCAGACGCTGTTGTTGGTGCCGGTGCGCCTGTATAATGCGCTCCTGCGTCACGTCCCGCACCACCAACACCCAGGACTCGGGGTGCGCACGATCGGTCACCGGACGGGCGATGACCTCGAAATGGCGGCCATCCGTTTGAATCTGATGCCACATCCCCCGGGTGGGTGGCGACGTCAACACCTCATTCAACGAATGGCCTCCCAGCCGCGTGAGCACTTCGCCCGGTCCAATACCGGCAAGGGCCGCCAGGTATTTCCGTCCCACCGGATTGATCGTGATGACCCGGCCCCCGGCGTCCACCAACAGCACGCCCTCCGGGACGGCGGTCATAATCTGGGTCAACTGCCGGGCCTGCTGCTGGACCTGAGCCAACAAATGCTCGCGATCGGCCTCCGCCTCGCGATGATCGGTGACGTCCCGCGTAAACCCCTCAATCAGAGAGGGCCCGTCCTGCCCGTTGACCAACCGAGCATCCATCAAGAACCAGCGAATTTCCCCGTCTCGACGCCGGGCGCGATAGGCGAAGTCCAGGACCTCGCCATCCCGCTGGAGTTGGGCGATGAACGCAGCGCGCCTCTCGGGATCCACGTAAAGCTGCTCCGACAGATCCGTGAAGAAAGCCACAGCCTCCTCCGGCGTCTCACATCCGACCATCCGGGCCATCTCATGGTTGACCCGCAAGGCCCCGCCCCCCACCGTCGTCTGGAAGATGCCGATGGGCGCCCGCTCGAACAGGGACCGGTACCGCCGCTCGCTATCGCGCAGCCGGGCCTCCGCCTCAAGATTATGGAGGGCCAACCCCAGGTCGTCGGCAACCTCCTGCAGCAGGGCGCGATCCTCGGTGACATCGGAGAAGTCAGCGGGCATAGAGACGACGAGCACTCCGTAGACGTGCGTCCCGTGCCGGAGGCAGACGGACATCACCCGAGCGTCCGGCTCGACGTCGAGCAACGCACACACGTCACAATCCCCGGGCCTGTCGACGACCACCACCTCGTGCCCATCCCCCAATCGACACGCACACGGGGGTAACCCCTCCCGTTTCATCCGATCAAAGAACGTAGACGCCTCCGCGCCCAACCCCGCGTGGCCCCACGCGTCCAGCACCCCGTCCTCGCCAAGCAGCACAATCCACGCCGACGTATAGCCCCGCGTCTCGGTCATCGCGTCGCACGCCCCTTGCAGCAGCCGACCGCGGTCGCGGACCTGAGTGATCAACTGATTGACGTTGCGGATGGCGCGCAGCACGCGGTTCAAGTGCTCGATCCGCGCGACGGCCGCTTGACGGTCGCGGATATCCCGCGCCACCGAGAGCACCCGCGGCTCGCCCTGGAGATCGAATCGCTGGGCGCTGACCTCGACCGGGATCTCCGTGCCGTCCTTGGCGACGTGGATCGATTCAAACGTCACCCGATCCTCGCGGTTGAGCTGCGCTAGAATCTTGGGACCCATCGCCCGGATGTCCGGGC
Source organism: Anaerolineae bacterium (assembly GCA_034437735.1). Classification (GTDB taxonomy): domain Bacteria; phylum Chloroflexota; class Anaerolineae; order B4-G1; family SLSP01; genus PWVB01. The sequence goes on from DAOTTS010000183.1 coordinate 8,528, forward strand.
CGGCGATGTCGAAGGGCGTCATGCGCAAAAACTCCTCGCGAGTATAGTCCAGCCGCTGGCTCGCAACAGCGTTTACCTCCACGAACACACCCGGCGCTCCATCGGGGGTCAGTTTGTGGAGATAGATCGCATCGTTGGCATTATCGAAGAGGGTCCGGTACCGGGTCTCAGCCCGTTCGCGCGGCGCGATCATCCACGACACAACCAGCCCGGCACCGAGTAAGCAGAGCAGGATCAAGAGACGAATATAGAGCTCGTGGAGCGGAACATCGGTCAGCAGCAGTTCAAGAAACGAGGCGTCATAGAAGAACAGGGAGTCCAGCCCGGCGTCAACGACAGCGATCAGCAGACCCAGCCCGAGGGCAGCGAGCACCACGCGGTATTTCATTTTCATAGTCCCCCCACACTTCCAGACGACCAGCAGACGGATGCGCACGCGGTCAGATCATCGATGTTTTTTGCGATAGGCGTACCAAATCACAATCTTATTGTATACCAGGGCCGGAAAAGCTCAAAATCCGCGCCCCCCCCTTCGGTCAGCGCATCCGATCGTACTCCAACCGGTCGATCGCCCGCTGAATGAGCTGCTCACGGCCGGCATCGGGAGCGTACCGCCGCTCGTAGCGGATGAGACGTTCGGCCTGCTCGCGATCGCCCATGGTCATCCGGAGGAGCTGCCGGTACGCCGGTGAGGCAGCGCCCCGCCCGCCCGAGGCACCCCAGATCGCCTGCACGACCTCCGGCACGAAATAGCCGATCACCCCGCCGATCGCCACCAGGATAATGATCGGGCCCAGCGTCTCCATGACGAATAGACCGAGCCCCAAACCGGCGACGGCCCCCACCAAGGCGGCCCATCCCTGGGTCTTCCCCCCTTGCACGTTCACTCCAGCACCTCCCCCCGCATGCGTCAACGCTTCTCTCTGTCTATGTCCCTCAAGTGTATAGGGGGTCGACCAAACTGTCCAACCGGTCAGCCCCAGTCCCCGGCACTCCCGAAGTACGGGAGTGCCGGGGACTGGGGCTGACTGGTTCATAAGCGCCAACTACCGCAGCACAAGCGGCAGGTAGATCTCATGAGCCTCCGAGGCAACGCCGCCGCCCACGACCGAATCGAAATCGCCGGCGACGTTATCGCGCCCACCGCCTACGGTCGTTTAGGCGCCGTAGGCGGTGTTACCCTGTCCGCCGGCGACGGTGGCATAGTGGGCCGACTGAGCATCGCCATCAGCGGCGTTGACCGCACCGCCGACGCACCCAACAGAACACCGGATCCCAGCCCGGCGATCATCGCGAGCGCGGTGAA
>DAOTTS010000184.1:0-28492 GCA_034437735.1 Anaerolineae bacterium
TCTTATCTTAACTCATTTTCGCCAAATGCAATTGCCCTACTTGGGGTGGTTTCTACCTTGCCCGGCACCCCTACCTATGTTATAATTGTAGTCAGAAGAGTAGAGATTTACTACTAAAAGTGGGGAGTGTCCCCACTTTTCTTTGTAGGTCGATCTTGAGGTCGACCTTCAGATTCATAGTGGGAGGCAGGTAACTAATGAAAAGCGAGTTCGCCCTGGCATTTAATCAGATATGCTCTGAGTACAATCTACCAAGAGAGGTCGTCTTGGATGCCATTCGTGCAGCCTTGGTGACCGCGTACCGGCGTGACTCGAAAGTTTCGCCCACCCAGAACGTATCTGCCGAGATCAATCTCAGCACAGGGTTAGCCCGTATCCATATTGAAAAAGAAATCGTCGAATCCGTTGACGATCCGATCGCACAAATCTCCCTCAAGAAAGCCCGCCGCATCAAGCCGGACGTTGAACTCGAAGAGACCGTGATGGTCGATGATACGCCGAAGGACTTCGGTCGTATTGCTGCACAGACGGCGAAGCAGGTTATCACCCAACGGCTGCGAGAGGCGGAACGAGAGAGTCAGTTCAATCGTTTCAGCCGGCAGGAGAACGAAATCATTATTGGGACCGTGCAGTCGGTCTCACCGCGTGGCGTCACACTGCACCTGGAACGCACCGAGGAGGCGCATATGCCTCGCCGCGAGCAGATTCCGGGCGAGCGCTACGTCTTACACCAGAAGATTCGCGCCTACGTACTCCAGGTCCGCCGCACGTCCCGGGGACCCAACATCATCGTCAGCCGCAGCCATCCGCTGATGCTGCGCAGGCTCCTGGAGCTGGAGGTTCCCGAGGTCCGCGCTGGGCAGGTGGAGATCAACGCCGTGGCGCGCGAGGCGGGGACGCGGGCGAAGATCGCCGTCTCGGCCACCCAGACCGGTATCGATCCGGTAGGGGCATGTGTTGGGATGCGCGGTATCCGTATTCAGACGATCTCGCGGGAACTCCACGACGAACGTATTGACGTCCTGGAGTACAGTGAGGATCCGGCGACGTTTATCAGCAACGCCTTAAGCGTACCGGTGATTCTCTGCGTCACGTTGGATGAGAACAATCCCAATGGGCGCACCGCCTCGGTCGTCGTGCTGGATCAGCACCTTTCCCTGGCCATCGGACGCTCGGGCCAGAACGCCCGGCTTGCGGCCAAGCTCACCAACTGGCGCGTGGACATCCAAGGCGCCACCGAGGCCGGTTTCTGGGCCTTGGAGCAGATCAACAAGACGCCGGAACTCCTGGACGACCTGGGCAATCGGGCGGCGCTGCTGCCTAAGCTGGCGTCTGTGATGCGCTCGCACGAGGAGGACCGGTATCCTTACACAGACGAAGAACGCCGCCTGATCGGAGAAACCGTCAAGTCAATCCGAGAGGTCGCCATCGCCCGCCGCGATGCCGAACGGCCCGGCGCCCAACAGGCGCGCGAGCGGCGCCACGCGCAACGACGTGTGGAAGCCGCCCGGGTCGAGGCCAAGCGGGAGGCGCGGGAACGCGTCCCGAAGGCCGCCTACAACACGCCGCTGAGCGAATTGGAGCTCGCGCCCAAGATTTACAGCAACCTGATCAGCGATGGATTGAGCAACGTCGGCGAGCTGATGGAGCGCATGGCGCTGGGCGATGAGGCCCTGCTCATGCTGAACGGGGTCGGCGTCAAAGCCCTGGGCGACATCAAAGAGGGCATCGCCGCAAGCGGCTGGGAGCTCCGTTCGATCGAAGAAGAGGAACGAGAAGCCGTCGAGGCGCCGGAACTCGAAACGGTCGAGGAAGTGGAAGAGCTGGTCGAGGATCTGATGCCGGCGGAAACGGAGCTCGCCGTCGAGGAGGAAGAGGAAGCCCCCGAGGTAGAGCCCGTCGTCGAACCGGCTGTGGAAGAGGAGGTCGTCGCCGTCGAAGCTGCGGAACCAGAGGCGGTTGAGAAAGAGGAAGCAGCGGAACCGGCTGACGTTGAAGCGGTCGTGGAAGAGGCCGTGGAACCGGAGCCCGAGGTCGTCGAACCTGAGGCCGTCGAGGAGGAAGAGGAAGAAGAGGAGCTGCCGGTCATCGAATTGGTCACGGAAAAAACCGAGGAAGAGGAGGATGACGTCTTCGCCGATCTGGTCGATGATTACACGGAAGTGCTTTCGAAGGATGAATACGTCTACGATGAGCGTCCCTTCATCGATGAAGAAGAGGATGAGGAGGAGAAAACCTCCGGTAAGAAAGCGCGTCGTCGAGCCGTATTCTACGATGAAGAGACCGGAGAAACGTTCGTGGTCCACAAGCACCGTCACGATGACGAGGAAGCTTGGGACGAATACGGGGACTATTAACCTTCCCTTTATGTGATGATGAGCCGGATAACGCTGTTCGTGATAGACACGACGTGCATAAGCCCTATGCTGTGTCCTATGAGCCGACCCTTGCCTGGTCAGGAATAAGCGATGTGACGCTAACACCACGCTAGTTGTCCTGTTACGGACAACCGCCGTCGTTAAGCACGTAGGGGACGCCAGGGTTCACGTCAAGGCGTCCCTATTTATTTGTCAACCGAGTCAAAACCGAGTCAAAATGATGAGCAAAAAGAAGACGAAACAGCGACACATACCCTATCGGACGTGCATCGGATGCCGGGAGAAGAAGCGCAAGCGGGCGTTGGTCCGGATTGTCCGCACCCCGGCGGGTCACGTCGTGATCGACGAACAAGGGAAAGCGCAAGGGCGCGGCGCGTATCTCTGCCGCAACGCAGCATGCTGGGACGCAGCGCTGAAACGCGGCAACCTTAACCGCGCGCTGCGGACCACGGTACGACCGGAGGAGGTTGAGATGCTCCGCGCGCACGCAGAAACGCTGCCCGGAGGTGTCAACGCCGGATCGGAGTCATAAGCACTGCGATTGACGAGAGAGGGACATTTTTCATACCATCGCCCCATCAAGGACCGATTGATTCAGGATTTGGACGTTGGGGGGATATTCTAAGTTCTTTAAGGAGGACGACTATGGCAGAGCAATTGGAACAAGTAGAACAAAAGGAAGTTACGATACCGGAGATTATCACGGTACGCGATCTCGCGGAGCTGCTGAACGAGACGCCGATCAAGGTGATCAAGACCTTGATGAGCAACGGGGTACTTGCCAGCATCAACCAACAGATCGATTTTGACACGGCGGCTATCACCGCCGCTGAGTTTGGCTATGATGCCAAGCAGCCGTATGCCGAGTTGGAGGAGGAGACCGAAGAGGAACTCTCCGCGTGGCAGATCCTGCTGGCAGACGAAGAGCCCGAAAACCTAAAAAGCCGCCCTCCTGTCATCACCGTCCTGGGCCACGTCGATCACGGGAAAACGTCGCTCCTGGATGCGATTCGCCACACCAGCGTCGTCGATGAGGAGAGCGGTGGCATCACCCAGCACATCGGCGCGTACCAGATCAAACACAACGATCGCCGCCTCACCTTCCTGGATACGCCGGGACACGAGGCCTTTACGGCCATGCGGGCCCGAGGCGCAAACACGACGGATGTCGCCGTCCTCGTCGTCGCAGCCGACGATGGGGTCAAGCCTCAGACGATCGAGGCGGTCAATCACGCCCGCGCGGCTCACGTACCCATCATCGTGGCCTTGAACAAGATGGACCGGCCCAACGCCCGGCCCGAGGTGGTCAAACAGGAGCTGAGCGAGGAGCTGTCCTTGACCCCCGATGAATGGGGTGGTGACACGATGGTCATCCCCGTCTCGGCCAAGATGCGAACCGGGCTCGAGGATCTCCTGGAAGCGATCATCCTGATGGCCGACGAGATCGGCGTCAAAGCCAATCCGGACACCGGGGCCGTCGGGTCGGTGCTGGAAGGACGCCTCGATAAGCGGCGCGGGCCGCTGGCGACGGTCCTCGTTCAAAACGGAACCCTTCGCACCGGGGACGTGGTCGTCGTCGGCAATACGTGGGGCAAGGTGCGCGCCCTGGTCGACGAAAACAACGACCGGCACCGCACGGCGCCGCCGGCCACCCCGATGCTTATCCTCGGCCTCAACGACGTCCCCGCAGCCGGCGACCGCCTGCGCGTGGTCAAGGAAGAGCGAATCGCCCGCGCGATCGCCGAGAAGCGGCAGGAGGATGCGAAACAGGAGTCCATGGCGGGGCAGGGCCGACCGCTTTCCCTGGACGATTTCTCCGCATTCATCCGCGAGGGCGAGGTCAAAGAGCTCAACATCGTGCTGAAGACCGACGTCCAAGGTTCCATCGAGCCCATTGTGAACAGCATCGAGCAGTTGAGCGATTCGGACGTCAAGGTCAACATGATCCACGCCGCCGCCGGCAACATCAATGAGTCGGACATCAACCTGGCCTTAGCCTCGGACGCGATTCTCCTCGGATTCCGGGTCAGTCCCGATTCCGCCGCGCGCCGTATGGCAGACCGAGAGAGGCTCAACATCCAGCTCTACGACGTGATCTACGAGCTGATCGACGACGTCAACAAAGCGCTCAAGGGTATGCTGGAGCCGACGTACCGGAAACAGGGCATCGGTGAGGCTGAAGTTCGCCAGACCTTCGAGGTCTCCAACATCGGCACCATTGCCGGCTGCTACGTCACCCGGGGGCTCGTCCAGCGGAACGCAAACGTCCTGGTCGTCCGGGATGGAGACGTGCTTCACGACGGCCGGATTGATTCGCTGAAACGGTTCACGGAGGACGTGCGTGAAGTCCGCCAGGGATATGAATGCGGCGTGAAAGTCGACGGCTTTGACGAGGTCGAGGAGGGGGATCTCCTCCAGTTCTATGTGATGAAGCGCGTGGAGCAATCGCTATAAAGTGCCCACCGCCATCACGGAAGGTGTCAATACGAAGGAGTTTCCACGAGCCTATGGCTCGCCAATGATGACGAAAACGTGTTTGTAGTTAGGTAAGTGCTTTCCTTACCCGTAGGCGCCTTTAGCGCCGTGCGTGTTTGAACTGCGCCTTCGCTCGAACGAGCGTAACGGCGATGAATCGCCTACTACGAGCGGATTTTGCCTTTAGAGGAGATATCATGGGACGCAAGTACGTAAAACGCGTGAACAATCTGATTCAGAGAAAGCTCACGGAGCTCTTGCTCCGTGAGAGTAAGGATCCCAGGCTGTCGGAGATCACGATCACCGACGTCAGCGTGAACCGTGACACCTCGCGCGCCGAGGTCTATTACAGCCTGATTGGCGATGAAGAGGACATCAAAGAGGCCCAGGCCGCCCTTGAAGGGGCCTCCGGCTGGATCCGCCACGAACTGGCGCCGGTCCTCCGGCTCCGCAATATTCCGGAGTTTGTCTTTAGCTACGATCCTTCGCTGGCACACGGCGCGAAGATCGAGGCACTGTTAGCCGAACTACACCAAGAGGCATCACCAGACGATGAGGAGCTCGATGAAGACAGCGTTAAGGCAAGCAGCGGCGCTCTTACAGCAGAGTGAGCGGCCGCTGCTCATCTCCCACCCCCGTCCGGACGGCGATACCATCGGCTCGACCCTGGCGCTGCGCCTCGCACTGCGCGAGCTGGGCAAGGACCCGATCATCGCCTGCGTTCACCCACTTGGACAAAACCTCGCCTATCTACCGGGAGCGGATCAATATCAGGAGACGCTCCCGGCGGAGGTCAATATCGACCTGGTCGTGGTCATTGATATGAGCGACCTCCAGAGAACCGGCGGCCTGTATCGGGACGCGTGGCGCGACCGAATCCCTCTGCTGGTCATCGATCATCACGCCACCAACGAGGCGTTCGGCGACGTCAATCTCGTCGATCCGACCGCTGCTGCGACCGTGCTCCCGATGATCGACCTCCTTGAGGTACTGGGGATTGAGATTCGGGACGAGCTGGCGACCTGCCTCCTCGTCGGATTGCTCACGGACACCCGAGGGCTCCGCACGGAGTCGACGTCGCCGGCGGTGCTCCGCACTGTGGGCACACTTATCGAGGCCGGCGGCGATTACACGAAGGTGATGCAGAAGACCCTGGATTCGGTGCCCTACAAGAAGATGCAGGTGTGGGGCAACGCCCTTAACCGGCTCCAACTCAGCGAAAGCGTCGCATGGACGACCCTACCACTGACCGAAAAGCGATCCCTGGGCGTCAGCGATCACGCGGATCTCGATCTCGGCAATCTCCTGAGCCGGGTCGCCGAGGCCAAAATCACCGCTGCCTTCATCGAAATGCGGGACGGGACGGTCAAGGTAAGCCTTCGCGCGCGACCCGGCTATGACGTCGCCACCGTGGCGCACGCATTGGGCGGCGGGGGCCATCGCTTGGCCGCGGGTTGCTCGATCGAGGGATCGGTGGATGAAATCCTGGCCCAGGTCTTGCCGAAGCTTCACCATGCCGTGGACGCCGCCCGTTGATGGTCCCACGCTGAATGCCGTAACGCCCTATGATCGGAGCACTGATCGTCGACAAAGAAAAAGGGATGACGTCACACGACACCGTGAGCGTCGTGCGGCGGCTCCTGAAAATGCGCCGAATCGGCCACACCGGGACGTTGGACCCCATGGCCACCGGCGTGCTGGTGCTGCTGCTCGGCCCGGCAACCCGCCTCACCCGCTTCTTGAAGGGACTGGATAAATCCTATCGCGCGGTCATCCGGTTGGGCGAGACGACCGCGACGTACGATACCGAGTCAGAAGTCCTCGAACGCCGGCCGGTCGACGCCACCCGCGAGGACATCGAAGAAGCCCTCCGTTCGTTTCGGGGGGACCTCATGCAGATCCCCCCGATGTATTCTGCCATCCGCGTCCAGGGCAAGCGCCTCTACGAACTCGCCCGCAAAGGCGAGTCGGTCGACGTCAAACCCCGCCCGGTCACGATCCGCCGGCTGGAGATCGTCCGTTGGACACCGCCCGACCTCACCGTGAACGTCCGCTGTTCGTCCGGAACCTATATACGCAGTCTGGCCCACGACGTCGGGCAGGCATTGGACTGCGGCGGTCACCTTTATAGGCTGACGCGGACGGCAAACGGACCCTTCACGCTCGACGAGAGCCACACGGTCGACGCCCTCTACAGGCTATACCAACACGACCGGTTCGAGGAGGCGCGCCTCACCCCAAGCCAGGCGCTCCGGTTCCTGCCCAAGGCAGCCCTGACCGAGGATCAGGTCTGGGATGTCCAGCACGGACAGCGCTTGGCCCTCAATCTGGAGACCGACAGCCCGTACGTGCGGGCCTGCACGGAGAGCGGCACGCTCATCAGCGTGATGAAACGGGTCGATACCCATCTCTGGCAGCCTAAAGTTGTCCTACCCGTCGAGAGCGACGAAACCTAGGAAGGAAAGATGCCTGAAACGAATTTGCTGCGAACGTATGCGAAGAAAACAGTCCCACTGGAATTGCGTGACGTCGAGATAACCCTCTCGGTCTCTCAGAGTCTCTTCAGCAGCCACCGGGTGGATACCGGCACCCGCCACCTGCTGAAATCCCTGAGACCCGCGCTGGCCGGGCCCTTCACCCACGTCCTCGATCTGGGATGCGGTTACGGCCCCATCGGGCTGACGATGGCCAAGCGCTATCCCGAGAGCACCGTCCATATGGTCGACCGCGACGCGCTGGCGGTGGCCTTTGGTCGGGAGAACGCCCGCCGCAACGACCTCCGCAACGTCCAGGTCTACGGCAGTCTGGGGTATGAGGGCGTCACCGCTCAGGATTTCGACCTGGTCGCGGCCAATATCCCCGGCAAGGCCGGCGAGGACGTGATCACCGAGATATTGCGCGGCGCCAACCGGTTCTTGACCCCGGACGGGGAGGTCGCCGTGGTCGTCGTCTCCCCCCTGATCCCCCTGGTGACCCGCCTCCTGGCGGAACCCGACGTCGTCCTGCTCGACCGCGTGGACAAATCGGCCCATACGGTCTTCCGGTACCGATTCGAATCGGCCCCTGCCAAGGATGCAGGGATTGAGGAGAATCTTTACCGCCGCGAAGCGATGGATTTCGAGGTGGACGAGCTGGTCTTCAGGGCCAAGACGGCGGTCGGGCTGCCGGAGTTCGACACCCTGAGCTATCGGACCGTGCTGGCGGCCAAAGTGCTCTCTGACCTGGATGTCCCGGCGCCGCAGCGGATGATGGTTCTCAACCCCGGACAGGGCCATCCGGCCGTGATCGCGTGGTTGACCCAGCGGCCCGGCGAGATCACGCTGGCCGGCCGCGACCTCCTGGCACTGCGCTACAGCCGGCTCAACCTGGCGGAGAACGGGTGCGCTCCGGACCGGATCGAAGCCTACCACTGTATCGGCCTGCCCGACGAAGCGCCGACCACGAAGTCGTACGACCTCGTGCTCATCAATCTCCGTGATGACGAAGGCCCGGACGTCCACGCCTATCTGGTCGAAAAAGCCGCCGACGTCACCCAGGTGGGTGGGACGCTGCTGGTCTACGGCGGTTCGACCCCGGTGACCCGCATGCTCAAGGCCATCGACGCGGACAAACGGCTCCTATCGAGGCGCCGCAAGAAGCGCAAGGGCCAGAGTCTGGCGATTATCGAACGACGCTAAGGGTCTGTAAAGGAACAAGTTCCCGCACCGACGCCCCCGAGGACGGGGGCTGGAAGCGTTATAGTCGGGACGTTATATTTTTACGAACCCTAAGAGAGTTCCTGGATTCACGCGAACCCGGGGGCTTTCCAAGGAAAGCCCCCGGGTTTGGGGATAATTGGTTTCCTGGGCTGCGAACGTCGTAATTAGTCGACCTTGACCAGCCGGCCTTCCCCCTCGACCAACCACCGGTAGGACTTCTGAATCCGGTCCCAGTTCTCCTCACGGTCCATACTCCAGAACCGCCCGATGACGGAGGCCTGGGTCCCCACCCCCACCCGCTCCATCTCCTTTTCGACGCCCTCGATGTAATGGGCCCCACTGCCCTCGCGCTCCCCACGCCGCCCGAGCATCCCATGGTGAAAGAGATCCTCGACGCCCTCCCGGGCCGCCATCTGGATGAGCGTGTTCAGGTGATCGACCGAACCGTGAGAGCTGTAGAAGGAGACGATCCCCAGGAGGTGAAGGCGGGTGCCGTCGGCAATGGCTCCCTGCATCGCCCAGCGGAACGGCTCGTTCTCAAAGAACGAGCCGTCCTCAATCGCCCGGTTGATACGCACCCGGTCGGCCAGGATGCGCCGTCCCACCCCGATGTGGGTGTGACCGGACTCCGAGTTTCCCACGGTACCGGCGGGCATCCCCACCGCTTCACCGGCAGCCTGCAGCCGCGTGGCGGGCCACGAAGCCTGAAGGGCATCCATCGCCGGCGTCTCGGCTTCCATAATCATATTGCCGTACGCCTCATCCCGGGCGCCCCACCCGTCGGCGATCACCAGCAGCACCCGGCGCCCTCCGCGCGCGACCGAATCGGGAAGCAACGAACGTCCGGTCATCTCCTCCGGCTTGGGCAGCCCCAGAAGATGCAGCAACGTCGGTGCCACGTCGGTCAAGGCATCGCCCTCGTGCAGCGCGACGTCCTTGAGCTCGGGATCCGCGATGACAAAGGGGACGGGGCTGTCCGTGTGCCCGGTGTCGACCATACCGTCCGGATAGAGCCAGCTCTCGACGGTGCCGTGATCGGCGGTCACGACCGGGGTCACCCCCGCCGCCTGCGCGGCTTTGACCACCTCGCCGACCCGGCGGTCGACCTCCTCCACCGCCTTGAGGACGGCCTCCCGATCCTCGATGTGGCCGACCACGTCGACGTTGACGAAATTGACCGTGATCAGGTCGAAGGTGGGATCCTCCAAGGCATCGATGACCGCCTCGGCGACAGCCGCCGCCGACATCTCCGGCGTCTTGGTGTAATCGTCGACCTCGGGCGAGGGAACGGACCGGTGAACCTCTCCGGGGAGCGGCTCCTCGCGCTTCCCGTTGAGGAAGTAGCTGACGTGAATCTCCTTCTCCGACTCCGTGACCTTGAGCTGCTTCATCCCGTGGTCGCTGACCACCTCACTCAACGTATTTTGGATCTCCCCCTGCGGCGGAAAGGCCACCTTGACGGGCAGATCCTGCGCATATTCAATCATCGTCGCAAAGTGAACGTCCATATCCTTGGTGGGGAAGTGGGGAAAATCCGGATCGACGAACGCACTGGTCAGCTCGACCTCCCGTTCCCCCCGGATGTTATAGAAGATCACATAATCGCCGTCCTGAATGCGACCGACCGGCGTTCCGTCCTGGTCGGCCCGCACGATCGGCTCCAACGTCTCGTCGTCGTCCTCCCCCTCACGATAAGCCTGGCGGACCGCCTCAGCCATCGGATACTTCTTTGTCTCTGTCACCCGCGCCTCCTAGTATTTGTTTGTGTTCATATGATGTTTATGTTTATATATTCGTGTTATGTCTGTGTTGTGCTCGCAAAATCCATCGCTTGCACACACAAGCGTTTCTATGACAATCGATCGCAGGGACCGTCAGACAAACCCAAGGCATTATAAGCGAGGGATGCAGCCCGTCAAGCATCGCGCCGTCGATGCCACGAAGATGGTGCCCTCTCGTAAATCTCACCTTATCAAAGTCGCCCCTTTACGGTATAATCGTGCATTAGACCATGATGTGGATCAAAACCGACACACGCAACCTTCAAATAAACAGCAAAACCGGCGTGACCATCGGCGCATTCGATGGTGTGCACCGGGGTCATCAAGCTCTCATCCGCACGCTGGTCGACCAGTCACGCAAACGCGGCTGGCAGCCTATCATTCTGACGTTCGATCCCCCGCCGCGTCAGGTCTTCCAACCCAAAAAGAATGGCCTGCTGTCAACTCTGGACGAACGGCTGGCGCTCTTCGAGCCGTTGGGCGTCGATGGGGTCATCATCCTCCCGTTCAATCAGACGCTGATCAACACGCCGGCGGCGGTCTTTGTCCGGCAGCTCGTCCACGACATCAAGTTGGGGGGGCTGTGGATCGGCGGTGATTTCAGCCTCGGTAAGGGGGGAACGGGCAACGCCGCGCGGCTCCGGGAGCTGGGGACGCGCTACTCATTCGAGGTCCACGTGCTCCACGAAGCGGTGACCTGGGATGGGGCACCCGTGAGCAGCAGCCGGATCCGCGATGCGATCAAGTCGGGGCACATCCAAGAGGCCAACGGATGCTTGGGGCATCCATACCATATCACGAGCATCGTTCAGCACGGCGATCACCGGGGTCGAGAACTGGGCTTTCCCACCGCCAACTTCACCCTCACCCCAGGCCGCCTCCTGCCCCCTAACGGGGTCTACGTATGTGAGGCCCACCTCGTACAAGGCCGCTATCCGGCCGTCACCAACGTGGGCGTGCGCCCTACCTTCGAAAAGAGCGAGCCCACGGTCGAGGCCCATCTGCTCGACTTCGACGCCGACATCTACCACGCCAGCATGAAACTGGAGTTCCTCGCCTACCTGCGCCCGGAGGTCCGCTACGCAACGGCAAGCGCCCTCATCGAACAGATGCGCCGCGATAAGGCGGATGCGCGCACCTGGTGGTTAAAGCACCGCTCGGAGACTATGCCGGCGTAGCCCAACGAGACACAGGGCTACACCTCATCCCGCTTCATCGCAATCTGCAGCTCGTACACGTCCCGGCGCGCCCATCCCGAGAGGGAAGCCACCTCGCGGGCAGCCCTGGAGGGGGCAAGGCCCCGCTCCAGATGCTGGGCCAGCGCGGTCCGCACCTGCGCCGCATCCCAGCGCGCCGCGTCCTCGGTCGCACCGGCGATCACCAGGGTGTATTCGCCCCGAGGGGGCGTAGACGCCGCCCAGGATGACGCGTCGCCCAGAGAACCCCGCCAGATCTCCTCATGCATCTTCGTGAGCTCGCGGCAGACGGCAATCTGACGGTTCCCCCACGCCTCGTGCATCGCGTCCAGGATCGCTCGCAGCCGGTGAGGTGCGGCATAGACGAGCAGGGTCGACGCCAACGGCGTCAACGACGCAATCACCCGCTCCCGCTCCCCCTGTTTGCGCGGCAGAAATCCCACAAAGGTAAATCGATCCGTCGGCAGCCCCGAGGCAACCAGGGCGGCCGTGTGCGCGGACGGACCGGGAATGGGCACGACCGGCACCCCCTGCTCGATGGCGGCCCGGATCAGCGGATAACCGGGATCGGAGATGCCCGGCATCCCGGCCTCTGAGATCACCGCGACGTCGCCGCTCCCCAGGGCCTCGAGGATCTGATTCACCTTACGCCGCTCGTTGGCCTCAAACAAGGAGGTCAGGGGCGTCTCAATCTCGTAGTGTTTGAGCAGCCGGTAAGCCTTGCGGGTGTCCTCGGCCGCGATCAGACTTACCGACTTGAGGATGCGCAGGGCCCGCAACGTGATGTCCTCCAAGTTGCCGATGGGCGTGCCCACGACGTAGAGTCGATTCACAGGAGGCGCTTAGTGATTCTTGACGAAGTTGACGAGGGCCAACGACTTGGAGCAGAAGCCCTCGAAGTTGAGCACGATCTCCTCCGAGACCGGAGGATGGTCGGGATTATCCCGCGCGTGGATCTGAACGCGGAAGATGCCCGCTGCATCCATGGGGGCGTTATTGAAGAACTGCTCCCATCCCGAGTCCCCGTACATCTGTTTGTCGCCCGACGTGACCACCACGTCGATACCGCCGCCCCATATGTGAATGGGATACCCCTCAAGCGGATTGCCGTCGATATCTTGGACCGTCCCGGCCACCCCCATCCAGGCACAGCCGTAATAGGGCGTCTCATACGAGAGCTCGTAGGTGAAGGGATAGGGCGAACGCGTCACCCGGGGCGTCGGCGAGGGCGTGAGCGACGGCGTCGGCGTATCCGTCGGAGGGACTGTCGGCTCGGGCGTGGGGGTGATGGTCGGCGTAAAGCTCGGCGGGGGCGTTGGGGTAATCGTCGGCGTCCGGGTCGGCGTCCACGTTGCCACGGGCGTCTCCGTCGGGATCGGCGTGGGCGTGCTCGTGGCCACAATGAAGCCCGCTGGATCCGGGGGGAAAGGGTTCAGGCCCGTCATCGGATTGACCACGATCGTAATGTAATAGATGATCGTGAGCAGCGTCAGCCCCAGCATCACCAGGCTGAGCAGACTGAAAAGCCGATCTTGTTGACTCATAGATGCCTCCCTAGAAGTCCTCCACAAAGATCTGGATGTCGGCCGACTCGCGAAGCTCGTCCAGCCAGCCTCGCACGGCCTGGTCGCGCAGAAGACGCAGATTCTCCGGGCTCACCTCCTGATCCGGGGTGCGCTCCACGACCTGAACCACGTGAAACCCCAGGTCACTCTCGACGACGACGCTGATCTGACCGGGCTGGAGGGCAAACGCTGCCGCCTCCACGGAATCGGAGGTCAGGACTCCGGGCGGGAAAAAGCCTAGGTCGCCACCCACGTCCCGCGTGCTGACGTCGTTCGAGTACTCCCGGGCCAGGGTTGCGAAATCCCCGCCGGCCTCAAGCTGACTGAGAATGCGCTCGGCTTCCTCCCGCGTGGCCAGGAGAATGTGCCGGGCGTGAACGTGATCGGTGGTCTGGGGAACCGACTCGGCGATCCTATTCGCCATCTTTGTCGCGATCATATCGCTCCGCAGGCGCTCCCGCATCTGCTCCAGCGACATCCCTTCTTTTTCCAACCATGCATTAAAGTCGTCGTCCCCGATCTCCTCCCGGAGGGAGTCAATCGTCCCCTGAAGCTCGTCATCCGTCACAGTAACCCCTTCTTCGGCGGCGGCTTGCTCAATGAGCACCTGTTCGATCATCAGATCCAGCACCCATCGACGTCCTTGAGCGGCGGCCTGCTGCCCCTCCGGCTTGTCCAGATCCTCCCCGGCAGCCACCATCGAGGCCTCATATCGGGAGACCTGATGCTCGTAAGACGCCAGCGGAATCGGCGTACCGTTGACAATCGCCGCGACCGGCTCCGTCGTCGCAGTCGGCGTCGGCTCGGGGGTGGGCGTTGTGGCCTCCGCATCGTCCGCCGGCGTCTCCTCCGCGTCCTCGCCAGAGGTCTCGGACTCCGTCACCGGTGCCGCCGGATTCGGATCCTGTGCCGGGTCGCCACATGCGGTCACCATCCCAAAGACCAGAACCATCCCAAGCACGACTATGAGCCACTGCTTCGTATCTTTCATTCATCTCCTCCATGAAATGCGCGAGTTGCCTACCATTATAGACTGAGACGTACGTTCGGACAATGCCAGACACACCCGGCGCCCGGGCGCACCCGGCTCCCGGGCGCACCCGGATCCCAGCACGCCAAGACCTTGACGCACTGCCGTTTCTCATTACAATCACAGAAGCGCTCTGCGGCAACGGAGCGCCGTCGGATCCCATCCTTCTCAAACAGACAAAATACCAATTTATGGCCAAAAAAACAAGCAGAAAAGACGACCCAATCCGTCCCATACGTCCCCGCGACGATATGCCCGCAATTCTAGACCTTATCGAATTGGGATTCAAGGACGAGCTTGATCCCCAGGGTTGGGCGATGCTGAAAGAGATGCGGCAACTCCTCTACCAACAGGGCGTCTTCCGTCTGCTGAATGGCACCGCCCTGGAAACGCAAGGATTCGTCTGGGTCGAGGACGGGGCGATCGTCGGCAACCTCTCCATCCGCCGCGCCGCGCCCTATCATACGCGCGGTCGCTTGATCGGCAACGTCGTCGTCCACCCCAACTATCAAGGACACGGGATCGGTCGGGCCTTGATGGAGCGGACGATTGCCACGACCCAGAGGCGATCTACTCGTTGGATCGGGCTGGAGGTCCGGGCCAGCAACGCGATCGCCTGCGGTCTCTACCAGCGGCTCGGATTCCGAACCGTCGGTCAGACCCAACACCTCTGGCGACCGGAGCACACAACCTGGCCCAGGTCAACGCGCACAAACACGACCTGGCGCCGTTCCCGCCCGCGAGATAGTCGAGCCTGGCTTTCCCTGGCCCAACTCGCGTACAGTCCCCGGCAGCGCCGTGTGCTTGAGATTCGCGAAAGTCTGTACAACTTCGGCGGCATCCAACGACACCTGGAACTATGGCTCAACCGCCAGCGGGAACGGGCCTGGATCTGCGGTGACCCCGCGATGCCCCGGATGGCTGCCCGGACCAAGACCAACCGGGACAGCCACTTTCATACGTGGGACGTGTTTATGGACCCCCGGGAGGGGCGCGCCGGCGCGAACGCCCTCATCGCCCAAGCGAGCACCCACATGCCGAACCACCGCGATTGGCCCGTCGTCGCGATCGTTCCCGATCAGCCGCTCCTGCTGGACGCGATGGCGGCCTATGGATTCGAGATTCACCGCACCCTTCAACAGATGGTGATGACGCTCTGACAAGGAAACGCGACGGGACGTCAAGCGATCCCGCCGCGACCCATGCGTCAGCGACCAACCTTCAGATGTCAACCGCTAAGTAACTCCGAAAAAGTTCCTTGGCCTCCGCCCCCGGGGACGGGGGCTACGAGCACTGTTAAGATACTTTCTCACATCTACTTAGTAGACCGTCCGCTGTCGTAATACTTCGTAGAGCGCAATCGAACCGGCGACCGCCGCGTTAAGGGATGCAATCTTTCCGCGCATCGGGATCGAGATCATCCAATCACACCGCTCCCGGACCAGGCGTCGAATGCCGTTGCCCTCGCTGCCCACAACCAGCCCTAGAGACACGGTGAGATCCGCCTCCATGTAGGGTTTGGCACCATAGACGTCCTCGAGCCCCACGATCCACATATCCCCGTCCTTGAGGCGCTCCAACGTCCGAGCCAGATTCGTAACCTGCCCCACCAGGAGATGTTCGACCGCCCCCGAGGAGGTGTTGACCACAGCGGACGTCACCCCGGCGGCCCGGCGGCCCTGGAGCACGACGCCGTGAGCCCCAACCGCGTCCGCCGTGCGAATCAGGCTGCCCAGGTTGTGAACGTCCTGGATCAGATCCAGCATCAGCAGGAGCGGCGGTTCCTCCCGGGACTTAGCGAGGTCGAGCATATCCTCCAGGTAAGCGTACGGATACTCCGAGGCTTCGACCGCTACGCCCTGGTGGTTATCGTCCCCAAACATCCGCTCCATCTCATAGCGTGAGACCGACTGGATGGAAACGCCGCGCTCCTCAGCCAGGCTCACAATCTCGTCGACGATGGGAGCGCGAATCGTCCCCTCGATCAGAAACAGTCGATACACGTCGCGGCGCCCGGCTCGGAGCAGTTCCCGAATCGCCTGTCGCCCGTAGAGTGTCTCTCTCATGATAGTTCGACCTCCGAAACAGAATCCTCGATGCACACCACAACGCGAACGCCGTCCAACGATCATGAAAACGGTTCGTAGTAGGCGCCTTTAGCGCCATGCGTGTTTGAATTGCACCTTGGTCTGATAGAGCATCACGGCGATGAATCGCCTACTACGAACGGATCCCATTTTCAGAGGGGTGAACCCCTACTTCAGGCTCCAGGTCGTCTCATTCTGACCGTCTTCGATGGCGATGCCTAACTCGCTCAAACGATCCCGAATCGCATCGGCCTTATCCCACGCCTGTTCAGCGCGGTACTCGTCGCGAAGGTCCAACAGCGTTTTGACCAGCCCCTCAACCATCTCCCCGCCCACCTGACTCTCGAGGTTCTCGGGCAGGATGCCGAGGACCTCGCCGGCAAGATCCCGGAAGATCTTATCCATTGCCGACAAGGTGCCCAGACTGGGGCTCTCCGCCTGGTCGAGGGTCCGATTGACCTCTTTAACCAAATCGAAGATAACGCTCAACGCTTTCGGGGTGTTGAAATCATCGTCCATCGCGGCCTTGAAATCGTCCCGGTAGCCCTCCAGGGACATCACGCTGGACAGCGCAGCCGTCCCGGCCCCGGACGTCGGCGCCAGATCCTTCATCCGGCGCCTGAGTTTCCGGACCGTGTTGTGGAACCGGTTGATGCCCCGCTGGGCGGACTGCAAGGCTTCCCGGCTGTAGTCCACGGACCCGCGATAGTGACTGGTGAGCACGAAGTAACGAATCGCCTCCGGCGTGTAGAGCTTAAGCGCGTCCTTGATGGTCAAGAAATTCCCCAGGCTCTTGCTCATCTGGACGCCGTTGACCGTCAGGGACCCCACGAGCAGCCAGTAGTTCGCAAACGGCTCGCTATTATGAGCTTCCGATTGGGCAATCTCACAGTCGTTGTGCGGGAACATATTCTCCAGCCCGCCCCCGTGGATGTCAAAGTTCCCACCCAAATACTTATTGGACATCACCGAACATTCGATGTGCCAACCGGGATAGCCCTCGCCCCACGGGCTCGGCCATCGCATAACGTGTTCGGGCTCGGCCCGCTTCCAGAGCGCGAAGTCCGCCGGGTTCCGCTTCTCCTCCCGAACGGCGACCCGAGCGCCGGCCTGCATGTCCTCGATGTCGCGGTGCGATAACTTCCCATACTCCGGGAACGATTCGATCGAGAAGTAGACGTTGCCGTTCGCCTCGTAGGCGTGCCCCTGGTCGATAAGGTCCTGGACCCACTCGATCATCTCGGGCACGTGACACGTCGCCCGGGGGGAGATATTGGGCCGGACGACGCCGATCGCATCCATATCGTCGTGGAAACTCCGAATGTAGGTATCGACCACCTCCATCGGCTGCAGGCCTTCACGCCGCGCCCCCCGCAGGATGCGATCTTCGCCGGTGCGCAGCATATGTCCCACGTCGGTCAGGTTGCGGACGTACGTGACCTGATAACCGGTATAGCGGAGATACCGCACGACGACGTCCATCGACACATAGGTCTTCGCGTGACCCAGGTGAGAGTGATCGTAAACCGTCGGACCACAGACGTACATATTGACACGATCCCGGTTGACCGGGCGGAACCGTTCGAGCTCGCGAGTCAGATAATTATAAACGTTGAGTGCCATATCCGCTTCCTCTTAGTTTCCTTCCTCTTTCTTGGGGCGGGCAAAGATCATCCGACCCGCCGCGGTCTGCAGCACCTTGCTGACTGTGACGTCCACAGTCGCACCGATGTAGTCTGCACCATCCTCAACCACTACCATGGTACCATCATCAAGATAGCCGACGCCCTGATTATACTCTTTTCCCTCTTGCATAATATGAATCGTGAAATCCTCCCCGGGGAGCAGGACAGTCTTCACCGCGTTGGCGAGCTCGTTCACGTTGAGCACGTTGACCGACTGAAGCTCAGCGACGCGGTTGAGATTGTAATCGTTGGTCAAGATCGAGCTGTTCATCTCCTTGGCCAGCGCGATGAGCTTATCATCGACCTCCCGCACACTGGGCACGTCCGATTCCGTCAGGCGCACCGGCACGGGAGACTCCTCCTGCAGTTGTCGCAGGATCTCCAGGCCCCGGCGCCCCCGGTTGCGACGCAGGGTATCGGCGGAATCGGCCACGTGTTGGAGCTCGTTGAGCACAAACAGCGGGACGACCAGCTCCCCCTGAATAAACCCGGTCCGACAGATGTCGGCGATCCGTCCATCGATGATGACGCTCGTGTCCAGCAGAATCGTCGGAAGGCTCGGAACGTCCTCCGCCGGCTGCACCTCGCGAACGAGATCGGGCGGCTCGTCCTTAGGAAACAGACGATCACGGATCCCTTGCAGCAAGTCCGGGCGCGCGATGGTGATCGCGAGACCGGCGTAGCCGAACCCCGCCGCGACAATAAACGGTAAGAACTGCCCTAACGGGTTGGGCAAGAGAGAGAGGGGATAGGCCGATATCGCACCAAACGCCAGTCCCACAAAGAGCCCTAACGTGGCCGCGAAGATGTCCGAGGCCGGTACCTGCTGAATTAAGCGCCGCAGGCGGTTGACGGGCCGGAGAACCAGCTTCGGCGTCACGATGTAGCCCACAATGCCCCCCAAAATCCCCATAAACGTCAGGGCATAAATGCGAAATGAGATCGGAAAGGCTGGAACGCGAATGACCAGTTCACCAAGGGCGATAGCGGCGGATCCAACGACCAAAAGACCAATAATGCGGAAAATAAGCTTGACTTGCTTGGTTTTCATAAGATAACTCCAGGCTATTGGTTGGGCGATCAAAACCATCGCCCTTCTCTAAAGGTTCATTAAGTACGGGGCAGGGGAAGTCTAACGGATGACACAATTCCCTTATATCCTTATAGCAGGTAAGCAAAGTGTATACACACCGAAAGCCTACCTCTCAAAATCTTATCATAGCCGGCTAAAAAGTCAAAGAATGGAGACGAAAAAGACGCACACTCCCGACGCACCACCTTGGACTGGATTCAGCGTGTGATTGACTTTTCCCACCGGTTTTCATATAGTGTAGAGAAACTTCTTGTCTCTCAAATTGGAGCGAAATAATGGCGAAATGCCCTGAGTGTGGAGCGAGGCTGAGTATCACGGTGGACGTCAAGCGTGGGGATCAGAATCAGATCACGTGCAGCACGTGCGGACGCGCCCTGGGAGTGCTCAACGTACGCCCGCTGGAACTGGAGGCGGTCTCAGCGATCAAGGAACAGGATGCCTTCGGCGATCTGGACTGGGACGATGACGACGAGATCGAGGACGAGGATCAAGACGTGGAGGATCTCACCCTCGATGATGAGGACTGGGACTGAAATCGGCAGGCCCATAGGCCCGAGTTATGAAAGGCCACCGGGTTGCACCCGGTGGCCTTTTTCATCATCTCCGATGGCGCAAATCGCGCCATCGGGTCGACGCCTCCGTAAGACCTAAGCCGAACGTCGGGATAGGATAAAGAGCACCAGGACGGCGACAGCAAGGGCCAACACGATAAACCCGCTGACCCGCAAGATGACGTTAAGCACGTTCGTCACACCAGAGCCCTCGGCGTCGTTGTTCTCCGGATCGTCGGTGGGATTGTTCTCCGGGGATTCGGTCGCGGGATCATCACTGTTACCCGGTGTCTCCGGATTGGCAGCCGCGCCCTCTTCGTCTCGGACGTAGGCCAGTTCCAGGTCCCAGACCTGCCCCGCGTTCAACTTGAAGTTGACCTGCCCACCGTCCGTGAGCGTGTAACCGGGAGGCGGTGAGTGTCGCAGGATATAATTGCCGGGCTCCAGGTCGGTGAAACACCAGGGCTCACTGATACCGTCGGTGGTCCGGCTGTCAATCGGGCCGCTCCGAGCCAGTAAATTGATCTCGGCGTTGGGGAGCAGCATCTCCCCCTCGTCGGCCTCGCGGAACATGTTGGCGTTGGCATCGTAAAAGGCCAGGACACAGACCGAGGCCTTCCCCTCGGCCGGCGCAGCCGCCGGCCCGCCGGACCCGCCCTCGGGCGACGTCGGCTCTTCCGTGGCCTCGGGCGCCGTTGTCTCGGGCTGAGGCGTGGGCGTCGGCGTGGGCTGCACAGCGTCGCCGCTCACGGAGATGACGATCTCCTGTCCGATGGCGAGCAGATCGTTAGGCCCTAAGTCGTTCAACTCGTAAATCTGATCGACCGGGACGTCATAAGCGATGGCCAGTCCGAAAAGCGTATCCCCGGACTCAATCGTGTGGACGATCGCGCCATCAGGACGCGGGGTCGGCGTATACTGAGGCCCCTGAGGCGTCGGCGGCGTCTCCGACGTCGGGGGCGGGGGCGGCGCTGTGGGCGTAGGCGTCTCCCCGGGCGCGACGAGCTTCAAGCTGGGGTTGTCCATATACGCATCGTTGTGCTTATTCGGCCACTTGCCGTAAGCTTCCATAAACATCGTCGCGGCGCCCGATTCCCCGACCGTCCCTTCCAGCGGGCCGACAAGGCCGAACTCATCGTAATGGTAGTAGGGCGAACTCCAGACAACGTTCGAGCTAAACGGATCGGTCCCACCGTTGGGATCAATCCCAACGCGGAAGTAGAACGCATACGGATCGCCCTCTTGGTCGGTCGTCGGGGGGTTGTCCTTGTTGCTGGTCCACGCGTGGGCGTAGAACGAAGCCTGCACCTTGGAGTTGGGGGGAATATCCCGCACGACCTGGTAATAGCCGGCGTGTTGCTTGCCGAAGAACGTGAAACACATCCCCGAGTAGTATCCCTGATAGATCCGCGTCGGCTCGGCGTTGAAGGGATGCTGGTTGGGGATCACCTTGCACTCCGGGCGTTTGAACTCCCCCTCCTCCCACCACGTCACCCAGCCGCTGGGTGAGTAGATCTCCCCATACTGCGCGCCGGAGAACGTGTCGCGCGTCCAGTTATTGGGGTTTGGAGAGGAGTTAGTCACGGGTAGACCAATCCCCTCAAACCCGGGATTGTCCACAAGATTGGCGCCGGTCTGTCGCACAGGCTGAGCCATCTCAGAAGCTTGAACTTCGGAGACCGCAAGCCCGGCGACCATCATAAACGCTAACAGACACAGGGTCATCAGCGTTCGGGTGTACTTGCCGATCATAAGTCTGTACCTCCTTGAGCCTGTCGACAAAACGGACAGGGTCGGAATATCAATCCATCATCCATCGTGTCACTCTCAAGTCTAGACCTCTCTACAACTCTACCATAGATAAAGAAAAGGATAAGTCCTTATACTTAGCCCTTAACAGAATGCAGCCGCCAGCGTCACGTCTAAGACACCTTCCACTGGCGGCCCCCCGATAGGCAAAGCTCGAAAATACAGAGAGATTATAACATACGGATAGTCGATGTCAAACCACCATAGGATATGTGCAGAATACTGGGATCCGCAGAGGGTTTTGCTAGCGCAAAGTGCTGCCTATCGTCAAGAACGGAAACCTTTGAGCTCTAACCCCGATAGTGTCCTATGCTTTGAACAATAACTATGACGTTGTTGAGACCGACATCTTCAGTTATACTGACCTGTATTATGCCAAAACTCACGGAGAACGCCAAGAAGCCGCCTGCCGGCAGAGGTTCCAGGTCCCAGTTCAGCGCCGAGTACCACCCGCCCCGCGCAGCGCGAACCCGCGAACAGCTGTGCGTCCCGATGGTGCTCATGCTGAGCGCCCTCCTCCTCTACCTGGCCTTTCGCAGCGCCACTTTGGACGACTTTGACAGCTACAGCTTCACCCTGGCCCTCGATCATTACAGCCTGCCCTTGCAGCAGCCCCACCCACCCGGCTTCCCCATCTATATAACGTTGGGATGGGCCCTGAAGTTCCTGACCGGCGACGCGACCACGACCCTGACCACGCTCAGCGCGCTTGCGGGCGCAGCGTCCGTGGTCCTGGTCTACCTCCTGGGCCGGACGATCGATCCGGCCCGCCCGTCGACCGGACTGCTCGCCGCGCTGCTGCTCGCGTGCCTGCCCGTCCATTGGCTGACCGCCGAGAAGGCCCTTAGCGACGCCCCCGGCCTCGCCGCCATCCTGCTGCCCCTCTGGCTGTGGGCGCGATGGATAAGCCGGGCGTCCGAAGGCGTTCCCTGGGCCGCCGCATTGGCGAGTGGGCTGGCCCTGGGCGTGCGCCCGCAGAACGCGCTCCCCTTCCTGCTGCTGGCAGTCTATCTGCTGCTCGCGCGCCGACAACGGGCCTTCCACCCGCTGAGCATCCTCGCTTGCGTCGCCGGCGTGCTCCTCTGGCTGATCCCAACCGCCCTATCCTTCGGCGGTTTCGAGCCCGGCAACCTTAGTCTCAACAGCCTTTGGACGGGGCTCCGGCGTTACACCGAGGCGATCATCGGGCACGCCGCGCACGTCGGGCGCGCCGACGCCATCACCGGGATGGACGGCGCGCTGCCCGAGATCCTGCGCAGACGGTGGCTCGCCTTCGCCCGCACGATCATGGAGTCGAACCTGGGACTCACCCCCCAGACGCTCAATTCGACCGGGGCGCTGCTGACCCTGGTGCCGGTCGGGCTGCTGGTCATCCCCGGCCTCCTGGCCGCCGGATGGCGCCGGCGGAGGATCCGGTGGGTGGGACTCTGGGCCCTCGCCGTCGCCGTGCAGATCCTCGCCTTTGAGACCCTGGACCGGCCGCGCCTGCTCCTTCCCCTCCTACCGCCCCTGGTCCTGTTGGTCGCAGCCGGGTGGGCCCGGTGGCCCATCGCTAACGAGCTCAAGGTCGGGGTCATGGTCGCGGCCCCCTTGTTCCTGATGCGCCTGGCCCTGCCCTGGGCGGCGACCCTCGCACACGTCCCGGCGCCGCCGGTCCAAGCGACCCGGTATCTCGCGGACCACTACCCTCCCGACAGAACCCTGGTCGCGGCGGCGGGCGCCTACCGGGCCGTGCAGGTAGAACTGCCCGCCTACCGGCACGCCTACCTCTATCAGTTCGACGCCAGCGCGGTGGAGGGATGGCTTGCCGGGGAGGGCGCGCCGGTGACGTACGTCGCGATCGTCGACCGCGACCAGTTCCCCAGCGCCGTCGTTGACATCCTGAGCGGCGGGGGACGCTGGGTGCCCATCGAGGACAAGGTCTTCGCCCGGGACCGCCGCGTCCACCCCCAGCACGATCAGGTTCGGGTTCAAGTGCTGACCGAGGCCGCGAACGTGCCGGCGGCGGCGTTAGCCCCCGATGCCGGCGGGTGTGTGGAGATCGGCGGGGAGACCGACGCCCGCTATCTGGGCACCGGCTGGTTCCGGCCTGAGGCCATCGGCGGCGTCAACGCGCGCTGGGCCGGCAACGCCCCCACGTCCACGCTGAGGGTCACCCTGCCCCCCGGTCAAAACTACGAGCTGCGCCTCCGGGGTATGGCCTATCCCGAGGCCCAGGCCGTCGCCCTGCACGCAGACGGGCGCGCGTTGGACCGCGCTGAACTGCCGGTGCAGTGGTCGGTCGTCACCCTCACCCTGCCGGCCGAGGCCGTCAACCCGGACGGCCCCACGACGCTGACGTTGGTGCACGCGGCGGCGGCCTCGCCTGCCGAGGCCAGCGGGGGCAGCAGCACCGACGCCCGGCAGCTCACGGCCGCGTACGACTGGCTATGCGTCGACGGGCCCTGAGTCGAGCCACTGCAAGCCGTCGGGATCGAGCCTGACGGCGACCTGATCCCCAATCTCGGGCACCGCACGCCCGGCTTCCAAGGTCATCCGCAGGTCGGCGTCCCCGATCTCGATCCAGATCACGAAGGTCCGCCCGTGAAAGGTCCGGTGTGTCACCGTGCCGCACAGGGCGCAATCGGCGCGCGCGTCCGCGTCACGGACGAGCTGCATCCCCCAAGGCATCACCAGCAGCCAGCCGGTCGCCCCCACGTCGGGCAGGGCGACGCGGGACGCCAGATCCACCAGGCCCAACGCGGACCCGACCCGGTGGGGCGCTACAACCTCGGCCTCAAAGAGATTCTCAAGCCCCAGGAACTCCGCCACCCAGGCATTGGCCGGCTCGCGGTAGATCTCAGTCGGCGGCCCCATCTGGACGACGCGCCCCCCGTGCAGCAGGGCCACGCGATCCGCCAGGGCGAAGGCCTCCTCCTGATCGTGGGTCACCGTGATCGTCGTCACCCCGACCCGGCGGAGGATGACGGCCAACTCCTCAAGCAGCCGCTGGCGCAGCGTGCGGTCCAGCGACCCCAACGGCTCATCCAGGAGCAGCAGACGGGGTTCCGGCGCCAGGCTGCGGGCGAGCGCCACCCGCTGCCGCTCGCCGCCCGAGAGATCGACGACGCTGCGGCCGGCGAACCGTGCCAGGCCCATCACTTCGAGCATCTCGGCGACCTTCTCGTCGATCGCCCCCTGGGATCGCCCGCGCATCCGCAGCCCAAAGGCCACGTTCTCCGCTACCGTGCGGTGCGGAAAGAGCGCGTACTCCTGAAACATCAGGACCACGCCCCGCTCGTGGGTCGGCACCTGTGCGAGGTCCTGTCCCTCCAGAAGAACGCGCCCGCCCTCGCTGGGCTCGAGCCCGGCGATAATGCGCAGCAGGGTCGTCTTGCCGCTGCCGGAGGGCCCCAGCAGGCTGACCACCTCGCCCCGCTCGACGGTCAAGGAGACCTCGCGGAGCAGCAGGGCCTGCTCGTAGGTCTTGTCAATCCGGTCAAGTTCGAGAAATGCCACACGCACTCCTTATTATGGATCTGGTCATGAATAACTAAAGAGATTCTGCGTTTCCATGGGCATCTTGGAAATGTTTAGTTATTTACGTCCGGATCTGTAAACTCAGAAGGTCTGAGAGCCCGGCGGCCGCAGGCTCTCCATCGCGACAAACCCTACCACACAGACCGCCATCAGAATCGTCGCCATGGCCAGCGCCTGCCCGTAGTTCATCGCGCCCGGTTTGGACAGGAATCGGTAAATGGCGATGGGGATCGTGGGCAGCTCCGGCCGCGCGATCATGGAGGTCGCCCCAAACTCCCCCATCGAGATGGTAAAAGCAAAGACGGCGCCCACCGCCAGCGCCCGCCAGACGATGGGCAGATCGACCTCCAGGAAGACCCGGAACGGCGAGCTGCCCAGCACCGCCGCCGCCTCCCGGAGCCGGGGTTGGATCGATTGCAGCGCCGGCAGCACGCTGCGCACGACAAACGGCAGCGCGACCAGCGTGTGCCCGAAGACGATCAACGCCGACGTCCCCCGCAGCGAGAGCGGCGGCGCGCCCATGGCCAGCAGATAGCCCAGGCCCAGCGTCACCGCCGACGTGCCCAGCGGGAGCATAAAGAGCGCGTCCAGGACCCAGCCGTGCTTGCGCCGGTAGAGCGCGACCGAAGTCAGCAGCCCCAGCACGAGGGCCAGCCCGGTGGTCACCAGCGCAATCCGGACAGAGTTCTCCACCGCCGCCAGCGGGGGCACGTAGAAGATCGCGTGCCGGGGGTTCTGGAAGAGCGCGCGATAGTACCGCCATCCGGCCTGAAACGACCGGACGACCAGCGTCAGGAGCGGATAGCCTAGCAGCACGACCATCACGACCACGTTGCCGACCAACAGGGCGATCTCCTGGAACGTGCGTGGCTTGCGCACCGTGGTCCACTGAGGCCGGAGATCCAACGGGCGGGAGACCTTCGCCTGTAAGCGCGTGTAGACCAGCGTCAGCAGGAACGTGAAGACCACCTGCACCAGGGAGAGCGACGCCGCGAACGGCAGGTCGGCAAAATTGACCGTCTGCCGGTAGATCGCGACCTCCAGGGTCGCGAACCTGGGTCCGCCCAGGATCAGGATCACGCCGAAACTGGTAAAGCAGAAGAGAAAGACCAACACGCCGGCCGCGGCCAGCGCGGGCAGCAGGAGCGGCAGGGTAACCTCAACGAAGGCGCGCCACGGCGGCGCCCCCAGCGTGCGCGCAGCCTGCTCCAGGTTGGGATTGAGCGTGGCCCAGAAGCCCCGCACCATCCGGAGCACGACCGTGTAGTTGTAGAAGACGTGCGCCAGGAGAATGGCCCCCAGCGTGTACCGCAGGTCCAGGGCCCCGCCCGTGAGCCGGGCGAGCAGCGAATTCGGCCCCAGCACGGCGCTGAACGCAGCCGCGACGACGACCGTCGGCAGCACGAACGGGACCGTCGTGAGGGACTGCAGCAGGCGCTTGCCCGGAAACGTGTACCGCGCGAAGACGTACGCCCCCGGCACCCCCAGGAGCAGGGTCAGACCCGTGGAGAGCAGCGCCTGCCCGAAGGTGAAGCGGATCAGCCGCAGGGTCGAGGATCGAGCCAGCCGCGCCAGGAGCGCATCCCACGCCCCATCGACGAAGCTGACCTGCAAAATCGCCCCCATCGGATAGACGTAGAAGAGGAGGAGGAAGACCAGGGGCGGCAGCAGGAGGCCAAGCCAGACCCACCGGCGGGCGATCGGGCGCCCCGATGGACCATCGGGGCGCCCACGACCTCGATCGTTCACTGCAGGACGACCTCGGTCCACGCATCGATCCAATCCCGCCGGTTCTCCTCAATCTCGGCCGCCGGAAGGCTCGCCGGCTCCTCCGCCTGAACTGCAAAGTCCTCAAAGACCGGCGGAAGATCGGCGTTCTCGTGCGCCGGATAGACCCACATATGGAGCGGGATCGCCTCCTGGAACGTCTCGCCCAGGGCGAACTCTACAAACGCCTTCGCAAGCTCGGGGTTCTCGGCGTTCTTCAGCACGCCCACAAACTCGATCTGCCGGAAGCACGTGCCCGGTGCGGTGACCGCGCCAGTCGGGGGCGTCTCCAGGGCGCCCTCACTGAAGTAGACCTCAGCCGCCGGGCTGGTCGCGTAGCTGACCACGATGGGGCGCGATCCCTCGCTGCCCGATCCGCCGCTGAACTCCCCGTAGTAGGCCGTGCTCCAGTCGTCGACCACCAACAGGTCGTTCTCGCGCAGTTCGGCCCAATAATCCAGATACCCATCCTCCCCCAGCGTGTCAATCGTCGCCAGCAGGAAGGCCAGGCCCGGTGAGGACGACGCCGGGTTCTCCATCACGGTCATCCCCGCATAGTCGGGCTGCGTGAGGGCCTCCAGGCTCGCCGGCGGCTCGACGCCGGCCTCCTCCAGGGCCGCCTTGTCGTAGTTCAGGCAGACGTCGCCGAAATCGACCGGGGAGACGCGGTGCTCCGGATCCAACTCGAGGGCGTCCGGGACGTTCGCCAGGGCCTCGGCCTCGTAGGGCGCGAAGATGTCCTCGTTCAACGCCCGGCTCAGGAAGGTGTTGTCCAGCCCGTACATCACGTCCGCCTGGGGGTTATCCTTGCTGAGGATCGCCTGGCTGAGCATCTGTCCGGTATCCCCAGCGTCCAGGAACTGCACCTGCGCGTTGTGCTCCGACTCAAACGCCGCGATGACCTCCTCACGCATATCGAAACTGCCGTACGTCATCACCCGCAAGGTCCCGGGCTCGGACACCGGGGGCGCGAAAGGTGCGGGCGTCTCTGTTGTGCAACTTACCACCCATAACGCGATCGCTATCCATACGATAGGCCAGCGTTTCATAGTATCAACCTCCTCTACACACTCACCATCACAAACTCAGACAATTGGGGTCGCCCGATCCGCCTGCTCAGTAAAAGCGTCCGCCGCTTCCTCCCGTTGGGACTCGTGAAAACACCACAACCGTCCCCGGCGCAGCGAGACCGTGATCGCGGCCTCCTCAAAAACGTTGCTCACCCCTCGGGCCGGCCCGAAATGGAGCGTCTCCTCGTCCAGGGGATAGGCTAACCCCGTGGACGTCACGCCCTCGGCCTCGCCCCCCAGGGGAATCAGCGAGAGCCGGTCGCCCGGCTGCCCGTCCAGGCGCAGCGCGCGCCCCGGTCGTATCATCCGGATCGTCCACGCGCCGTCGGCGAAGCGCACGTCCCGGCCCTCCAGCGCCGGCATCGCCAGCAGTAAAAGATTGGCGAGGGCCTGATCGGGCCGCCCGCCGAGCCCGCCCAGGATCACAATCGCCTCGATTCCGGACTGCCCAGCGGCCCACGCCAGGGCCAGCTCCAGGTCGGTCTCGTCCTTCGCCGGCGGGTATTTCCGGAAGGTCGTGCCCGCCTCGTGCAGGGTGCGGCGCAGGGACGCGGGCAGGGAGTCCAGATCCCCGATCACGACGTCCGGCGTGACGCCGGCGTCGAGGGTGTGGAAGGTGCCGCCGTCGGCGGCGACCACCAGCCCATCCGGCTCAATCCACCGGGCGATCTCGGTCTCCGGGTCGTCGATGACGCCATTCGCAACGATCACAGCGCGCATGCTCTCCTCCTAAACGCAAAAAATCCCCGCCAGCGTATGCTTGGCGGGGATTCCCATTCGACCCAAAA
>DAOTTS010000185.1:0-16200 GCA_034437735.1 Anaerolineae bacterium
TCTGGAGGATGTGCGGGAAATTCTGACCTGGCCGGAGACAGTCAGCCTCGGCGAGCTTGATCCTTCCAAGGTTCTGGAAATGAGGGATCAATATCTGTTGAAGATCGAAGCACGCGCTGGCGATCCTGGAGGAGCACCGCATCGCCCCCGAGGCCTACCGCGACCGGTACGCCGACCGGGACGATATGACCTTCATGCCGGCGCTGGTGCTGGTCAACAAGGACGACGATGCCGACACCGACGAGGACTTCGCCGTCTTCAAGGAGCTGGTCGATGCCGACCTCCCGATGCTGCCCATCTCGGCGGGGACGGGGCGGCACGTGGCGGCGTTCAAGGCCGCGATCTACGACCGGCTGGGCATCGTCCGCATCTACGCCAAACCTCCGGGCAAAGAGCCCGACCTCAGCGCCCCCTTTGTGATGTACCGAGGCGGCACCGTCGAGGACTTCGCCGTCCAGGTGCACCGGGACCTGCTGGAGACGCTCAAGTCCGCCCGCGTGTGGGGCGAGGGCGTCTTCGACGGGCAGACGGTGGGCCGGGATCACGTCCTTCACGACGGCGACGTCGTCGAACTGCGAACGTGAGCTTTAGCTTTCCGGCACTAGCTTTCAGTCCCCGGCACTGTCTGGGGTTCGACAGTGCCGGGGACTGAAAGCGGGCCTGAATCCTTGAAAGGAGCCACTATGCCTCGAAGAACCGTGGACTTCGGACCCGGGCAGTACTACCACCTCTACAATCGGGGCGTTGGCCGCACACGGATCTTTCGAGACCCGAAGGACTACCTGCTCACGTTACAGAAGATCAAAAGCTACCTCCCTCTCCTCGACCTGACGATGATCGCCTACTGTCTGATGCCCAATCACTATCACGTCCTCATCCGGCAGGATGGCGATCACGCCGCCGGGCGCCTTCCCCAACGCGTCTTCAACGGCTACGTCAAGGCGTTCAACGCGCGACACGCGCGCAGCGGCACGCTGTTCGAGGATCGCTATCAGGCGATTCACGTTGACGATGAAGCGTACCTGGTCTATCTGTGCACGTACATCCACGCCAATCCCATCAAGGCGGGGTTGGTGGACGATCTGCGGGCGTGGCCCTATTCGAATTATCCCGAATGGGTGGGTGAACGCGAAGGGACGCTGGTGGATCGCGAGTTTGTCAGGGCTTATTTTCCCGAGGAGGGTCGGTACCGCGCGTATGTGGACGGCTACGTCAAGGCGCTGGTGTCGCAGCCTGAGGGTGTTGGGAAGTATCTAATGGATGAGTAGGTTGAACCGCGCAAGCCGCAACAGTCCCCGGCACTGTCTGGGGTGCGACAGTGCCGGGGACTGTTGCTCGGGGACTGGGGATTAGCTGCGCCCGAGGGTGCGGCGGAGCGGGCGGCCCAGGAGGCCGGCAATGGGGCCGGCCCACCCCAACATCGTCACGATCACCAGCAGGGGCAGCACAGGCGAGGGGCGACCGCGCGCCGAGAGCCACGGCTGCCAGACCCGGTGTGCCATCAGAACCGGCACGCCGTTGAGCAGCCACAGCCCCAGCAGGTATCCCCAACGCGCCGGGCGCCCCCCGGACCGCTGCACGTAGAGGTAGATAAGGCCCGCCTGCAGAAGGCCCATCGGCGCGGCGAGCAGCGCCAGGTCGCCGCGGTTAAAGGGCGCGGCGCGAACCACGCTGAAGAGTGAGATCCCAAAGATCGCCACGTAGCCGACGCCCGTCAGCCCGGCCTGCGCCCAACCGTGCCAGGCGGCGATGAGCAGGACGATGCCCCCGGCCAACACAATCGCCAGCGCAATGCCGGCGTCGACCGCGGGCGACACCATCGCCAGCCCCACGTCGGCCCGCTCCTCGGCGATGGTCTTCACCAGGACCGCCGCGCCCATCAGCGTGCTGCCGATCCACGTATAGCCCCAGTCGGGGATCCCGCGCACCAGGGCGATGACGCCCCCGACGCCGATCACCGCCGCCGGCAGCAGCGCCAGCACGGTCACGAGCCCCTGCTGCCACGCCGCCAATTCAAACCACGTGCGGCCCGCCGGCAGCATGGGGAGGACCGCCAGGGCGATCCCCAGCCCCAGGATCAGCGGCGGTAACGCCGCCAGCACCGCCGTCCCTCGATCCCGAATGGCCCACGATCCGCCGTTCCCATCACCCAAACCCTCGCTCACTGTGCGCTCACTCATAAGATGTCCCCCTCCTGCCCTCAGTGCACGACCGACACGCGAAACCCACCTCTGATAAGCCGAACCCACCGCGCCGGGATAGGTGCGCAATTCGCGCAGCCACACGGCCATCAGGGGCCCCCACCCTCGGGACGCGGCATCGGACGCGGCCTCGGCAAAGACCGCCCGCATCTCATCGCCAAACGCCGCTCGAAACCCGGGCGGATAGAGCCGCACCATGCACCCGTAAAGCGTGCAGAGCACCCGCACCCACCGGTTCATGCGGGCGCCCCCGCCGTCCGAACCTGGGCGGCCGCGACGACCGCGCGCAGGCGGCGGATCTCGGCATCCAGCACCCGGCGCCCCACCCGGGTCAGGGTGTACGTCTTTCGCGGTCGACCCGGCGTGTCCGCCGCCTCCTCATCCCCGTCCCAGCGGGCGATCCAGCCCTGATCCAACAGCCGGCTGAGCGCGCCGTAGAGGGTGCCGGTGCTGATCCGGACCCGGGCCTCACTCAGGGCCTCGACGTCCTTCATGATGGCGTAGCCGTGCTTGGGTTCGTCCACCAGGCTGAGCAGGATGAACGTCGTCACCTCGGTGAGCGGCAGTTCGTCGGTCACGTCTCGATTTGGCTTCATCGTACGCTCCTTTGGGATCGTTATATGTCGCGTCTCTATATGTCGTTATGCTATATATATTACTCGAAGATATCCGGGTTGTCAAGGGGGTGAGCATAAGTTGATCGCGTTCAGCCCCCCCTCTGACTCCCCCCAGCGGGAGGGAGGACCTGGATTCCAGACGCACACAGAAAACAGTCGGACACCAAATCTAACCACCACCGGAGATTACAAATCTCCTCAGAGCAAAAAGGATAAGATCGTGCGATATCCCTTGACGTCAGGGTGCCGGACTAGTAGACTCAACAATGTACGAACGCCTATACCGTTGGAAACCCATAAGGAGACAGACAATGAGAAAGCGAACGACAGCCCTGTTGATCTTGAGTTTGATCCTCATCGTCGCCGCGTGCACACCGACCGCGTCCGAGACCGAGGCAGCGCCGACGACGGCCTGATGTCAAGCATCTTCGCCAACGTCAGTTTCGCCCAGATCTCGAACTTCGAGTACGAGACCCTGGACTATGAAGGGGTCATCATGCTGCCGGAGGAGGAGTGGGAGACCGGCGCGACGTGGTCCACGCGCTACGTCGTCAAGGCAACCGCGACCATCGAGGGGATGACCCTCGACACCCAGATGGATATCGTCCTGGATCACAACCTGGCGGCCTTCGAGGAGATAACCGTCCCGGCGGGGACCTTTGACGCTGCCCGGGTCGACTCCACCGGCACCTTCAAGCTGACCGATCCGGTCGCGATGGAGATCAACTTCCCCTATTCCATCTGGTACGCGGAAGGGATAGGTATGGTTCGGGTCTACGGGGAAAACGAGTTCGGTACGTCCCGCGTCGAGCTTGCCTCTTTGACGACAAGCGAATAAGATAGCAGCAGCACCGTTGGACCTGTGCCACCATCGCCCATCCACGTGGAGGAGAGCTATGAGCAAAAGTCAGAGCGGCCTGGGAGCCCTACTATCGAAGGAAAGCCTTGCCAGCCTGCAGGTCGCCTCGGCGGCGACGCTGCTGGTGCCGAACGTGCTGGTCTACCTGATCGGCCCGGAAATCAGGGGCTACGAGAAGTGGGTCGCGCTGGGGGTCGCGATGCTCATCGCGGCCGTGGTGACCGAAGGGTCGCCCAAGAAGCGTTGGACCTGGTGGGTCGTCGCGCTGCTCAACGGATTGTTGATCTACGCCTCGGCGGTGGGGCTGACGGAGATGCTGAGCCCGCCGGGGTACGTCCCCAGCGACAGCGCCTCACCCGATGGCGGGAGGGCGCTGCCCTTCTTCCACAGTTGGTACCCGTAGGCGCCAGATCCAGTCGGAGCCTTGGGGATATGGTGCGATAGCAAGCGACTAAGTAACTCCGTAAAAGTTCCTTAACACCCGCCCCCGAGGACGGGGGCTACGAGCGACGTTAAGATACTTATTCGCACCTACTTAGCAGACAAGGAGCAGAGACCTATGGCCTCAGATTGGTTGGATTTTGGCAACGGCACGTATGCACTCGTGGGCGGCTCCAACATCGGGCTGATCGTCCACGAAAACCGCGCGGTGATGGTCGACGCGGGACTGGACCGCAGCTCGGCGCGCAAGGCGATCCACGTCATCGAGGATATGGCGGTCCCCCTGGTCGCGATTGCGCTGACCCACGGTCACGCCGATCACTTCGGCGGCGCGGGATGGGCCGCCCAACGCGCGGAGGTCCCGGTCTACGCCTCGCCGCTGGAGGGGGTCTTCGCCGAGCAGCCGATCCTGGAGCCGCTCTATCTCCACGGCGGCGCGGCGCCCATCGAGGAGCTGCAGAGCAAGTTCACCCTGGCCCGCCGGGGCACCGAACGGACCGTGCCGCTGGCGCCGGGGGTGCAGGCCCTGGCGGGCGTCCCGGTGACCGTCGTCGAGCTGCCGGGCCACGCCCCGGCGCAGGTGGGCCTCGCCTACGGGGAGACGCTCTACTGCGGGGACGCTGTCTTTCCCGACGACACCCTCGACCGCCACCCGATCCTCTTCTGCGCCGACATGGACGCCTGGCAGGCGACCCTGGACCGCCTGCCCGCCCTGCCATACGCGCGCTTCGTCGCCGGACACGGCGAGCCCGTGACGGACGTCGCGGCCCGGGCCGAGGCGACCTCGGCGCGGCTGCGCGAGATTCGGGATCTCACCTACGAGGCGCTGGACGAGCCGCACAGCGCGGCGGACGTGCTCCGCGCGGTGGCCTCCCATTACGGGGTCCGGTTCACCGCGCCGCAGTTCTTCATGCTCTCGCTGACGACGATCCACGCCGCGCTCACGTCGCTGCAGGCCGCCGGGGAGGCGGAGATCCGGATGGAGGATAATCACGTGCTCTGGGTGCGGGGGTAGTGCAAAAAACAGTCCCCGGCACTCTCGAATTACAGAGAGTGCCGGGGACTGTTTTTTTTGCTGTTTTTTGAATCAGATCTTCTACGCCTGCTCCTCCGGAGCCTCAGCGTCGTCACTCTGCGTCTCGGACTTCGACCGGCGCTTCTTGCGCCCGAAGATCAACCCCAGCAGCTTGATCAGCGCGAAGATAACCAGACCGATAAAGAGCAGAACCGGCACGACGACCAGCACGACCCAGATCAACACGTCAGCCAGAAACTGGAAGATCTCAATCAGGGTCTCAATCGCGCGCTTGACCGTGCCCTGGGGCCGCCACCCGGCGACCTCGACCGGCTTGAGCGCCTCGTCGGGCGTCAGCTCGACATTGATCGTGGCCATCGCAGCGGAGCGCTCCAGGTACCGCATGCGGCCCTTGGTCTCCTCGATCCGCACCTGGGTCTCGCTCAGCTCCTCGTAGACGGCGAGCACGGCCTCGGTGTCCTCGGCCTGGTCCATCAGCTCCTCCAGGCGGTCCGCCTTGGCCTCCAGGGCCTTGAGGCGGGATTCCAGGTCGACGTATTCCTGCGTCACGTCCTGGCTGCTGATGCTGTCCTGCTCGATATCCAGCGCCAGTTCGCGCAGCGCATCCATCACGTCGTTGAACTGCTCGGCGGGCACGCGGACCCGTAAGCTGGCCCGGCGCAGGCCGTTGCCGTACGCGTAACTCCCGGAGCTGACCATGTAGCCGTCGGCGTCCTCCACGAGGTCGACGACCGCCGCCTGCGTCTCCTCGACGTCCTTGACCACCATAGAGAGGTCGCCGTTGTAGATAATCATCCGCGCAGCTTCCGCGATCTCCTGCTCCGAGAGTGCATAATCGCCGCCCCCGGCAGGGCTCTCCTGCGGGGCCGCCGGCGCCCCCCCCTCGGCCTCGGGCTCATACCCCTTGACCGCCTTTTCATTCTGCGCACTCTCCATCATCGGCATCGAACTGCCAGCCGCGCAGCCTACAAAGAGAAACGCCACCACCATGAAGATCCCAACTGCTTTCTGCATCCGTCGCCCGTACATCGCCATCCGACTCTCCTCCTCCCAAACATGACTGCCCTATGCCAACTTCATCGTCATCTCTATCTATAAGACGCAGACAGGGGACGAAAAGTTCCATCCGGGCAAAATTCCGGACCGCCGCCGGATCATCGACCTAAGGCAAGGCGGTTGACCAGCCGAGGCGGCAACCCCGCCGCGCGCATCCGCTCCTGGGTGATCTCCACCGGATACTCGACCCGGCGGAAGGTCCACGTCATCGCGTCGGTATCCAGGATCGCATAGCCGGCCCGGGGATCCCGGTCCCGAGGCTGCCCGACGCTGCCCGGGTTCAGGAAGAGCCGCCGCCCCTCCAGATCGATCGGGACGTCGACCTCCCCCATCAGAAGCTGAGCCCGCCCGTCCGGCGACGGCATCTCGAAGATCGTGGGAACGTGGGAATGGCCCATCAGTCCAATCTGCATGGCGTCAAATCGCCGGAAGTTCGCGGTCGCGGTGGGGACATCGACCAGATACTCCCACACCGGGTCCCGAGGGCTGCCGTGACTCAAGAGAATCGATTCGGCCAGCTCATGGCGGGGCTCCAGATTGCCCAGGAACGATTTCACGGACGGCGCCATCTGCTCCTGCGTCCAGAACAGGGCCTCCCGCGCCTCTCGATTGAAGACGGAGAGATCGGCCCGGCCGATCGCGCCCCAATCGTGATTGCCCGCAATACACGTCAGCGTCAGATCCTGCACGCGATCCACACACTCGTTGGGATTGGGCCCATACCCGACCAGGTCTCCCAAGCAGAGAGCCTCGTCGAAGTCCGGCGCGTCCAT
This sequence comes from Anaerolineae bacterium, assembly GCA_034437735.1. GTDB lineage: Bacteria > Chloroflexota > Anaerolineae > B4-G1 > SLSP01 > PWVB01. The sequence continues at coordinate 6,984 of DAOTTS010000185.1, forward strand.
CAACACGCTCTGCAGCGCCGGGAAATTGCTGTGTACGTCCGAGAAAACCAGATATCGCATAACCGTCGACTCCTCAACACAATTTTACTGTATAAGCCAGGCACATGAGCCTAATGATACAGAATTTGCGGCAAAACGCAAACGATCTTCTAACCTGCGGCACAACGCACTTGACGGGAGTGCGTCGCACCTACTCATCCTCATCCCAACCGGGTGGCGATGGGCCTGTCGGGCGACGCAGGCTGACGTCGCCGGCGGAGAAGGTGTGACGCTGCCCATCCGGCGCCCTCACCTGCAGGCGCCCCTGGACGTCGACGTCCTCCGCAATCCCGCGCACCACCCCGGTCGGCGTCCGGACAATCACCGGATCGCCCAGCCACGCGAGGGACGCGCGCCAGGCCTCAAAGGGGTCCTCATCCCCGGCACGCAGGGCATCGTAACGGCGCTCGGTCACCGCCAACAGCCGGTCCAGCAACCGCACGCGGGAGACGGGATAACCGGCCAGGGCCAGCAGGCTCGTCGCCCCCGGCGCCAGGTCCACCAGATAGGCCCTGGGAAGGTTGACGTTGAGGCCGACGCCCACCCCCAGAAAAGCCGGGACGCCCGATCGCAGGCCGATCTCGCTCAAGAGCCCTGCCACCTTGGCCCAGCCCTGCGGCTCCTGCTCGTCCTCCACAATCACGTCGTTCGGCCACTTGAGCACCAGCCGCAGGCCGGTGACCTCCTGGACCGCATCCAGAACCGCCAGTCCGCACGCCATGGTGGTCCGGGAGGCGTACCGCGCGAAGGGCTGCGGCGGGCGAAAGAGCATCGAGAGAAGCAGACACGTCCCCACCGGCGCGTGCCACTTCCGGTCAAGACGCCCGCGCCCGGCGGTCTGAACGTCGGCCACGATGACGGTCCCCTCAGCCGCGCCGGCCTCCCCGGCTGCCATCAACTGGTCGTTGGTCGAGTCGACCCGCGCCCGGTAGTCGATCGTCCGGCCCAGCCAGCCCTCGGCCCGGCGATAGGACTCAAGCATCGCCGAGGTCACGGTCCGCCCTCCGATCGACCGACCGTCAGCGCCTCAAAAGCGCCCGGGGCGGCATCCAGCCACGGCAGCGGATCGACGGCGAGGCCGTTCACCCACAGCTCCCAATGGAGATGCGAGCCGGTCGAGAGACCGGTGTTGCCCACCGCCCCGATCCGCGCCCCCGCCGCGACCTCCTGTCCCACCGCGACGTCGATGGTGGATAGATGCCAGTACCCGGTGGTCACCCCCCAGCCGTGATCGATCATCACCGCGTTCCCCCGGACGACCAGGGGCTCGGCGAGGATGACGCGACCCGAGGCGGGTGCGACCACCGGGGCGCCGGTCGCGGCCTGGAAATCGGCGCCAGCGTGATAGCTGCTGAACCCATACCCATAGGAGCGCCGGGACCCGTAATAGGAGGTGATGGAGCCCTGCAAGGGAGCCAGCAACGGAAGCGTCCACCGCCGCCGAGGGGACCGCACCGTGCGGAGGGCCGCGATCATCTCCCGCTCCGCCTGCGTGCGGGCCGGGTCGAGGAGCGACTGTCGATCGGGCGGGAGATCGATGCGCTCGTAATCGAAGCGACCGGGCGAGACGCGCAGCGAGACAGGAAGCTCGACCTCCCCGGAGGATGCGGCCAGCGTAAGCACGGCGACGTGATCGCCGGGCGGCAGAAGGGCCGGCAGCCCCAGGAACGCGTAGGCGACCGGCGCCGCCGGTGATGCTCCCGGCGCTGCATCAGGAGGCGCACCGGACGGATGACACGCCTCGACGCGGTCCAGGTACGCCACGGTACAGGAGACCGGTTCGGTCGTGACCAGGCGGATCATCGCGGTCTGACCGCGCGGCACCGGTTGGGGAGCCACCGATAGTTCGAGGATCAACGACTCGGCGGGATCCGCGCCGGGCACCAGCAGGCGCCCACCGCGCGGGATAGGATGGGGGTTCAGCCACAGCACGTCCCAAAGCGGCACTCCCTCCAGGACGGCGGAGCCGACCCGAGGCGCCGCCTCAGACGGCGGGGTCATCCCCCGAGCCGGGAGCCCCACCGGCCCAACGAGGCGCATCCCAAGGGAAAGCAGCCCGGGATGAAGCAGCCCATTGGCCCGCGCCAACTCGGCGCGCGACCGTCCGGCGCGCCGGGCTACCAGATCGAGATCCTCGCCCCAGGCGAGCGTCAGGGGCTGCACCGCGTCGGGATCGGAGACCGAACTCGGAAGGATCAAGGTCTGACCGGGATAGATATCGCGGGGATGGCGAATCGCGTTGGCGTGCATCAACGCGGACCCCGAGACGCCATACCGCTCGGCGATACGGCTCAGCGTATCCCCAGGCGCCACGGTGAGCGTAGCGGCGCCCTCATATGAGCCCTCGTCCGCCCGCACCGGGGCCGGGACGACAAACAGGCCGAGCATCATGATGGCGAGGGCAAGGACAAGATCCGCCGCTCTCCTGCCCGGATCTACCCGTCCTCGCCTCTCATACGCACGCATACGCATCATCGCAGCCTACCTCAGACGTGTTATGACCCGATCCCTAGGCCGTCTCAGCATCCAACCCAGCGTCCGGGAGCCGGACATCGAGCCGCTCGCCGGTCGACACCCACGAGAGCAGGGACGGCGGGCCCTCCACAAAATAGCGGGCCGGCCCGGACGGCGCATAGAAGGGGTGGAACGGTTTTGCCAGCACGGTATCGACCACCGTCCCCTCGCTGTCCAACCAGACGACGCCAATGTCGAAAAAGACAAAGAACATATGAATCGAGGCCCCCAGGCGATCCTCAGATCCCTGGACGAAGAGTAAGGCCTCGTCCTCAGCAAGCCGGCGCCGGAACATCAGCCCCCGCAGGCGGCAGGTGAAGGTCTCACACCGGCGGACGCGCAGCGGCAGGCAGCGTCCGTCCCCGTGACAGAGACGGACCTCACCGGTCTTGGGCGTGCGGCGAAGCGCCTCCGCGATGCGCATATCACAAAGCCTCCGACTCATCCAGCGACAACCCGTTCAGAGCCTCAGGGCCCGGCTTAGTCTCTCGGGATTGCTGTACCAGCTCGGCAAGCGCCTTGCTGTCCATCTTGCGACCGCGCTTGATGGGCAGCAGCACGGCGAAGGTGCTCCCTTCACCGAGCTCACTGTCGACCCACACCCGGCCGCCATGGGCCTCGGTCAGCGCCTTGGTGATCGTCAGCCCAATCCCCAGGCCACCAGCCGTGAAACTCAGGGCGTGTTCCACCCGGTAGAACCGCTCCCAGATTTGGACCTGCTCCTCGACAGGAATGCCGACGCCGTTGTCCTTGACCCAGAAGGTGATAAAGACCGGCTTATTCATCGCCCCGTCGATCGGGGCCGCCCCAATGGTAATCTCCCCGCCGTCGTGCGTGAACTTGATCGCATTGTTCACCAGATTGTCAATGATGATCCTCATCCGGTTGGGATCGGCCTCGATCTCAGGGAGCTCCGGATCGATCAAGACGGTCATCGTCTTCTGCTGTTCCTCACTGCGCTCGCCGTAGCGATGGGCGGAAGCCCGAAGCAGGTCCCCCAGATCCACGGCCTGGTAGTTAAGCCCCAACGTCCCCCGCTCAATCTCAGCGATGGAGATGATGTTGTTGGTCAGCATCGTCATCCGGGTCGTATTGTCGCGAATCGAACGCAGGAACTGCAAAAAGACCGGGGGCACGTCGCCGGCCATCCCGTTCAGCATCACGTCCGCGTACCCCTTAATGGCCGTCAACGGGGTGCGCAGCTCGTGGGAGATGCTGGCGATGAACTCCCGTTTGGCCTTTTCGGCCAACTGCTCGCGCGTGATGTCCTGCAGCACCGAGACCACGCCCTGGCTGATCCCGTTATCCATCAGGACCGGGGCCGCGTGGACGCGGATATACCGATCCTCGATGGTGAACAAGGACTCGTAGGTATCCGCGAGACTCATCAGGGCGCCGGGCGAAATGGCGCCGGAGGACGTATACTCATCCATCACATCCTGGAACGTCCGCTCCAGGAACTCCTGACGATCCACGCCCAAAATCTCCTCGGCGGCGCGGTTCATCATCACGAAACTACCCTCCGCGTCGGTGACCAACACCCCCTCGGACATACTCTCCAGGATCGCCGACTCGCGGCGGAGCTCAGCCTCCCGCCGATTCAACAGCCGCTCCAACTCCCGGGCTTTCGACTCCACCGTGCGGTAAAGACGGACGTTCTCAATCGCGCCGGCGATCTGAGCGCCGATCGTCGTCGAAAACTGGCGCCGCTCCTCAACAAACGCCCGGCGGTTCTCATCGAGGGAGGCGACCAGCACGCCCAGGCAGCGCGACTGGTGCATCAGGGGTTGGATCAGGGCGGTATGAATCGCGTGGCCGCCAAGCAGCTTGGAGAGATTATCCAGCCGCTCACCATCCTCAAGCCGGCCGAGGACCGACTGCGACTCACTCCGCAATCCCTTCGAGATCTCCGGATAGTCATCGAGCTTGATCTCTTTAGCCGTACGTCCCTTCCGGTTGAGGGCCTGATACCGTGCCGCGATCCGCATAATCCCCCGCATCTCACGGTGAGGCAGGAGGATCAGGGCGGCGTCGGCGCCCAACGCCATCGCCACGTTGGTCAGCACCTTGTCCAGCATCTCACGGAGCTCGGTGTTGCCCCGGCCGAGCAGTCCGGTCGTCTCGATCAGGGAGAGCAGCTCCTGGGTCTGCGTCAAGGCCTGATAGGAGAGACTCCGGAGCTCCTCCCGATAGGTCGTGATCTCATCCAGCACCGAACTGTAGAGCGCAATCGCAAAGAGCGGGTACCCGACGAGATAACCGATGCGCGCCCACGCCTCCCCACCGGCAACCGCCGGCCCCAAGAACGGCGAGGCCAACGCCCCCAACCCGGAGCCGATCCCCAGCAGGAAAAATACGTAGGGGGCCGACGTCCGGAAGCCCGACTCCCGGCTCACGAGCAGCCCCCCGCCGACAAAGCTGGCAACCGCCGCGACGAGGTACCAGACCACACTCTGCCAGGAATCGAGGTGGTAGACCAGAGCGCGGCCCGAGGCCCGACCGTACCATAGGCCGGTCATCACCACCAGGAGGAGCGCCCACCCTCCCAGGCCGGCGGCCAAGATGAGTGAGGAACGCCGGGAGCGCCCCGCAATCCGGCGGTTGAGCGCCCACGCCAGGAGAAAGATCGTAAGCGCCTCACTGGCGTAGATCCACGGGCCGGCCACAATCGCCAGTAACGAGTCGGTGTTCGGGTAGAGGGAGGCGAGCATGACGTCGACGAGACGCGTCAACATCACCGCCGCCAGGGCGATCCACTGCGGTTGCAGTTCGGAACTGTGCGCATGCCGCCACTCGGTCCAGACCAGCCCCGCGGTCGTGAAGAACCCCAGGAAGACCATCACGTGGGTGATCAAGACACCGGACGGTGAGGACAGCAGCTCAAGCAGGGCGTTGAATATCATCAATAGCATCCACCTAGATCAATGAGAGGTATCGTGTCGGTTCAATGAATATCACGGACTCTAATTTGTCATGGTTTACCATGGTTATATATGGAAAGCAAGCGATGAAACCGTAGTGAGCGGGCAGCACGCGGGCGCGCATCACTCGGTCAGGACCACGTTGCCGCAGTACGAGCACTGCGCCCGATCGGCCTCCAGCCACTCCACTTCATCCGTGCGAAGCGGCGCATAGCACGACGAGCACTGGTCCGGCAGACGCCCCCGGCGCTCGGACGCGCGCCCCGAGGCACCGCCCGTCTCAACCAGACCGATCTCGTACGCCGCCAGCCGGGCATCGACCTGCTCGCGGAAAGCGGCCGCGGCGTCAGGATCGCCCTGGGCCTCCATCGCGTCCGCTATACGGGCCACGATCGGCATGACCAGGCCGGGCAGGCGGTCCCGCTCCAACAAGGCATCGAGGGCGTGGCGTATCGCGGGCGGGACGCCCGCTCGCCCCCCCACCACGGAGGGCCGCCTGCCGGGCCACCTACGCCTCGGGCGTCGTCTCATCCCCGGATCCTTTCACGCACCGTCCCTTCTGTGCCGCTCCCCAGGCCATCCCCCAACCTTCAATATGAAATCAGCTCAATCCTGCCGAGCCCCGCCGTAATCCGGACCGTCAGCGTGACCGGCGACGCGCCGTACGTCGGGTTGACGTAGGTGTTGTCGCCGGACTCGGTGAAGTTCTCCAGATCCAGGGAGTGCAGCGGCGTACCGCTCAAGATCGCCCGGGTGCCGATCCCACCGGGCACGCGCACCACGATCTTGCCGGCGCCGGCCCTCACGTCCGCAATCGCGGACCGCTGGATCGACCCCGCGAAGTCGAGGTCGACGGCGCCCGCCCCGCCGGTGATGGAGATGCGATCGAAATTAGCGTTGCCGAGCCCGGTGGCCTCAAACTTCCCGGTGCCCGCCGTCAGCCGCAGCAGGCCGAGGGGCTCCGGGTTGGGCGCGTCAAAGGTGAGCACCAGATCCGTGTTCCCGGCCGTGACCGAGAGATCGGTCAGGGAGAGGCCGCCCAGATCCAGATCCGCCGTGCCGGACCCCATATCGACCCCCAGGTCCATCGGCAGCCCTTGGGCCAGGGTGATCTCCCACTCGTTCTGATAGATATCCGTCCGGCCCAGGGGAATCTGCGAGCCCATCCCCTGGCTCACCGTCACGCGGGCCCGGCCCTGGTCCATCTGCTGATCGACGTTGGGCTCCCAGGCCTGGACGTTGTAGCGGAACCGCCCCTCCAACAGCGCCGGCAACTGCGCGCCCCCTCGAATGGTCAGTTGGTCCGACAGCAACCGCAGGCGCACGCGGGCCCGGTCGGCCCCCTCGGCCTCCAGCACGCGGGTCTCCTCGACCGGATCGATCGTCGTGATGGGTTCGATCGTCGGCACGGGGATCATACACCCGACCAGCCCCAGGGACAGCACCGCCAGGAGGATCCATCGCACCCACCGGGAAAACGCGCGCATATTCAGCCTCCCCTCCACGCACGAGCGGACATCCACACGCCGTCACCATTCGTCACCCTCGCCCTCCGCCCAACGCGCGAAGGGATCATCGCTTCACTGAGCCTCCGCACCGGTCTCGGCGAGCTGCTCCACCTTAAGCTCCACCTGATCCAACCGGTGCTGACAGCGCCGGGTCAGGGCCTGTCCCCGGTTGTAGAGCTCGACGGCCTCATCCAAGGGCAGCACTTCACTCTCGAGGCGTTCGACGACGCGTTCGAGCTCGGCGAGCGCCTCCTCAAAAGAGAGCGCCTCGAGCTCCTCCCTCAGCGCGTCCGACCGCTTCGCGTCCTCCACCATGGTTGCACCTTCCTTCGTCAATTGGATACGGACAAGCCTCATTATAACGACGTTTTGTCCTTTGTCGAAATGGGACCGGCGTGCACGGGCGTGAGCCCCCCCCTCTAACTCCCCCTAGCGGGGGAGGAGCCCGAACCGACCGCTGTCCATTGTCCCGGTATGTCAATCCGGTATACTCATCGTGTATGGATACGTCGTTGGAACACCACGTTGAGACCCTCCAGGCCATCACCATGGGAGTGGGAAGACCATGAGGCGCGAGTCATCCGGTGGTCCGGGGTGGATCTTCCTCTTTCTACTGCTGACCCTCTTTGTGCTCGGCGGCGCCTGGTTCTACACCACCTGGCAGTCCTCCCAGAACGTGCTCCCGGCCGGCCTGATGATCAACGAGCAGCCGATGGGCGGCATGACCCGAGAGCAGGCGCTCAACGCGATCGAGCAGGTCTACACCTCGCCGATCAGCGTCACCTACGCCGGGATCTCGGTGCCTCCCCTGCTGCCGGAGATGATCGAGCTGCACGTGGATATGGAGGCCACCCAGGAGAATCTGGACAGCGTCCTGGTCCAGGAAGCGACCGCCGAGGCCTTCCTGCAGGATATCCTCAACCGGCTGCTCCAGCGGGAGCCGCAGACCTACGACGTCAAGGCCGTCGTTCTCTATTCACGGGACCGGGTCAACCGCTACCTGGAGCGGACGGGCCGCAAGTACGACCATCCTCCCCGGCAGCCGGTCGCGCTCCCGGACGCAGGCACGTTCCGCCCGGCCCGCGACGGCACGACCCTGGACGTCGAGGCCTCGCTCCCGATCCTCATCGACGCGATCCTCGCGGCGGATCCCACCCAACGCCAGGTCGATCTGATCGTCGAGATCGAGCCCGCCCCGCCGGCCTCGACGGATCTCCTGAAACAGGCGCTGACGCAGTCGCTGGAGGGCTTCAACGGCGTCGCGGGCATCTTCGCCAAGGACCTGCGCACGGGCCAGGAAATGTGTCTGAACTGCAAGGTCGCCTTCGCCGGGCTGAGCACGTTGAAGCTGGGCATCGGCCTGGACTATTACCACGTCTACGACAGCCCGCTCAACGCCGAGCAGAGCTCGCTCATCAACGCCATGATGACCCAGAGCGACAACGCGGCGGCCAACCAGGTGCTCGCGGCCATCCACGCCGGATCCCCGCTGAGCGGCGCCATCCACGTCACAGGGTTCCTCAACTCCCTGGGGTTCAAAAACACGTTCCTCGCCGCGCCTTACGACCTGAAAGAGGGGATCGAGCCGCCGGGCTTCGTGACCCCGGCCAACAGCCGCACGGACGTCAACACGGAGCCCGACGCCTACCTGCAGACGACGCCGCTGGAGATGGGGCTGCTGATGGAGAGCATCTACCAGTGCGTGCAGGGCGGCGGGATGCTGCGCATCCAATACCCGCAGGAGCTGCCCCCCGCCGAGTGCCAGGAGCTCCTCACGTGGGCGGAGCGCAACGAGAGCCGCTCGCTGCTGGGGGAAGGGATGCCCGAGGGAACCCGCATCGCGCACAAGCACGGGTGGCGCGGGGACACCCACGGGGACGTCTCGTTGATCTACGGGCCGAAGAGCGACTTCGTCGTCGCGGCCTTCCTCTACCAGCCGGACTGGCTGGCCTGGGAGGACAGCGTGCCCACGTTTGCCACCATCGGTTCGCTGACCTACCGTTTCTTCAACGGGGATACGGGCCTGCCCTAAGGGTCTGTAAAAGAACAAGTTCCCGCACCGACGCCCCCGAGGACGGGGGCTGGAAGCGTTATAGTCGGGACGTTATATTTTTACGAACCCTAATAACTCCGTAAAAGTTTCTTCATTCATTTTGAAGACCGCCCCCGAGGACGGGGGCTATGAGCAGTGTTAAGATACTTGTTCTTACCTACTTAGCCGGCGCGGGTCAGTCG
>DAOTTS010000186.1:0-8440 GCA_034437735.1 Anaerolineae bacterium
CCCCACACGCAGCGATAGAGCGGCATCTCGGCCCAGTAGCCGTCCCGGTCCCAGCGGATCGTCCCCAACCGGCCCGTCCGGGAGACGTCCGGCAGCGCCGCCCCCACCGCCTCCTGCCCCGGGTCCCCACCCGAGTCAACGACGGCCTCGATGGCCGCGGCCGCCGCATAGACAGCCTCGTAGGTGGGCAGGGCGTAATAGCCGGGCTCGGGCACGTGGGGGCCGACGTTCCGGTAGGCCTCAATCCAGGCGTCCGCGCCCTTGAGATCCTGCGGCCTCGGATAGGGCGTCACAAAACGCGTGCCCGCCGCCAACGGACCGGCGATCTGACCAAAGGAGGGCGCACCCAGATCGGTCGTGCCGATCAACGTCCCGACCCAGCCCGAGTCACGCCAGGCGCGCAGCGCCTCCGCCGACTCGTGAGGCGGCGCCAGGGAGACGACCGCGTCCGTCGTGGAGATCGCGTCCGCGCCGGCAAGCTGCGCGGCTGCAGGCAGCGCGCGGCTGAGGCCCGCCCGCAACGGGCCGTCGCCCAGGAGTGCTGAAGTCGCCGGGGCCGCTTCCTGGCCCAGGGCCTCGGCTATACGCTCGGGCGCCGGGGCCAGATGATAGACGCCGGGACCCGTTGGGCTCACCCATCCGCCGACCGCAACCATAGGCACACCGGCTTCCACGTAGAGGGGGGCCGCCGCGCCGGTTGTCTCTTGGCGGTAGTGGCCGATGACAGCGACCACCGCCGGATCCGTGATCAGCGCCTCCGCGTTGGCCCGCGCCATCGCGACGTCCGCCCGATCGTCATAGGCCACGAGAGCGAGCCGGTAGCCGGGCAGCGGGTCCCTCTCATTGATCTCCCGGATGGCCAATCGCGCGGCGTAGATCGCATCGTACCCAATCGCCCGGTAGCGTCCCTCAAACGGCGCGCTCAATCCAATCTTGAGTACCTCGGGCACCGGACGCGGCCAACAGGCCGAGGCGCCCAGCACAACGAGCAACAGGAGGCCCACGCCGACGCCGCGTCCGACCCCGCTGCGTTCGCTCAACCGATCCATCGCATGCCCTCACCACCCATTCACCCGCACCGACAAACGAAATCCCCCTCCGATCGAGGGGGAACGCATCAACCGCTGACCAACCGCACGGGCATCACTGCCCCAGAAAGACCAGGGCCCGCCGTATCTTGTCATCCAGCGTCAGCGCCTCATCCGGCGGCAGCTGCTGGATCGCCCGCTGCGCCTCGACGACGCTGAACCCCAGCGCGGTCAGGGCAGCGATGACGTCCGCATCGTCCTCGACGACCTCCGGCCCCACCACGTCCTGCTGCTTGATCTTGTCCTTGAGGTGCAGGATGATGGACCGGCCCGTCTTCTTGCCGACGCCCTGAGCCCGCGTCAGCACCTCGGCCTGATCGTTGAGGATGGCCCGCCGCAGCGTATCGGGTGAGAGGGTGCTCAACACACTCAGCGCCGCCTTCGGCCCCACCCCGGAGACGCTCATCAAGAGCTCGAAAAGGTGCTTCTCCTCACGCTCCACAAACCCGTAGAGGGAGAGCTCGGACTCCCGGACCTGGAGGTACGTGTGGAAGATCGCCTGTTCGCCGGCGAGGACGGAGACATCCGACGGGACGTAGATGCCGAACGAGACGCCGCCCACGTCCAGCACGACGTATCCCTCCTCGACGTGCAGAATCTGCCCTTCCAGGCGCGCAATCATCGACACCGTTCAGGCCTCCGCCAGCGCGTCGAGCTTGGCCCGGTGATGATAACAGATCGCCACGGCGGCCGCGTCCGCGGCATCGTCCGGCTTCGGGGCCTCCCGCAGATTCAACAGCATCCGGACCATCTCCTGGACCTGATGCTTGCCGGCGTTGCCGTACCCGGTCACGGCCTGCTTGATCTGCATGGGCGTGTATTCCGCGATGGGGAGCTCCGCATTCGCCAGCGCCAGGAGCGTGACCCCGCGCGCGTGCCCGACTGACATGGCCGTTCGGGCATTACGGCTGAAGAAAAGCTCCTCGACCGCCGACGCCTCCGGCTGGTACGTCTCGACGATCGCCTGCAGATCGGTGTAGATCGCCAGCAGACGCGAGGGGAGGGGCGTGTTGGCCGGGGTGCGAATCACCCCAATCTCGACCAACGTCAGCTCCCCCACCTCCTCGTCGACAATCGCGTATCCGGTGATCGCCGTGCCGGGATCGATCCCCAGGACGCGCATTACGCCTCGGTGGCGTACGCCTCGACCGCTTCCGCCGTCATCTCCAAGTTGGAGTAGACCTGGCGCACGTCGTCCAGATCCTCGATCTCGGAGATAAGCTTGAGAATCCTGACCGAATCCCGCGTATCCAGCGAAACCTCATTTTGCGGCATCATCACGAGGGCCGGATCCTTGATCTCGACGCCGGCATCCCTGAGAGCCTTACTGACGTGGTGCAGGTCAGCCGGGGACGTATAGACCTCGTGGGGGTCGCCGTCCTCACCCTCCCCCACGTCCTCGGCCCCCGCCTCGGCGGCAGCCTCGAACAGCTCGAAGAAATCAATATCCGACTCGACGTTGATCAGACCCTTGCGATCGAACTGCCAGGCGACCGCACCGGGGCTGGCCATGGAGCCGCCCACCCGCGTCAGTGCGTGGCGGACCGCCGCGACGGACCGGTTGCGGTTATCGGTCACGACGTCGATCATCATGGCCACACCGTTCGGACCGTATCCCTCGTACATGACCTGAACGATCTCCGCGCCGCTCTTGTCCTCACCGGTGCCCCGCTTGATCGCGCGCTCGATGTTATCGTTCGGCATCTCCGCGTCGCGCGCCTGATCGAGGACCGTGCGCAGCTGGAAGTTGGTCTCGGGATCATCCCCGCCACCCTCCCGGACGGCAATCACGATTTCACGAGCAATTTTGGTAAAGATCTTTCCACGCTTTGCATCATTCGCCTGCTTCTTCCGACGAATAGTTGACCAATGGCTATGACCAGACATAGAACCTCCTTCATAAAATAGTAAGTAACGATACGAACAGGTCGATACCTGTTGCCGGGCCACACCCCAGCCTATGTTCCAAGACCTATGATCTAAATATATTGACCTAAAATACACGATCTAAAATAAGCGCAAGATGCTGTCCAGCTCAGCTCTCCAGGGAGCCCTTGGACAAAACCAACCGGGCGAGACGTCTAGTCGCCCGGCTGTTGGGAGCCCAGTGTCGCCCCCACGAAATGTCGTCTACCTCGTACGAAGGCAGAGGCGTCCATTGGACGCTTACCGGCGATCTGGATCCGCAGGAGTGCCAGACACCCGCGCCCCGTGATCACCGCCGGTTTATCCTCGACCATCACGACCGTCCCCGGTTCACCGTCCGGCGCCTCCGCCGGTTCGACCACCTGGGTACGGAAAATCTTCAAGCGTCGCCCATCCCAGAACGTGTACGCGCCGGGCTCGGGCGCAAAGGCCCGAACGTGATTGTGGAGATCCTCGGCCGCGCGCTCCCAATCGATGCGCGCCTGCTTCTTGCGGATGGGCCGGGTCAGGGTCACACCCTCCTCCGGCTGCGGCTGCGGCTGCAGCTCACCGGCGATGTAAGCGGGCAGCACCTCCAGCAGGAGGTCGGCGCCCAGATCCGCCAGCCGGTTCTCTAACTCCCCGGCAGTCTCATTCGGGCGGATGCGGGTCTCGCGCTTGGCAAGGATCGGACCCGTGTCCATCCCGGCATCCAGCTTCATAATGGTCACCCCGGTCACGTCATCCCCGGCCAAAAGCGCCCCCTCGATCGGGGCGGCCCCGCGCCAGCGCGGGAGCAGCGAGGCGTGCACGTTGAGCAAGCCCAACGGCGGCACGTCCAGCACCGCCTGCGGCAGAATCTGCCCGTAGGCGGCGACGATCACCAGGTCCGGCGCCCACGCCCGCAGGTGCGTCACCGGCTCCTCCCGGCGAAACGTCTCCGGTTGGAAGACCGGCACGCCCTCAGCCAGGGCAAGTTCCTTGACGGGCGACATCGTCACGTGACGCCCCCGCCCGGCTCGCCGGTCCGGCTGCGTGACCACACCGACAACCTCATATGCCCGCAAGAGTCCTTCCAGGGTTGGGATCGCGAACTCCGGGGTTCCCATAAAGACAAGTCTTGGTTCCACGCTCTACATTTTAACACAACGCGCCCGAGGAGCAAGTCGGATTTCTCTTGAATGCTTAGGAATGGCGACTCAATAACTTCGGCAAAGACAAGCTGAGAACAAGTTTGACAGACATTCACAAAGCGGAAGTTGTTCAGCTTCCAGACCTTAACCCTACAGACACTATAGCTTTATGGTCGCTCCCCTCATGGTGTGCTATCATGCAGGACAACAGGAGGCTACACACATCTATGTCACGCAGTCGTTGGGATACCTTCGGATACCGTATCGCGACCTTGCTCAACGCCGAGACGGAGGAACGCGCCGGGGTGCTGCTCAAGCGCGCGCTGCGCCACTTTGCCCATGCCGCCCGCGCCCGGCACGCCAGCGTAATCTTTCTAGGACCTAACCGGCTGCCGCTGCGCTGCGTGGATTCGTCGACCGACGAGGGTCTGTCGGCCTGCAATCAACTGAGCTTCGAACCCCAGGATCTGGAGGCCCTGCCCGAGGAGGGATTCGTGGAGGACGGCCTCTCGACGACCGGGGACCCGCTGTGGGTCCGGACGATGCCCCTGCCGCCCTCCCCTTATACGGCCCTGATCTTCCTCCACGGCCCGGAAGACGGGGATCGCGAGAGCATTTGCACATACAGCGGCCTTCTCGTCGCGTTCCTCAAGCGTTACGGCTCGGAGCTGCCGGCCTCCCCCTCGCTTGCGGAGGCGATGACCCAGACGATGACGGAACTCGCCCAATCTCTGGACAGGGAACAGATCCTCGATCGCGCGCTCTCCCAGCTTGAGCAGCTCGTTCCCCACGACGCCGGCGACGTGATGCTGCGGGATGGACCCGTCGTGCGGGTGGCCCGCCACCAGGGCTACGACCAGTTCGCCTCGGCTCACGTGGCCCGCTCCCTCGCCATCCCGCTGGATCTGGAGCTCTTCCAGCGGATGATCCAGACCCACACCCCGATCGTGGTCGGGGACACAGCGCACAACCCCGATTGGATCCAAATTGAGGCCATGGATTGGATACGGTCGTATGCCAGCACGCCGATTGTGATTGAGGATCACGTGATTGGGTTCATCAACCTGTACAGCCGGCGCCCCGGATTCTTCGCCCCCTACCATACGCGCAATCTCCAGGCGTTTGCCCACTATATTTCGGTCGCCATTCAGAACGCGAAACTGTACGAGCGCGCCCGGCAGCGCACGGAGGAGAGCGCCGCGCTTAACGCCAAGCTTCGAAAGCGCGAGCAGCACCTTCGGAGCCTCAACACGCTCACGTTCGCCCTCAACCGGACCGGCGATCCCGACGAGATCCTGCAACTGGGCCTCGACCAGGCCCTCCAGGCGACCGGGATGGATCAGGGGGCCATCTATTTGAGCGACCCCCAGACCCAGACGATGGTGCGCCAGGTCCAGCATCGATCGCAGAACAGCCTCCCCGCGCCTACGACCCAGCACGAGGCCGTACAGCGGGCCTTGCGTGAGAAACGGCTGGTGATTGCGGATGTCCGCGCTGCGGGTGCTGGCGATGGCAGCGATCATCCGCAGTCCCTGATCGCCGCCCCCCTGATTCTGGGCGGGGCAGCGATCGGCGTCATGGTCCTGAGCACGCCCCATTCCCATCCGCCGAGGACCGGGATGACCGAGCTGCTGCGCGCCATCGTCGATCAACTGGCCTTCGCGGCCCAACGGGGCCGGCAGGCAAGCCAGGTGCGCGATCAGCTGTCCACCGCGCACACGCTGTACGAGATCAGTACTGCGTTCCTCTCCCAGATGAACACCGGGGGGGTCGCCTTCCTCCTGACCCGCACCCTGACCGATCACATTCCCCAGGCGATGGGTGCAGCGCTCTATCAGGAGCGGGAGGAAAGCGGCACATGGTCCCGCATACGGGTGTACGTTCCCGACCCGACGAGCCCCCTGAAGGCCCAATGGCGGGAGGGGAAGACCTGGGCCGGGGAGGATCTGTTTCTCTCCTTGTGCAAGCAGAAGAGAGAACAGCTATTCCTATCCCAGAGCCGGACGGAGGCACTACCCGTCCTCCAGACGTTCCAATCCGAGGATCGACAACCGACCATGCTCTACATCCCCCTGGTGCTTCCCAACCGGACGGTCTGGGGGATCGTCGCGCTGATGCTCAAAGACGATGAGAATGCCCTTCAGGGCTACAGCGCCACCCTGCTGCGAGCGATCGTCCAACAGGGGACGGCCGCCATCACCCGAGCGACGCTCTACGAGGAGAGCCAGACCAACGAGAGCCAGATGCACGCGATCCTGGAATCCTCGCGGGATGGCGTGATCCTGGTTGGGGAACATCAGGAGATCCGGTACGTCAATGGGCAAGCCCTCAAACTGTTGCATATCCCCACGTCCCCCGCCACGTGGGTGGACCAACCGCTGGACGCTTTCCATCGCGCCCTGCGGGCGGAAGCGCCGGATCTCCACCATTGGCTCGAGGATATCGCCGATCCGATCGACCTGCAAGAGGGGATAGAAGACGATCGATCCCCGCCACCGCCGGATTTTGAGACGCTCCATGGTCGGATTCTCAACCTGCAGCGCTGGCCCGTCCATTCCGATCAAGGGCACATTCTGGGCTCGCTCTACCTGATCCGGGACATCACCGAACAGCGGGAGCTGGAGCGGATGCGGGAAGACTTCCTCCATATGTTGGTGCACGATCTGAGAAACCCGCTCTCCAACATCAAGAATGCGCTCCGGTTTATCGCGGACCCTATGATGGCGGATATGGCGGACGAGCTCGTGGACATCGCCCAGACCAACGCCGACCGCATCCTCAACCTCGTCAACACCATTCTGGAGATCGGAAAGCTGGAAGCGCAGCAGATCCATCTCGAGCGAGAACCGGTGGTCCTCGGTCCCCTCGTCGAGAAGACGGCCCAGGATCTGATGCTCACCCAACAGCCGTTTGACTTTGAGGCCGTCGTGCCGGACGACGTGCCCACGGTCTGGGCCGACCCGGCGATTCTCGTGCGTATCCTGGATAACCTGCTCAGCAACGCAACGAAATTCGCTCCCGACGGAGGAATCGTCCGGGTCACTACCGCGCATCAGGACGACGAGGACGCAGTGCGGATCTCTATCTACAACAACGGCCCCCACTTCGGTCCCGAGGTGGAGAACCATCTCTTTCAGAAGTTCTCCACCGGGGGCTACGAATCCCAGGGATACGGGCTGGGTCTGGCGTTCTGTAGGCTGGCGGTGGAAGCACACGGCGGCGAGATCGACGCCGCCAACGAGCCGGAGGGCGGGGTCACCTTCACCTTCACCCTTCCCGTCTACCGGGATCAGGATCTCGTGCAGGACGTTTTCTTGTCCAACCTCGACGACTTCGACCTCGACGGGTAACCGGCCCGCCCAACCCACCCCCTTCAATCCTCAATTCGCCCGTGCATGCACAGCGGCGATCACGGCACCGGCGTGACCCCCTTCTTCAGGATAATGTTCCCGTATTTTGCCGTCTCCCCCGTCATCACGACGGCGAAGGCCTCCCGGGACCGCTCATAGAATGCAAAGCGTTCGATCCTGGCAATGGGCGGCGTCTCGGGCCAATGGCGATCGATGGCCGCCCGGTAGCTCGTCTCGACCGCCGGATCCAGGTCGTCACCGGGCACCGGCGCCATCATAATCACCGGCTGGTCGACGTAGCCGTCCAGCGCAAAGAGCGGGAGAATCGCGTCCAGCAGTTCGGCGACGCGCAAGCCGTCGGCCCGGATCACGCGCGGGTTACAGCTCTCCCCGGGGTAATGAGCGTCCGCGAGGACGATCTCATCCCCGTGGCCCATACGGTACAACACGGCGAGCAGTTCAGGACTGAGCAATGGCGAGATACCCACTAACATAACACACCTCCTGGTAACAAAATCTTGACGGTCTGACCTACGGAACCCGCGACTGTGCACCTGAGTCGCGCGGAGACGTCACCGGGGAGACACGGCTCCCCAAATCCCTACGTCAGAGTATAGACCGGGGGCGTAAAATCCCAAATGCATCTTTGGCAACCGCGAAGGACGGAGGATGTCCAGATGCGACGCACTCCCGTGCACAACCCTCAATGATCAATAACGTTGAGGAACGAAAAAGCTTACGAAGCCTTTCAAGGTTCAAGTGCGCTGCACCGGGCTTGAAAAATAAATCGCGTTTGCCCGAGAACGTTTCGCATTAGGGACTAAATCCCCGCGTAAAGGAGTGCAAACGAGCTACAAAACACGAGATGAAGCGGGTGAAAACCGGATATAAAAAACGCAGATCCTGGTGTATAGTGAGATCGCCAAATCCACCTACACGAAAGGACCTGCGTATGCTTAAGTAT
>DAOTTS010000187.1:0-26164 GCA_034437735.1 Anaerolineae bacterium
GGGGGAGTCAGTGGGGGGAGATTGGTGCGGATTCATTCAAACCACTCATCCAAACCGCCAAACCGCCGCACGTACTCGGCGTTGAGGGCGACCTGATCCTCGTATTCGGGATACATCCCGACGATCACCGCATCGTTCGGCTTCATCTGGGCGAAGGCCTGCTCGAACGCGGCCTCAACCCACTCGGTGCGGTCGCTGAGCCGTCCCGCTGCCAGGATCTTGAACGCCAGGCACGGCTTCTCGGTCTGGCGCATCACCTTGTACATCCGGGGTGGGTCGCTCTCCAGGTAGACCTCCTTGACCGGGATGGGCACGTGACCCAGCAGATCGCGCAGCTCCTCGCGGGTGCGGTGCCGCTCGTAGACGCAGCACATAAAGAAGTCCACGTCCCAGTCCTCCGAGACGATGTGGTCGACGACGTCCGGGATGTGGGTCGAGACGCCCACCATCACGCCGGCATCGCGGATGCGCTTGCAGTACTCGCGGGCCCTGTCGATCTCCCCGTTCTTCCAGAAGATGTCGGTGACCTCGCCGTGGTGCGCGACGCCCAGGGTGCCGCCCTCGACCAGCGTCTCCAGCATTGTCGGGTTGTCCGGCTTGTCGTGGGCCAGGGCCAGGTAGTGCATCGAGCCGCCGTCCCCCACGTAGGTCCGGTACGCGTCCAGGTTCACAGGGCCCGACTGCCAGGTATTGATCCCCTGGTGCTCGCAGTGCCCCAGCAGCGCCTGCACGCGCTCGGGCGTGAAGTACCGTTTCATCTGCTTGTTGACGAACACGGAGAGGTGCGAGCCGCCGTTGATGGGGTTCGCCCCCAGGATCAATCTCGAGAGCTCGGTGTCGCCAAACGGAATCGTGGGCAGCGTCGCGTTTGTCTGTGTCATAGTGCCTCCTCGTTGTCTGGGATAGAGATCCGAAACCATAGCGCTCAAAACCATAGAGCTCAAAGGTTTCACCCTGAAACATCAGGTGTCATTCGCGCGATCCAAACCCTTGAGCTCTTGTCGTCCTCAGCGTGCATACCTACGCTTGTACCCCGAAAGGCAGCTTTGTCAAACGCGCCCCCCCGCGTGGGGGTGGTAGGTCAACCAGTATCGAGAGGGCGACCTTACTATGGAAGGGGAACGAGCATACCGAGGATGGGGATAAGCCAACGTCCCTGGCTCAAGGCCAGGGACGTAGTTGCAGCGGGGTGAGGCTAAGTAGGTGCGAAAAAGCATCTTAACGTCGCTCGTAGCCCCCGTCCCGGGGGCGGGTGTTAGGGAACTTTTACGGAGTTACTTTATTATCCAGCCTCACGTATGATGTTCCGGATGATCCGTCACCGGTGTGTGATCGTGATAGTATCCCTGCTGGTGCATCCGGTTGTGCAGCCCCCGGTGCGCCGATTCCAGCACCATCCGCATCCGCTTGTAGGCCCGATCCTCGGCCCGGGTGCCGACCGTGTCCAGGTATGCCAGCGCTCCCTCGATCTGCTCCAGGATGGTGACCGCATCCGCCGCAGCCAGCATCTGCGAGCCCTCCACGTCGATCATCACCGGGGAGCTGTGCGCCGCGATGATCTCCGGCTTGTCCGGGTAGTGCCCTCGGACCAGCAGGGCCAGCCACGCGCTGGCGTCCACCTTCACCGACCACTGCCCGGCGGCGTGGTCCGGATCCACGGCCACGCTCTCGCGGATCTCGCCGTTGACGATCAGCTCGACCCGCGATACCGGCACGGTCACGCTGGCGACCTCCCACTCCACGTCGACGGTACCGCCGTTGTAGCCCATCCTGATCCGGCTGCCCATTGGGTGCCCGTCCACCGTGAATTCCAGCAGCGGTCCGTAGGTGACGAAGGTCTCGGCACGGCGTACCGCCTCCATCCATCTCTGGTAGGTGAAGGGCTCGCCGTCGGGGATCTTCGCGTAGGTCCGCACCGTGCCCACGGCGGTCGCGGCGCTCATCTTGTCGGTCCCGCCGACCGCTGCGACCCGGTAGCCGCAGTTCAGGTAGCGGTACCAGTCGGAGAGGCTGTAGGGGCTGATGCCGCTGTAGAGATCGCCCCACGAGGTCATCTCCAGCGCGTCGATGTCGCCGCTGATGATGGACGCGGCGTGTTCGGCGCGCGGCTTCTGATGGGCCACGGCCTGGAAGCAGTTCTCGCCCCAGGTCCGTTGGAAGGCGCCCATCTGGTGCCGCCGGTGGACCGGCGCGGTGACCTCGGTGCCGTCGTCGTAGGGGATGACGTAGTTCGCCGCCAACTCCGCCAGATGGCCCTCCCCCGGCATCGGTGAGAAGAAGCCGTCCTCGTTGGCCGTCAGCGGGCGCCGGTCCGAGGTGTGCATAAAGACCAACCACTCCGCCTGGGTCTCCGGGATCGTGGCCGCGACCGGAAACTCGCGGATCAGGATCGGCAGGTCGACGGTAAAGGGCAGCCCCCACGCGGCCCCCGTGCCGCGCGGGGCGTGCGCGGCGGCCTCCAGGATCTCCTCGGAGAGCACAGCCTTGGGCAGCGTGTCGAACCCCACGTTGCCGTCCAGCGGGACCGCCGTGAAGTTCGGCGTCCACGGTCCATCGCCCAACATCGGAACGCTGGTTTGCTCGTTTATCGTAACCTCTTCACAAAAACAGTCAGAAGTCGAAAGTCAAAGGTCGGTTAAGTTGCGAGTTGAAAAGTTGAAAGTTAAAAGTTGGAACGTTGATAACTTTCAACTTGCAACTCGTAACTCGTAACTTTCTCACGGCTTGTAGAGCGTCCGCGCTACCGCCGCCTGCCAACCATCGTAGCGGGCTTGCCGGGTTCCCGGCGGCATCTGCGGTTCAAAACGGTCCTGCGGGCGGGGGAGACCGGCGATCTCCGCCTCCGAGGCCCAGACCCCCGTCGCCATGCCCGCCAGGTACGCGGCCCCGCGCGCGGAGACGTCGCTGGATGTGCTCCGTAGGATCGGGCAGTCGAGGATGTCGGCCTGGAACTGCATCAACAGATCGTTGCGGCTGGCGCCCCCGTCCGCCATCAGCACCTGCAGGTCGGTGCCGGCCTCTGCCTGCATGGCGTCGAAGACGTCCCGTATCTGGTAGGCGATCGACTCCAGGGTCGCGCGGGCCACGTGCGCCGGTCCCGTGCCCCGCGTGATCCCCGTCAGCGCGCCCCGGGCGTCGGGCGCCCAATGCGGCGCGCCGAGTCCCACAAACGCGGGCACCAGGTAGAGTCCGTCAGTATCCGCGACCTCCGCCGCCAGGACTTCCACCTCCGGGCCGGGATCGTCCATGCCCAGCAGTCCGCCCAGCCACGTGACCGCCGCCCCGGTGACCGAGATGTTTCCTTCCAGCGCATAGGTGGTCGCGTCCCCGCGCGACCACGCCACGGTCGTGGAGATCCCCCGCGCCGAGAGGGTCGGTTCCGGCATCGGCATCATCAGCGAGGAGCCCGTGCCGTAGGTGGCCTTGATCGCGCCGGGTTGGAAGCCGGCGTGTCCGTAGAGCGCGCCGTGCGAGTCGCCGATCAGCGCTGCCACCGGCACCCCGGCGGGCAGCGCGCCTGTCGCGACCGTCGCTCCGAAAAGGTGACTGGAGGGATGAATGTCCGGCAGGGCCTCGACCGGCACGCCGAACCACGCCGTCAGCGCCGGATCCCAGTCCAGGGTATCCAGGGCCATAAGCTGGGTCCGGGAGGCGTTGGTGGTGTCGGTCGCATGCACCGCGCCGCCGGTCAGGTTCCACAGCACCCAACTGTCGACGGTCCCGATGCAC
This sequence comes from Anaerolineae bacterium, assembly GCA_034437735.1. Lineage (GTDB taxonomy): Bacteria > Chloroflexota > Anaerolineae > B4-G1 > SLSP01 > PWVB01. Next base: position 3,730 of record DAOTTS010000187.1, read on the forward strand.
AGCGCGCCGTCCCGGGCGCGCGCGACGCCGTCCTCCGCCCCTTCCAGCAGCCAGCGGGCTTTCCCCGCCGAGAAGCCCGGATCGAGCTGCAGGCCCGTCCGTGCGTGGATCGTCTCGGCCCGCCCGGCCTCCGCCAACCGCTCGCAGAGGGGCGCGGACCGCCGGCACTGCCAGGTCACGCACGGGCCGACCGGCGCCCCGGTCGCCCGCTCCCAGGCGACGACCGACTCCAGCTGGTTCGAGACGGCGACCGCTGCCAGGTCCACGCCGGGTCGCTGCGCGAGGCAGGCGTCCACCGCCTCCCGGACGCTGGCCCAGAGCGCCGCCGCGTCCTGCTCCACCCACGCCGGGCGGGGGTAGTGGACCTCCAGCGGGCGCGCGGCCCGCGCCACGATCTCACCCGCCTGCGAGACCAGCACGGCCTTGGTGTTCGTCGTGCCCTGATCGATGCTCAAGATCGCCCTCACGGCGTTACCTCCCCCTCATTACCCTCGCTCTACCCTTGCTTTCCCCTCGCTCTGAGCGGATTTGAAATCCGCGACTCCGGCGCCCAATCCTCGAACCCTGTGAGAAGACGCGGAGACGTTGGTTCCTCACGGAAGCAGCGCCTCCGCCGCCTCCGCGATATGCCGGGGCGTCAACCCGAAATGTTCGAACAGAAAATCCACCGGCCCCGTCGGCGCGAAAATACCCGGCACCCCCAGAATCCGCATAGGCACCGGCCGGTGCTGCACCACCAGCTCGGCCACCGCACTGCCCAACCCGCCGTGGACGTTGGCCTCCTCCACGGTCACAATCCCGCCGGTCTCCTCGGCAGCCGCCAGCACCGCATCCGTATCCAGGGGGCTGACCGTGGCCATATTCAGCACCCTCACCTGGATCCCGTCCTCGGCCAGCCGGTCGGCGGCTTCCAGCGCCCGGCAGACCATCGTGCCGTTGGCGACGATCGTCACGTCATCCCCCGCCCGGAGCACGGACGCCCGGCCGATCCGGAAGTCGTAGTCCTCGTTGTAGAGCCGGGGCACGCCCATCCGGCTGATGCGCAGGAAGACCGGGCCCGCGTACGCCGCCACGGCGCGGACCGCCTTCGCAGTCTCCACCGGGCCGGCAGGCACGACGACCGTCATCCCGGGGATCGCCCGCATCCACGGCACGTCCTCGATGGAGTGGTGGGTCGCGCCCAGCGCGCCGTACGCCACCCCGCTGCTCACCCCGCAGACCTTGACGTCGGCCTCGGAGTAGGCCAGGTCGACCTTGATCTGCTCCATCGCCCGGGCCGTCAGGAAGCACGCCGCGCCGCTCACAAAGGCGATCTTGCCGGCGTTTGCCAGCCCCGCGCCGATCCCGATCAGGTTCTGCTCCGCGATGCCCACGTTGACGAACCGGTCGGGGTAGGCCTCCGCGAAGGCCGTCAGTTTGCTGGAGCTCTTGGCGTCGTTGGTCAGGGCGACCACGTCGGGGTTCTCCGCCGCCAGCGCCACCATCGCCTCGCCGAAGGCCACGCGGCAGTCGAACGTCGCTGGGTGGGTCATGCGATCACCTCCCGCAGCGCCTGTAGGTCCCGCGCTAGCGCCTCCTCGTCGGCCGGCACGTAGTGGTGGGAGTGGGGGTGATCCTCGATGGTCGGCAGCCCCTTCCCCTTCCGCGTGTGCGCGATCAGGCAGCTCGGCCTGCCCGCCTCGAAGGGCAGCGCTCCGTAGGCCTCCAGGAGCGCGCCGTGATCGTGCCCGTCCACCTCCCGGACCGCCCATCCGAACGCCCGCCACTTCTCCGCCAGCGGCTCCAGCGCCACCGTCCGCTCGGTGCGGTCGCCCTGCTGGAGCGTGTTCCGGTCGATGGTCAGGGTCAGGTTGTCGAGCTTGTAGTGCGCGGCGGCCATCCCCGCCTCCCAGTTGGAGCCCTCCTGCATCTCGCCGTCGCCGGTCAGCACGAAGACGCGCCAGTCCGCGCCGTCCCGTTGGGCGCCCAATGCCGCGCCGACCCCGATGGGCAGCCCGTGGCCCAGCGGGCCGGTGTTGGCTTCCACCCCGGGCAGGTAGTTGCGGTTGGGGTGCCCGCTCAGCTTGGAGAGCGGGCGCATCAGCGTGTCGAGCTCCGCCTCTGGAAAGAACCCCAGCCGGGCCAGCACCGTATAGAGCGCGCCGCACGAGTGCCCCTTACTGAGGATGAACCGGTCGCGCTGTGGATCGTTGGGGTGGGCGGGATCGACGTTCAGGATACCCCCGACGTAGAGCACGGTCAGGATGTCGGCGGCCGAAAAGTCCCCGCCGGTGTGCCCCCGCCCGGCGCGGTAGACCATCCGGAGGCTCCGCATGCGAATCTCGTACGCGGCCTTCTTCAGAGTTTGCGGTGTCTGTTGCTGCATATAGGCTCCTTTTGAATCGTGGTCAATGTGTTGAGTACGGTGGTCAATGCCGGTCATAGGAAGCTGATCCCCTTACACCTCAAAATGACCGTAGACCTCCGACTTCGTCAGCTTGCCCGCCGCCACGGCGAGAATCTCCTCGTAGAGCGCCGCGCCCATCGCATCGACGCTCCGTTCGCCCCGGATGATGGGCGTCGCATCGAAATCCGCGTTGTCCCGGATGAGCTGCATCCTCTTCGGGTTCGCGATCACCTTGATCACCGGGATCAGCCCGCCGGTCGTCGACCCGCAGCCGGTCGTGAACATCGCCAGGTGCGCGCCGCAGGCCGCAAACTGGTTGATCCCCTCCGGATCCCCGTGGAAGAACCCCGATCCCGGCTCCGACACCTGCAGGTAGAAGCCCTTGCCCGGCGGCGGGCCGTAGTGCCGTAGGATCCCCTGGAGTGGGTGGGTGCCCGACTTCGCCAGGGCGCCGTAGGACTTCTCCTCGATGCTCGTCAGCCCGCCCTCGATGTTGCCGTACCCCCAACTGAACCGCCCGGACTCGAACGAGCGCCGCTCCGCCTCCGCGATAGCCGCGCGCACGTCCTCCGCGACCTCCGCATTGACCGCGCGCTCGGCCAGGATCTCCCCACAGCCCAGCAGCTCGCTCAGCTCGCTGTGCATGTACGTGCCGCCGTCGTCGATCAGCCGGTCCGCCGCCGCGCCCACCACGGGGTTCGACGCCAGCCCGGAGGTGGCGTCCGATCCGCCGCACTCCGCGCCGACGATCAGGTCCGCCGGCGACATCGGCGCCCGCTCCGCGAGCGACGCCTGCTGGATCATGCGCGCCAGGATGCGCGAGCCCTCCTCGACGGTGCGCAGGTCGCCCCCGCATTCGTTGATCTTGATCGCCTCGACCGGGCGCCCCGATTGGGCGATGGCCTCGGCGACGTCGTAGGCGTCGGTGCCCTCGCAGCCCAGCCCGACCACCAGCGCGGCCGCGCTGGCAGAGTGGGTGCCCAGGGCGACGAGTTTGTTGAACGCGCCCTCGATGAGCGAGCAGCCGCCCGGATAGCCGAAGATCTGCGTGTGCGCCGGGAAGAGCGTCTTGAGCTTCTGCGCGACGTGGCGCGAGCAGTCGGTGGTGAAGACGATCGATACTTTGTTCCGGATCCCGACCTGTCCGTCGGGTCGTGCGTACCCTAAGATCTGCATCGGTCTCTCCTCCTTACGCGCGCAGGCCGTATTTCTCGCGGCGGAACCCAAACCGCTCGCTGCGGCAGTTGTGGACGTGGACCCAGGCGCCGGGCTCGATGGCCGCCAGCGCGTTCCCGATGGGCAGGCCGTACTTCAGCACCGGCGTCCCGTCCGGGATGGGGATGAGGGCGAACTTGTGGCCGAACGCGATATCACCCCGCAGGATCACCGTGTGGGTGACGTCCTCCAGGGTGACGGTGACGGCCTCACCCGCCGGGAGATCGGTGAGCGCCGTTGCCACGTTGTCGTCCGGATGCAGCACAATCGCGCGTTGGGGCGCGGATGCTTCCATCGGAACCTCCTTGGTGATGCGTCAATGGTTGCGAAGCTACGTATGCCCCTATTCTATACCTGATGCTGAGGTTGTCACCTTCCGTCTATGCCGCTGCCGGGAACGCGAGGTCAAGGTGAGAAAGTTCGCAGGGTGGCGCAAAACCAGTCCGAGGTCCGAGGTCGTAAGTCGAAGGTCGGCTAAGAGGCGGGCTGAATCACTGCAATATAGTTGTCCATGGCATCGTTTGCTAAGGCGAAATCGCCGATGGACACTTGGATTGGAGCCTGATCCCAGGCTGGATCACTCAACCATACCCATGTCTCATCTAAACCAACCACGACGACGGCGTGGGCGAAGGGGCGTTGCCAGTAAGGCAGTTCGGCAGTCGACACGAAAGCAACGACAGGAATGCGTTCCCTCAGAAACTCACGGATCTCGGTAAGGGAAGCCTGCATATAGGAAACATCTAAGGAAGGGGATTGCAGACGGAGTACTTGGGAAGCTGGCGTGCCCACAGCAGGATCGGTGCCGAGCTGACGCGAGAGCGCTCGTTGGGATCGCTCTTCGCGCCAATAGGCTAAAACCATTTCCACGCATGCAGGCAAGCAACCGGCTTCACTCTCTTGCCGACGATGAGGTACGGGCAGTTTGGCGACCACGCTCGATCAGCTCCTGGGAGAGTTCGTTATCGAAGAGTATTTCACTGGTCTCGGCATCCACGTCGACCGTGCCTATCGAATCGATGGTGCCGCGTGCTGGTGAGGTCAGGAGAACCGGTACCCGCCAGACAGCGCGATCGGCAATGACCAGAGCGGGATCGCCACCGACCAGTAGGTTACCGACCTCGCTCACGAGCCAACCCGTCACCTTGCGCCGGGCTGTGTCGGCATTGACCGCGATGGTCGCATGCACGGTGATCGTCACGTCCAGCTGTCCGCCCTCGGTCAGGCCCGGCCCATCCAAAACGATGTGAGGGGAAAGTTTAGCATTCATGATAATCCTATGGTACTATCATTTTTCCGCTGGTCAATGGACTGCTTTGTGCCGAGCGTCGACCGACGTCGACGCATCTCTTCGTCCGCGCAGGTGGACGTTCGGCCCGTAGGGGCCTGGATAGAGGACGTCAGTGCTCGCGGCACAACCGGCCGTCCCCTCTCCCCACTTTCGCAGGGAGAGGGGACGGTAAAAGCAAAGCTCGGAGCCCCTACGGCCCCGCATACCCCCGCAGAATCAGCGGCAGGAACACCTTCCGCTGCGCCGCCGTGAACGTCACCGTCGCGGGCAGCACCGTCCCGCCGTGCGGATAGACCCGCCCCGCGCTCAGCGTCAGCGTATACGCCGTTCCGGGGGTGAACGGCGCGTGTTCCATCGTCAGCCGGTCGCCGCCGCCGTCCGCGACCGCCAGCGGCGTCAGCCCGGACCACACCGGCGTGATGACCACCGTCGGCGTGATGCTCACCTGCACCCCTGTCACCACCGTTGCGTACGTCAGCACCGGCGTGGCGTCGATCGCCAGCGTCAGGCCGTCCCACGCCGGCGGGTGGACCCGCGCCAGCGTCAGCGGGTGGTCCTCCACCTCGCCGAACCGCGTGATGCCCGTCGGCCATCCGTAGTCCGCCGCGTAGTCCAGCCGGAACCGCAGCCACAGCGTGATCAGGTCGCTGCCGCCGAAGACCCCGGACGGCAGGACGAACGTCTCGGTCACGCCCACGCTCGGCTGCCCGGCGGGCCAGACGCCCGCTTGCCCGGGATAGCCGGACCAGTTCACCAGCATCTCTTCGGCGTCCAGCCAGTCGCCGTCGCGGTTCCAGTCGACCCAGCCGTGCACGTGCAGCGGCGCTGCGCTTCCGTAGCGCGCCGTCCACGAGGGATATGCCACCGTCGGGGTGAACGTCAGCGTCTGCCGCACCGGGTCGGCGGTGACGCCGTCGTCGTACCGGTCGCGGTCGATCTGCCGGCTGTCCCACTCACCGTCGCGCCGGCGGCCCAGCCACTCGTACCACCAGATGCTGTGCACCGCGCCCCCGCGCCACGCGGTGCTCCGGTAGGGCGGGTCCGGCGCATCCCCGAAGTCCGGCGGGAGCGCCAGGCTCGGCGCCCACCACCAGCCCCAATGCCAGGGCCACCACCACCAGGGCCGGGGCCACCACCACCACCAGCACCACCAGAACTGGCCCGGCCACCAGAACCACCAGCCCGGCGTCCACCAGATCCACCACCACCAGTGCCAGGGCCACCACCAGCACGGCGTCCACCACCACCACGGCCACCACCAGTAGGGCCACCACCACCACGGGTGCCACCACGGCCACCACCACCACTTCGTCCACCACCACCAGGGATGCCAGCACCACCAGCGCCCCCACCACGTCCAGCCCCACCACGCGCGCCAGTACCACCACGGCCATCGGAACCGCAGCCCCCACGGCCAGATCGGCCAGATCAGCCACGGACGGGTCCACGCGCCCGGCCACGGCCACAGGAACGGCCACGGGCGCGGCCACGCCCACCCCCACGGGCGCGGCCAGGGCCACGGCCACGGCCAGAAGCGGAAGATCGGCCGCCACGGGTGGAACGGGCCGAACGGCCAGTAGAGCCACGGCCACGCCTTCACCAGGAAGACGCCGTACCACGGATCCCAGAAGACCCCCTCGCCGAAGAGCGCCAGGTCGACCCCCGGGAACCACCACGCGCCCCGCACGCGGATCGGGTTGCCGAAATCGACCAACCCCACGCCGGGCATCAGCAGGTGCCGCCCGTACCGGTGCACGATCGCCCCCGTTGCCGCGTCGACCACGTGCCGCACGCGGCCCTGCCCGTCGTAGAGCAGCCGGTACCGCGTTCCGCCCCGCATCATGCTCAGCACGCCCTGGGCGCCCAGCGTGTAGCTCGCGATCACGTCCCCGGCGGCGTCCAGTTCCACATAGACGTCCTCACCGTCGCGCAGGTAGTAGTGCGTGCGGCCGTCCCCGTCCACGTAGCCGATCAGGGCGCCCAGCGGGTCGTAGAGGAAGCGGTGCACCTCCGCGTTCTGCTGCACCTCGATCAGCCGCATGTCATTGTCGTACCGGTACGCGACCGTGCCCGCCGGTTGGTCGGGCGCGGTCGGTGCGGACGGTTGCATGCTCATCCCGACGGTCCCCACGGCAGCGGACGTGCCCCGCTGCAGCGCCGTCCGTGCGCCCATCACGTCGTACCCCAGACTCGCGTCCCCGGCCCGCTGCAGCCGGTTGTGCGCGTCGTAGGTGAAGGTCGTCGTGGTCTCCGGCGTCGTCGCCGACAGCCGGTTGCCCACCGCGTCGTAGTCGTACGCGACCTCACCCTCGGTCCCGCCCGCCGAGGTCGTCACGCGCCCCGCCGCGTCGTACGTGTTGGTGTAGACTTCGCCCAGGTCCATCTCCCCGATCATATGGCCCCGACTGTCGTATGTGTACCCGTAGTCGAGGCTCTCGCCGCCGGGCAGCGTGTGGGTGAGGTCGGTCAGCCGGTTTAGCGGGTCGTAGGCGGGCGTGCTCACCGTGCCGTCCCCGTAGGTGACCCCCACCGGCCGCCCGCCGGGATCGTATTCGTAGCGCGTCGTATCACCTGCCGGGTCCGTCACCACCTGCAGGCGGTTGAGGTGGTCGTACGCGTACCCCAGCTGGTAGCCCTCCGGGCCCACCACTTGCGTCAGGTTGCCCGCCGGGGACTCCCGGATCAAGCTAAGGGTCTTCGTCATCCCCCACGCCGGCGTCCACATCGCGACCTCGGTGCGCTGATCCAGCGCGTCATAGGCGTACGCCAGCCGGACGTGCGCGTTGGCCATCGCCACCAGGTTGCCCGCACCGTCGTAGCGGTACGTGTTCACCTGGTACGGCGTCTCGGCGTCCGCCTCGTAGGATGCGGCCCGCCGCATCCGGCTCTTGGCGCCGTACGTGTACCGCGTGACCCGCCCCGTCGCGTCCCGGCGCGCCACCAGCCGGTTGGCGTTGTCGTATTCGTAGGTCGTCGTCTCACTCAGGCTGTTGGTCTGGGTGATCAGCCGGTCGAGCGCGTCGTATCCATAGGTCGTGGTGACGCCGTTGGCGTTCCTCAGCGCGATCAGGGTGTCGCGCCCGTCCGGGTCGTAGACGTACTCGGTGGTCCCCTCCAGCGGGTCCGTGACCGACGTCAACCGGTCGGCCGCGTCGTATTCGTAGATCGTCTCGTTCTCCGCCTGGTCCACCGTGACGATCGGCCGGCCGACCTCGTCGTACCGGTTCTGGGTCACCGCCCCCATCGCGTCGGTGATCACCGTCGTGTTCCCGAGTTCGTCGTAGCCGTATTCGGTCACCCGGCCCATCGTGACGTCGACTTCCGCCACCAGCTGTCCGTGCATATCGCTCTGGTAAACCGTCTCGGTCTGCTCCGGCAGGCCCGCCGCCTGAATTTCGGTCAGGGTGTTGCCTGCATAATCGTGCTCATAGAGCGTCGTGACGCCCAGGCTGTTCGTCGCCGAGAGCACGTTCCCATAGGCCAGATCCGACGGCCCGCCCGATTCGTAGGCCGGCGCTTCGTAGCGGAACCGTTGGGTCGCCCCCAGCGCGTTGGTGATCACCGTCGTGTTGCCCCACGCGTCGTATCCGTAGTCGGTCGTATGGAGATTCGCGTCCACCTTCCGGGCCAGCAGCCACCAGTCGGTCGGATGCCACCACCACCATTTGCCCCACCACCATCCGTACTCCGGGAACCAGTCGCCCTCGTACGTGACGTTGCCCTGCCCGTCGTACTCCACCCGGGAGGTCTGCCCCTCACCGTCGGTGACCTCGACGGCGCCCACCGGGCTCTGCGCCGGCTCGCTGATGAACGTGTTGCCCGGTTCCGCGTCTGGCGGATTGTAATCGATTTGGTAGAAGACGTCGAAGAAGCTGTCGGCGGCGTGCGTGACCGTGACGACGCGCCCCGCCTCGTAATCGATCCCCTGCGCCTGCCGCGCCCCGGCGGGCTGCCGGGGATCCTGATAGTGGATCATCTGGTGGTTGGCGTCGTACGCGTAGCTCGCCCCGCTGCCCATCTCCGGATAGCTGACCCCGATCAGGTTGGATTGGTCGTCGTACGCGTAGGAGATCACCCGCCCCTCGGATCCGCTCACCAGCTCCCGGATCATGCCGACCAGGGGATCGCCCATCCCCTCGCGGTATCCGTAGAGCAGGGACCGTTGGCCCGACGGCCCGTCGACCCGGCAGAGCGTGCCCACCGGCCCGGGGATCATACACGCGCCCGAGCTGCCGTTGTAGTGCAGCCGGATCGCGTTCTCGTGCCGGTCCCGGATCGCCGTCAGGCGCCCGTTCTCGTCGAAGACCTGCATCGTCCCGTTCTTGTGGGTGAGCAGGAACGTGCCGTCCGGCTGCGCGCGCAGCTGCCGGTAGAACCCCTCCGGCGGCGCGTAACAGATCCCGATCCCGTCGGGGCAGTGGCCCTCCTGCACGTACGTGTGCTGCGCCCCGTCGGCCTCGACCACCTGCAGCCTAATCCCGGTCGGCTCGGTGATCACGTGGGTCTCATAGCTGTGCGTCCAGCCGTACCCGAACGCCCCGATCTCCCCATCGGCCGCCGCCAGGCTGTTGTAACTGCGGGCCGACTGGAGCGACAGCCCCCGTCCGGGGATGAAGACATCCCCCACGGTCAGGAAGAAGTTCCCGTTCAGCAGGTTGACCGACCCGGCGAAGTGATGGCCCGGATGGTTCTGCGGGTTATCCGTATCCCGCTGCGGCTGCCCGTAGTTGTTGTTGCCCACGCCGAACGCCAGGACGTCCTCGACGGCAGTGGGCCGAACCGTCGATGCGAGCCTTTGTGCCCAGGGACGGGGCACCGCCGGGCCCTCCGGCACCGCCGCCGTGACGTCCCACGTCGGCGGCCCAGCCACCGCCTCCGCCTTCGTTGCCACCGGTGCGGCTGCCTGCGTGGGCACCGCCCGCCCCACCAGCATCAGCACCTGAACCGCGATCACGATCCCCGCCACCACCGCCGACATATACCGTCGCACTCTCATGAGTCGCCCTCCTTTCACACGGACCGCTACGTGAGCCTAAGGCCCTTCCAGCCATTGGGTGCTTTTTCCTGGGAATCCCCCGGTTCTTGGCATCCAGCTTTCAACTTTCAACCAGTAACCTGTAACTCATAACTCATAACACAAAAATATGCGTCCACCCGTGTGGATGCGTGCGCGGTGCAAGGATAGAGGAGGAAAGTCGGCGCGCGTCAGGGCGCGCCCGTTCCATGCGGGATGGAGGTGGTGCCATCGTGCGTGCCTCCTTACTTGTGTGTTGCGGTGATGGATGGTGCCTCACCCTCATAGTACACCCAACCCGGCCCTGCTGTCAAGCGGGGAAAGAGAGTTGTGAGTTGCTAGTTGAAAGTCAAAAGTTGAAAGTCAGAGGTCAAACGTCAAAAGGCCTCTTCACAACTTTCAACTTCTAACCCGCAACTCGCTTCTACATCACCCAATGCGTCATTTGACAAACCTGCCGTTACAGAGAGAATAGGAACGCACGTCATACTCACAACGGTGACCTGTGTGAATGCCGAATCTGGACCGCCCATGTCTGGGCTGCACATGCCAGAAAGGACCGATCATTTCTATGCCACGAGAGACACCGACCACCGTCTTTAAACGCTGCTTGGCGATGCTCCGCTGCCTCCAGCGCGGGCCGGCCTCCAAGGATGCCCTCATCCTAGCGGTCCGCGAGGCGATTGAGGAACCCTACGGCGGCGCCTCCGGTCGCTCACTCAACCGCCGGTTCGAGGCCGATAAACGGAAGCTCCGCGACCTGTTGGGGATCGATCTGGTTTATGATAGGGGCGCGGATCACTACGAGATTGCCGGCGTCCGTGAGCCCTTACTCGACCTGCCCGATCGGGCCCTGGAGGCCATTGCCTTTTTGCAGGAGACGTTCGAACCGCCCGCGCCGAACCGCGAACTTGTCCAGGACTTTCTTACGCTCCTGACCGGCTACCTCGCGCCCGCGCGGCGTGCCGACCTTGACGCCCAGCGCACGGCGCTGGCGATTGCCTGGGGGCGGCAGGACCGCGATGCGCTCGATCCCGAGGTGGATCGCGCGCTGCGCAAGGGTCTGATCGCGCGGCGGCTGATCGCGTTCGATTACTACTCGCCCTCCCACGCCGACGGCCTGCCCCGCCGCCATACGGTCGAGCCCTGGGAGCGGTACTTCGACTCGGTGCGCGGGCACGAGTACCTGCGGGGTTACTGCCGCAAGACGGTGAGTGCCGCCCACGGCGAGCACCGGCAGCAGCGCTATTTCCGCTACCGGCTGGGCCGTATTCGCAACGTCACCGTCCTGCCCGACAAGCTGCCGCCGACCCCGCGCCACACCCGCACCTATCCTCTGATCTACCGGCTCCGGGCGGAGATCGCCCGCCGTGGGGAGGTGACCCGCCATCCGGGCATTGAGATCGAGCGTACCGAGACCGGCGAGGATGGGAGCGTCACCGTCTATGCAGAGACGGACAGCCCGTGGTGGGCCGTCCGCACGCTCCTGCACTATGGCCCAAGCTGCGAGGTGTTGGGCGGAACGGATGCGCTGTATATGATGCGTCGAACGGTCCGGATGATGAGCGACTGGTACGAATTTCCCGAAAATCCCTCTTAAACCCCAATCTATACTGGGGTATGGGGGAGGTAGAATAAGAGTGACCAGGAGAAAAGGAGCTTCAATGTGAGCAAATTAGATCCATATCTGTTGGCTTTGCAGATCGGGAAACGGGAAACCTCCGTATTCACAGACTATATCGATACGGTCGCGAATCAGGGCCTTCTCGAATACAAAGCAATCATCCAATACGGCAATAAGGCTGGCGAAAGCCTCTATACGCACGTCCTTAACGGCGTTTTCATCTTGGAGCAACTTCGCCCGGCCTTAGAACTGTCCGACCTTGAGGCTAGGGTCCTTTACACCGCGTTTACCCTCCACGATCTCAATAAAGTGTTGGGCGGTCAGGGACAGAGCTACCGGGCTGTGATGACGTCGGGCAATGTTGATGCTGAGATCCAACGACTGAAACTGGATGCGTTTTTCCCGGACTACGCCGACTATCTGGAGGATATCCGGGCCTTGGACCTTGCGCACTCGGGCCATTACCACGTGGACGGTGCTGGGCTTTTTGCAACCGATGATCGCTACGGCTTGGGAAAACCAAGAGTGGATGCCCTCAAGCACCTGATTCGGGCCGCGGACGTGGTGGATCTTTCCCATACGCTGGATGAATCGACGCATAAACAGGATTTTCTCTTTCATCTCAACACGTACAGCGATGTCCAGTACGCGTTCTGTTCGCACCGGTTGACAGAGAACCGTGGATTGTTGTCCAATATCGTCCATGAAAGCGTCGTCACGCATCTGCGGGACACCTACACGATGATACCGCTTCTGTTTTATCCTGATGGCGTTGCCTACTTGTATCCGCGAGGACAACAGCCCACGCTGCACGAGGCGGATTGGAAGCGGATGGGTCTAAGGACTGCGCAGGCAATGAACGAAATGACAGCCTCCAATCTCTCCGAGTTTGTCGAGTCCAAGCCCAGTGGCATCAAGATTATGCCCAAATGCCTGACGCTGGGGCTGCCTTTCGAAGATATATGGCGTGCTGTCTTCAATCGCGTCCAACGGCGGAACCTTGATGGGGACTCAATTGCTGGAAAAACCCTTGGCAGGTTGGAGCGTGATTATGAGAAACACGCGGAAGAGCATCCCGAGGCCGCTGAAGCCGTCCAGCAGATGTTGAAGTCCGAAGAGCCCGTCACGGTTGTAGACGATGAGTCTCTCCGTCGGGGTGAACTGGCCCGCGCCTACTATCATTTCGTGCGGGATCATTGTTCTTCGGATATAGACGAGCCCTGGCCCTACGTCTATCAACTCCTGGATCTGCCCAAAGAGCGTTGGGAGATTTACGAGTTTTTCCATCAGCTTTGGGATCGTGCTTATGTGTTGGCTAAAGACCTCTCGCTTTCGACAGAAGAGCTCTATAGACGGTTGGAAGCGGATGGTAAGCGTCTGCTTGCTGAGGGTGAACAAGAAGATCCTAAAGTCTCTATCTTCACCGATTACATTGAGGATCACGTTGTCTTCAGTTTCGATCCTGAGGAAGAGCACGACTTTGCTGCGCACCTGGAGCATTACATCGAGCAACAACACCACCAGTGTGTGATGTGCAGCTCGACATTCCCCACGTCTGATTGGATGGCTGGCGATGTCCGGGACGATATCACGGTGCAGGCTTTCTCGAACCGGCTGCGCGGCGGTCCCGGAGATCCCAAAAAGCAGATATGCGCGCTGTGTCGTCTACAATTTCTGCTAGAAAAACTCAACTATCCACCCGTTCGGGGGGAGAAGATGATCTATCTCCACCTTTTCCCCTACGCGTTTCTCACGGCTCCTTTTATCGAGGGCTTGAGGGTAGGGATTCAACGCTTAACCGAGGAAAACCTGGTTGAGCGGGCACTCTTCCCGCGTATGAATCAGGCGATGTCTGACCTTACACACCAACGGCCCCTCAACCTGACGTTCACGGCCCGCACCCGCTCGGATCGTCCGCAGCCCTTTGGGCTCTACCTGCCGCGTTATTCCGCGACGGTCGGTAACCGGATTATCTTTCCGATCAATCCGGCCGGTGATAATGATACCGAACGTTTCCTTTTCGCGCTTTGGACCGCATTGTTGATTCAACAGCATTTTGGCTTCAAGGTCTTGATGACCGATTCGCCGGTGGCACCGCTGAGTAAAGAGGACTTCGGTGACCTTTATGTGGCCAATCCGCCTCTTGCCGTACGAGGATTGCTGCTGCATAACGACTATGCCGCGTATGAGGACGGTTCCGATGTGCCTGGTACCCTTGCAGTGCTCCAGGTGCAGGCCCGAAGTCTCTTTGCGATCCAATCGATGGTACGCGTAGCAAGCAGCAGACGAAACCCGTTGGTGACTTTAGTGCGAGCGATGGGAGAGACGCCACTATACCTTTTCTATGAGACGGAGAAGCTTATGGAAGCGTACGTGAGCGATTCGGAATGGCCGTTGATCCGTCTTTCGCAACGGGTTTTTCCGCATCTTATCACACTGATAGAGAGTAAAGGAGAGCAGACGATGAAGAAATTGGGATTGGTCTTGGAGCATCTGGCTGAAATCGCGTGGAAGGGAGGGCTCCGAGGACGGTCGCTCAAGAAGAACTCGTTGATGGCCCCGTTGGATGAGGTCTTTGCAAAACTCGGGCACCAGAGTGAATCTGCGGATCTCAATGCCCTCCGCGCGGCGACCATCGAGGATATCTTCGAGCACCTTGAGCGGATTACGGAGCAACAGTACCGACCAGGGCAAAGGAAGTGGGATGCTACTCGGAATTTTGTGGATACGTTCTACACCGAGGTTTTTGCTAATGTTTACGGCGGTAAGCTCCATAAGCTGCTGGCGGATGAGAAACTCATTCGCTCTGCCTATATGTTCTACATTCGGGAGCAGATCCCGCGCAAATCCGACCAGGAGAGCGCTGGGGACTAGGGACGTAGCCTTGGCTTCTTAGAACCAAGGTCGGTTGGCTGAGAGCGGAAGAATCTACGATATGTATCGAAAGGAGAATTTTGTGATGAGCGTTTTAGATGCCTATACCCAATATCTGATGGAAGCCTATTCCAATATGCCCCGAGGGAAGTATGCCAGCCTTGTGCTGGTCCGGAGAATCGAATCAGAGGCTATTTTCCGGACTGAAGGCAGCGGGGAAGCTCAGAATAAAGAGTTTGTCCACGCCGGCTTGGACGACCGCGGTCTGATTCGCCGGGTCGTAATCAGCAAGCGCAAACAAGTGGCGGCTGAGCGTCGGACGGGTCGGGAGATCCTGCGTGCCTATGATCGCCTCTTCATGGGAGAGAGTGGAGAGCGCGTCTGTGCGCTTAACACCAACAATCCATGCGGAAAGTGTGTGGACTGTATGGTCTATGGCTACGCTGCGGGTGGCGGTGGGGCACAAAAATCCCGAGTGATCACTGATGACGCATTCAGCCTGCATCCTGCATCGCAGATCACCGATACCCGCACGTTTAATGCGCCGTTCGAGGATACGACCCCGTGGGATCGCGAGCGGGAGCAGCGCATGACCGGCCTGGGTGCGGATGAGTACGTCAAGCCGGAGAGCTTCTTCGTGGAGATTGAGACGTTGAAGGATATCACGGCGGATGAATTGCGGTATATCTTGGGGAATATCTTACGGACCAAGCGATACGGAGCGATCTCATCGCGCATCGGTAAGGTCAAGAATGTGCTCTGTGGGGTTGCCTTCAGCAACTGTGAGCTTTTCAGTAATCTTGAGCTTACCCAAGCTGTGTATGATGCTCTGAAGGGTGACAACGAGGAGCTTGAGTTTCCGTTGGAGACCCAACAGGTCATCGAAGCCGTGAAACAGTCCAGCCGCTCACTCAGCGATCGGGTGATGGGCCGGGTGAAGTGGCTTGCAGATGATGAGATTTCGGCCCTTCAAGAGGAACTGATAGCGCTTTACGGCGATGACGAGGCGATCGCCGCGATGCTTGAAAGCATGACCTACGAATAGGAGGCGCTATGGAGATTGTTCGCTGTACGTTGACGCTGTTGGAGAAGACCTTCTTCAGCAGTCGGGAGATCAGCAACGTCTACTATACGGAACCACTCATTGGTAACTACGCGCTGGCCTATGCCCTGGGCTTCTGTCAGTCCCCCTATGCCAACGATGGTACGATCTACTACCATCAGCACCTGGGGGAACTCAACGCGCGGGAGCTCTATGTGACCCCAGCCACCCTGGATAACGAGCCGAAGTTCTTCGTCGAGCAGTTTAACTCGCAGCCGGAGACGTATTGGTCGGCGATGGGGGCCGGGGTGTTGGTAACTCGGCCCGATGGTGCCCGAATGGAGCAAAATGGGAAGGTGTGGTACGTCCGTTGGGCAGAGGGGCGTCGCAAGAAGGTCGGTTCGGCCAACCGCCCCCAGTTCGGACGTATCCGCTATCTCGCGGTGGGAAATGTGGCGACGTTCTACGTCGTGACACAGAATCCCGTCACCATCGCCCGATACATCCGGTTGGGTAAGTTTATGAGTAAGGCCCGGATCGATGCGGAGGTTATGGACTATGAACGGGTCCAGGCAGAAGAGATCCACATCCCGTTCTTGCTCAACCCCGCCGATCTCGCAGGTGAAACACACCTCAAGGCTTATGATCTGGTCACAGTGCCGCCGACACCCCTCGTGCGCAACGCGGTGTTGCATGGTCGCTTCTACCGTCTCGATGACGGAACGATGCTGCCCGCCGATATGCGCTTTGGACTGAAGGAGAGCTGACCTGTGACCACGATCCACCTTACAGCGGAGGCGGAGAAGATAGCGCCGGAGAACCCTTGGAATCTGGTCTATCCTCCCCTCTATCATCAATGGCGAACGTACCAGGCGCTGCAGGATCACGATCTGGTGGTGAATGCCTACAATACCGGCACCGGCAAAACCATTGCTAGCTTGCTCTACCTTTTTGATCTCGCTGAAGCTCGGAAACAAGTGCTCTTTATTGCGCCAACCAACGCCCTGCTTCATCAACACGCAGAGAGCATCCAGGGATTTGTCTCCGAACACGATCTGGATTTCCTGGTCGTGGAGATCAATGCGAAAAAGCTGCGGGAGATCATGGAGGATCAACGTCCTGGTGAGACCCTGCAACGGCTGATCCAGAATCCGCTGACGTACAGTGAGGCTTTGGGACGTTCGCCTCAAGATCATCAGAAACGACCGTTGATCCTGGTTGTCAATCCGGACATCTTCTACTATGCGCTCTACTTTCGCTATGGTCTTCACGATCAGCGCAACATCTTCCAGCGATTTCTCACAGCCTTTGATTACATCGTGATCGATGAGTTCCACTACTACGACAGTAAACAACTGGCGAATTTTCTCTTCTTCTTTGTGGTTTCTCAGGAGTTTGGATACTTCGACGTAGGGCGCCGCATCTGTCTTCTGTCTGCGACTCCCAACGTGGCAGTCGAATCCTATCTTCAGCGGATCTTTGGTTCCCGCTGGGCGTTACTCACACCCACGAATGAGCCTGCAGAGAGTGAGAGCCTGTCAACGGTTCCGACGCTTACTTCTCTGCGGGTCGAGTTGGTTGCCGATGAGATCGAGGCGTGGGTGAGCCAACGTGCCGGGATTATCGGAGACTGGCTGGATAAAGGATGGGACGGAGCGGTCATCAGCAGCGCACTTTGGCGTGTCAACCGCTGTTTTACAGGCCTTCGGAGGCAGATCGGAGAGGACCGTTTGGGACGGATCACGGGGCCTGAGCCGGAATCCCAGCGTGATCGAGCGACGCTCGTACCCTTGATCCTGGCGACGCCTACGGTCGACATCGGATACAACTTCGACAAACAGAATAAACCGCGACAGAATCTCGACTTTGTCATCTGCGATGCGCGATACGGCGACGAAATGCTACAACGTATCGGGCGCGCCGGACGCGTCTTGGGCAAGACAGAGGTGGACGGTGCAAGTCAGGCGGTGGTCGTCCTACGGGAACCGGCACTCCAAGCGTTGGAGAAGTTCGACGGCGAGATGTTTGAGCGGGATGAATTCGCAGCTTTGATCGGTGATTGTGATGAACTACCGCCGAAGCAATCGCTCTATGCCTATATTAAGAGCTACGGCATTACGGAAGCCTTCTATCCGATCTACCAGATGCATCGGATGATGCCTGAAGAGTTGCAGCACCGGCTGGATGAACTCTACGCTCGTGTCTGTGGGGTATTTGCTCCCGGTCATTACCGGTCTCAGGGGGGCTTGCGAGGGTTTTTCTCCAAATACTGGCACCGTCAGCAGTGGCTTCGCGAACAGAAATCGTCAATGGCGATGAACCTTGAGACCGCGCATCACGTCGCGGACTGGATCGAATGGCGCCATGGGGATCAGTACAAACCGGCTGATTTGGTACCCCATCTCCCTTCTCTTCTGGAGTATGCGGAGGATCGCGATCGCTTGCGAAGTTTCGTGAGGAGCCAGGTCGCGTTGATGAAGGCCCTTTTCTCATTCCGTGAATCATTCGAGGGACCGGTTGCCGTCGTGTATGACAGGCGCCACTTGCTTTCCAGTCAGAGGGTCAATGCTTATGCACTTTCCCACGTGGTGAGCTATTTTCAGGTCCGGTGGCTTCAAGATCGTCGGACGTTTGAGCAGGCGTTTGGCAAGGCACCGGCAGACGGGGCGCTCTATGGCGTGATTGAGGGATGGCGTGACCCTCCGTTAAGCCTCCAATACAGCTTCGCCAGTCCGTGGCCCGAGGATATGTTCGACCACCAGGTCTGTCGCCAGCCCATAGCCTTGGAGGGCCTGAGGTTGACGGCTCGTGAGCGGGGTGGCGATACTGTTCAGCTCAACCCAGAGATCGTTCACAGTCTGGAAGCACTCCCTATTCCGCTGATGGGAATTCATCCTGAGGATGTGGGTGTCGTTTTGGGTAGGCTGCGCGGCACGTCCGTCTATGCTCGCAGATTGAGCGTTACCTTTCCGAATGGGCGTGTGAACCCTGAGTATTGGATACTGCTTGGAACCCAGGCCTTTCACGCCCATGCTGAACTCCAGGGTTACTTTCTGATGCAGGACCGCTTAAACACCGATGCGATTATCTTGTGAAGCTTCCATCTTGTTATCGCATTGCGATAGAAGTCTGACAAGGCCTCTTCCAGTTACAGGAGATGTTAAACAATGAGTGCAATCACTGACGACCCCACCCTCCACGCCACCGTCATCAAGATGGTTCCCAAAGAAGCCGTCACCGTGCGCGCCACCCAGGGCCACCAGGCCCACGCCGCCTTTCTCCATACCCTCCGCGAGGTCGACCCCGATCTCTCCGCAGCCCTCCACGACACCGCATCCGGCGCCCGCCCTTTCACCCTCTCCAACCTGCGGGGCGCCCGGCGCGTCGGGCGCGGGCAGCTCCGCCTCTCCCCCCAGGACGACCTCTGGCTCCGGCTCACCGTCCTGCATCCCCGCATCCAGCGCATGTTCATGGGCCACTTCCTCGCCGGGTCCGGCGGCCCCACCATGCGGCTGGGCCACGCGACCCTCGCCGTGCACGCCGTGATCGCCACGCCGGAGGGCCACCCCTGGTCCGGGTACACCACCTGGCAGGAGGTCGTCGCCGAGGCCCGGCCCGAGCCGGAGATCACCTTGGCGTTCGTCGCGCCCACCGCCTTCAGCTTCGGCCAACAGCCCTGGGGGAAGAAGATCGTCGTCCTCCCCCAGCCCGACCTGGTCTTCGACAGCCTCGCCCGCACCTGGAACGCCTACGCGCCGCCCGACCTCCGGATGGAGCGCGAGGCCCTCCGCGCCTACCTCAACGACCACACCGTCATCAAGCGGATCGATACCCTCCGTACCCACATGCTCCGCTTCCGGCGCTCGATGCAGGTTGGCTTCACCGGACGGGTCACCTACGGCCTGATGGCGGATAACGAGATCGCCCGCGTGCAGCTCAACGCCCTGGCGGATGCGGCCTTTTACCTGGGCGTGGGCTACAAGACCACCATGGGGTTGGGCCAGTGCCGCCGGGAACGCCGGAGATCCCGATGACCGATCGTGATGACTACCTGCCGCTCTCCATGCTCAACCAGTACGTCTATTGCTCCCGGCGGTTCTGGCTGATGTACGTCGAGGGCGAGATGCTCGTCAACGCCGCTGTGCTGGAGGGGACGCTCCAGCACAGCCGCGTCCACCAGGCCGGACACTCGGAGGAGGACGGCGAGGTGACCTACCGGCGGCTCTACCTCTGGTCCGACCGCCTCCGGGTCGTCGGCTTTGCCGACCTGGTCGAGGATCGCGCCGGGGCCCTGGTGCCCGTGGAGTACAAACGCGGCAAGAAGGGCCGCTGGCACAACGACCGCGTGCAGCTCTGCGCCCAGGCCCTCTGCCTGGAGGAGCGGACGGGCCAGGCGATCTCCGAAGGCGAGATCTTCTACTGGCGCTCGCGGCGCCGGGTCCGGGTGCCCCTCGACGAGGCGCTCCGCGCCCGCACCGAGACGGTCGTGGCCGAGATCCACGCCTGGCTGGAGGCCGGAGGCCCCCCGCGCCCCGATCAGCCCTACGCCAAATGCCGCGAGTGCAGCCTGGAACCGGTCTGTATGCCCCGCGAACTGCGCCAATTGATGAATCGTACAGGGAGGTCCCGATGAGCACCCTCTATCTCACCCGCCCGGGCAGCACGCTCCGCAAGGTCGGCGATGCGCTCAAAGTCTACATCCCCGCCGACGAGGGCAAGCCGGAGCGGAAGGTGACCCTGCCCTTGCACAAGGTGACCCACGTGGTCGTCCTGGGCAACGTCACCCTCACCACGCCGGTGCTCCACACTATGCTCGACCGGGACGTCGGGATCACCTACCTCTCCGGGGTAGGGCGGTTCCTGGGCCAACTCGGCCCCCCGTTGAGCCGCAACGGGCAACTGCGGTTGGAGCAGCACCGCGCGCACCACGAGCCGGTCCGCCGGATGACCCTGGCCCGGGCCTGTGTGGTGGGCAAGCTGCACAACATGCGCGTGCTCCTCCAGCGGTACGGGCGCAAGCGGGAGGACGCCGCCCTGGATGACGCCGTCGCCGTCCTGGCGCGCTGTGAGGCGCAGGCCGAGGCCGTCGAACCGGCGGCGGAGCCGCCGCCGGATCCCTCGCAGCCCCAGGCCGACAGCACCTGGGGTACCCTCCTGGGATTCGAGGGCACCGGAAGCGCCGCCTATTTTCGCGTCTTTGGGCACCTGCTGCGGGAGGGCTGGACCTTTGAGACCCGCACCCGCCGCCCGCCCACCGATCCCGTCAACGCCATGCTCTCCTTCGCTTATACCCTGCTGCACCAGCAGGTCCTGGCTGCGGTCCAGACCGTGGGCCTGGATCCATACGTGGGGTTTCTGCACAGCACCCAGTACGGTAAACCGGCCCTGGCCCTCGATCTGATGGAGGAGATGCGCCCGGTCTTGGCCGACTCGGTCGTCCTCTCGGTGATCAACAAGCGAGTGCTGAAGCCGGACGACTTCGAGGAGGCCTTGGGCGCGTACCGGCTCTCCGACGCGGGGCGCCGCGATTTCCTCGCCCAGTGGGAGGCCCGGCTGGAGACCGAGCGCCGCCACCCGACCTTCGGGTACAAGGTGAGCTACCGCCGGGCGCTGGTGCTGCAGGCCCGGCTGCTCTCCCGCTGGTTGCTGGGCGAGATCCCCGACTACCCTCCGCTCATCGTGCGCTAGCCTTCATTGATGGCAGCCGCCACCACGTTTTACGTCATCGCGTACGACATCACCTCCGATAAACGCCGTCGCAAGGTGTACAACGCCCTCAGCGGGTACTGCTCGTGGTCGCAGTACAGCCTCTTCGAAGGTCACCTCAGCGACAAAGAGCGGGTTGCCCTTGAGGAAAAATTGCGTAAACTTATGGATGAAGATGAAGACAGCGTGCGCCTTTATCCCTTGTGTGCCGGGGACCTGGCGAAGGTCATCACCCTGGGCTCCGAACCACCCAAGGACGAAGGCCCGCTGATCGTTTGAGGTGCGAGCATCGAAGCACCGGCGGAAACCCTGGGGGTTGCTCGCAGGGACTTCCCCCTAGATATAGGGGAAAGTAGGAGCTTTCCCCGACCTATGGGGGCTTACCGGCGGACGGTGGGTGTATCCACCGCAAACACGGAGATGCTCGCGACGTGGTCGGGGGTGGGGATTTATCCCTGCATTCCCCCGGTTTAACGGCCTGTGGAGGTATCAAGTGGGGCGTGTTACCCTTTTTTGTTTCCCTGAGCGCCAAAATGTGGGGAACCGTCCCTGTCGCAGAAAGTCAGCTTAAAGACACAGAATTCCGAACGGGGAATTGAAACATTCGGACATTGGGCGCGGGTGGAGCGTGACGCGTTTGCTTAAAGACACAGAATTCCGAACGGGGAATTGAAACCGACAAGATCGCTAACGGGCTCTTCGCGTTGCTCATGCTTAAAGACACAGAATTCCGAACGGGGAATTGAAACCAGCAACTGCCAGTTCCCGACGCAATTGAGCATAGTAAGCTTAAAGACACAGAATTCCGAACGGGGAATTGAAACAGGTTGCAGAGCTCGGAGTTGCGCAGGCCGGTGTCGAGCTTAAAGACACAGAATTCCGAACGGGGAATTGAAACGGGAAGTCGCCGATACGGAAGCCGTCGATGAAGGATGCTTAAAGACACAGAATTCCGAACGGGGAATTGAAACTCGCGGCGGCATAAAGACCATCAACCGCCCGATCCCTTGCTTAAAGACACAGAATTCCGAACGGGGAATTGAAACGTGTTTACAAGCAGGTCTTGATCGTTTGATGTCCAGGCTTAAAGACACAGAATTCCGAACGGGGAATTGAAACACCCAGGATGCGACCGCGACCGCCGAACTGATGAGGCTTAAAGACACAGAATTCCGAACGGGGAATTGAAACATCCCCGAGGCGACCTCTTTCTCCACTTCCTCACAAAGCTTAAAGACACAGAATTCCGAACGGGGAATTGAAACAACGCGGACGCGGCGCGG
>DAOTTS010000188.1:0-6155 GCA_034437735.1 Anaerolineae bacterium
GTCAACAACCTGGGGAGGGTGCTGCAGGATCAGGGGGACCTGGCGGGGGCACGGGCAGCGTTCGAGCGCGCCCTGCGCATCGACGAGGCGGTCTACGGCCCCGACCACCCCGACGTCGCCACCGACGTCAACAACCTGGGGAGGGTGCTGCAGGATCAGGGCGACCTGGCGGGGGCAAGGGCGGCGTACGCGCGCGCCCTGCGCATCGACGAGGCGGTCTACGGCCCCGACCACCCGGAGGTCGCCACCGACGTCAACAACCTGGGGGGTGTGCTGCAGGATCAGGGGGACCTGACGGGAGCACGGGCGGCGTTCGCGCGCGCCCTGCGCATCGACGAGGCGGTCTACGGCCCCGACCACCCCAACGTCGCCATCCGCGTCAACAACCTGGGGTTGGTGCTGAAGGATCAGGGGGACCTGACGGGAGCACGGGCGGCGTTCGCGCGCGCCCTGCGCATCGACGAGGCGGTCTACGGCCCCGACCACCCCAACGTCGCCCGAGACGTCAACAACCTGGGGAGGGTGCTGAAGGATCAGGAGAACCTGGTTGGGGCGCGGGCCGCGTACGAGCGCGCCCTGCGCATCAGAGAGCAAACTTTCGGACGCGAGCATCCCAATACGGCCCAGTCGCTCTGGTGGTTGGGCGTGCTGGCGCAAGAGGAGGGAAAGGTCAAAGCAGCCCGAGTGTATTTACAGGAAGCACTCGCAACTTTCGAGCGGTTCCTGCCCCCCGATCATCCGCATATCCATAGCGTGCGCGGGCATCTGGCAAGCCTAGAGGACGAAACATAAGCGAGGCTGCGCGTGAGCGCCGTCCCGGCTCTGAGCCTCCGCCGGCTGCTCGGATCTGGCGATCCTCGCGAGCGGGTCAATGGGCGGGGATAAGCGCGGGCCACCGGCGCCGCACCACGATCCCCCTCCCAACCTCCCCCGAGGGGGGAGGCGCAAAGCGCGGCTGCCTGGCACACCCATCCTCCCGCCCGGGGGGAGTCATAGGGGGACCAGCGGTTGCGCCCGAGCGGGATTCGCACATTCGGCTATAATAGAGATGTAGATAGCTTAGGCACACGAAGCAGCGAAGGCGTGGTGCGCGAGTTCAGAGGGGTGAACCCTCACGCACGAGGAGACGGAGCAATGACCGAGTTTTCAGTGAAGACGACCCTTCCCGACGAAATCGACCGGGAGGAAGCCCGTGACGTCCTGGACCAGGCCTTGCAGCGGGAAGCCAAGCTGGCAGCGGCCAAGTACGCGTATTTCCAACGTCGATGTCAAGCCTTCGAAGCAACGTTCGACATGGATTCCGATGCGTTTATGCAGCAATTTGAGTCCGGTGCGTTGGGAGACGATGCCGAATACTTTGATTGGTATGCGGCCAAGCGCGGGCGCGACCTCTGGGCGCGGCGGGCGTCCATCCTGGCGGGAGCTCAGATTTGAATGCGCGGTTTCCGCATCACCGTCACGATGACACGGGCGTCCATCCCGCTTCGCCTGTTTCGATTCCCGAGGTGCTCGATCTCATGCTAGCCTCGCTCTGACGGCCACGCCTTGCGGATGATAAGCACGTTGCTGTCCTGCAAGGCATATCCTGTGAGGCATGTCCTGTCAGACATATCCTGTGAGGCATATCCTGTGAGCATAAGCCTTTCATCGTCGGTACGCTCAAGGGGTTCTCCCCCTCCCCGCTGCGACAGTCCCCGGCACTGGCTGGGTTACGCCAGTGCCGGGGACTGTCGCAGCGGTCAACCGGCCTCAAGCGCGATCCCCTGGTACTGGGTCGCGTACAGGTCGCGGTAGAACGGACACGTCACCATCAGCTCGCGGTGCGGGCCGATCGCCAGGATGCGGCCGTCCTTCAACACCAGGATCCGGTCCGCGTGCTCGATGGTCGACAGCCGGTGCGCGATGATGAGCGTGGTCCGGCCCCGCATCAGGGTCGTCAGCGCCCGCTGGATCTCCTGCTCGGCGTAGGAGTCGAGCGACGAGGTCGCCTCGTCCAGGATCAGGATCTGGGGATCCTTCAGGAACGCCCGCGCGATGGCGATCCGCTGGCGCTGCCCGCCGGAGAGCCGGGCGCCGTGCTCCCCGATCTCGGTGCGGTAGCCGTCCGGCTGCGCCAGGATGAAGTCGTGGGCGTTGGCGAGCGTCGCCGCTTCCATAATCTCGGCCTCCGACGCGTCCGGGCGCCCGCAGGCGAGGTTGTCATAGATGCTCAGGCCGAAGAGGTGCGTCTCCTGCGGCACGATGCCGATGTGCCCCCGCAGCGCCTGCAGGTCCATAGTCCGCACGTCGATGCCGTCGATGCGCACCGTGCCGGCGTCCGGATCGTAGAAGCGGGGGATCAGTTTGACCATGGTCGACTTACCCGCCCCGCTGGGCCCGACCAGGGCCAGGGTCTCGCCGGGCGCCGCCGTGAAGGTGACGTCGTCCAGCACCGCATCCCCCTCGCCGTACCCGAAGCTGACGTGCTCGAACGCCACCTCCCCGCGCACGCGCGCCGGGGTCAGGGCCTCCGCGCCGCGCGGCTGCTCCACCGGCCCCTCCAGGATGCGTTGGATGCGCTCGAAGGCGACCACGGCCTTGTTGACCTCGATGTAGACGCTCGCCAGGGTGGCGACCGGGCCGGCGATCATCTCCGAGTAGAGGATGAAGGCGATCAGGTCGGCCGGCAGCAGGTGCCCGCCGGTGACCCGGTAGGCGCCCAGGCCGATGGCGACCAGGAGGAAGAGGGCGTTCAGCAGCCCGATGATCAGCCGCGCCCGCGCGCTGACCTGGATGTTGGTCAGGGACCGGTCGAGGACGCGGTCGTTCTGGTCGCGGAACATCCCCAGGGCCCGGCTCTCGAGCACGAAGGCGCGGATGATGTCGATGCCGGAGACGCTCTCGCTGATGATGGACATCAGGGTCGCCAGCCGCTCCTGCATCCGCTCGGAGATGGCCTTGACCCGCCGGCCCATCCGCCGCGAGATGATGAGGATGAAGGGCATGGTGCCGAAGATGACGAGGGTCAACACCACGTCGATCCGGAGCAGCAGCACCGTGACGCCGATCAGGGAGACGACCTGCTGCAGGACATAGGTCAGCCCGGAGGAGAGGCCCTGCTGGACGACGATCATGTCGTTGGTCATGCTGGAGACGATCTCGCCGGCGCCGCGATCGTCGTAGTAGTCGAGGGAGAGCTCCAGCAGCTTGCGGTAGACCCCGGCCCGCAGGTCGCGGATGATCTTCTGGCCCACGTGGCCCAGGGTGAGGGTCTTGGCGTAGGTGGCGAGCTCGCGGATGACGGAGACCGCCGCCAGGATGACGACGGCGGTCAGGATGGCGTCGAGCCCGCCCGAGGTGAAGAGCGTCTGGAAGATGCTGCGCACGGCCCACGGGAAGGCCAGGCCGGCGGCGGTGCCCACCAGCATCGCGACCTGCCCCAGGGCGAAGAGCCACCGGTAGGGGGTCAGGTACCGCAGCATACGGTTGATCGTCTTAAGCATGGGATGGATCCTCCTGGGAATAAGGGACGTAGTTGGGGCCGGCGATGCCGTCGAAGAGCATGTCCACCATCGCAGCGACCTCCGCGTCCGGCGGTTTACAGTCCCCGGCACTGGCGAACTGCGCTGAACAGTCCCCGGCACCGGCGAAGTGCGCCGGTGCCGGGGACTGTTCAGCGGTGATCCAGCGGAAGAAGGAGGCGAGGTAGACGCCGACGACGGCCCGGGCCACGTTGGCTGGATCGAGGTCGGCGCGCACCTCGCCCAGAGCCTGGGCCTCCTCGACCAGCCCGGTGAGGACGCGCTCCAGGTAGACCACCGGCGACGGGACCTCGGCCGGGTGCATCAGGGTCTCCAGCAGCACCCGGCGCGTGATCTGCAGGAAGGGCACGGTGTCGACGACGAAGAGGCGCATCACCCGCCGGATCTTCTCGACGGCGCTCGGCACGCCATCCATCCCCTCCGCCACCATGTGGGTCAGGGTCTCCATCTCATCGGCGGCGATCTCGTAGAGCAGATGGTCCTTGGTGGGGAAGTAGTTGAAGACCGTGCCGCGCGAGAAGTCGGCGGCGACGGCGATCTCGTCCACGGTTGTGGCCTCGTACCCCTGCTCCTGGAACAACGCACGGGCCGCATCGAGGATGCGGGCCCGGTTGCGCTGCTTTTTCCGCTCGCGGCGGGACGTGCTGGCTGTCGACATCGTCGCTCCTTCGCTAGGATTTAGTCTCAATTCGAGATTATTATACCACAGTATAAATTTAAATGCAAGTATAAAATTATTACCCTTCCTTAAATCCCCCAACCCGGACTTGCATTTTTTAGCATAATGTCATACCATATAACTATAAACAAACGCACCAAGAATCGCGGAGAAGCCGAGCTCTTCTTTTCACCTGTTGGCGAGGAAGGTAGTTCCGGAAGTCGAACTATACCAAACTGGGGGCATTTTCCTTAGACCCCCAGGTCATTGAGATGATGGGTTTGCTGGAACGGCCGAATTGGAACGGACGACGAAACCGGAACACAATGAGGTGACATCGCGAGGTGGCTTAATGTGGGAACTCAAGAGCGCGCCGTACTTCAAATGTGAACCCCTGCAGGATTATGACGCCTTACGGGCCAAGTATCTCGACGGGCCCCTGGAGGCGATGGGATTCGAGCGGCTGCCGGAGGGCGGGGACGACCTGACCGTGCGCTGGCGGGACTACGTCCGCACGACGACCTATCTGAAGCAGCGCGAGGATCGCCCGCCCCTCTACATCCTCATCACCGCCAACCAGCGGTACCGCGACGCCCCCAACCACATCGATGTGCACCTGGGCGAGGGAAAGTTCACCCTGCCCGAGCGCCGGTTCAACGGAATCCCCCTCTCGACCCTGGTCTACTGCCACGAGCCCAAGCGCCAGACCGGCAAGGCGGAGTACTGCGGGCTCTACGGCGTGCCGTCGATGGACGCGTTCGAGGCGGTCTTCCGAACGGCCTCGGAGGATCTGCTCACGCACGGCATCGGCTTTCTCCACGGGCGGCTGGAGGAGTTCTACGAGCTGCGGCGCCGCGAGAACCGGCTGCGAAGCCCCTACACGTACACGTGGGCCCACGACCTGGACGAGAACCTCCAGCGCCGGATGGCCGATGAGGCCGAGACCAAGGAGGCGCTCCGGCAGAAGTACGCCTCCTACCCCGAGCCGTTCTCCATGCACGATCTGCCGGGCTGATACGCGTCGGCGCAGGTCGGCGCCCGGTGCGGCGCACGGCCCAACGCGACGGACGTCGCGCCCCTGGTGAGACTCCCCATCTCCCCTATAATAGCCCCTGGACCTAACCTGGGGTAGGCTTTGACCGAACACCCCACCAAACCTGATCAATGAGATCGCTATGCCGATGTTCACGTGGAACGACCACTCCCTCTTCTACCGCGAGCGCGGTCAGGGGCCCCTGCTGGTGATCGCCGACAGCTGCGTCCAGCACTTCACCGAGGCGATGCTCCGCGACAACATCGCGCCGGGCCAGGTCGCGTTCTGGGAGTACGCGCACGGAGAGGACTGGGCGCAGGTCGTCGACGCAGACACCAATCTGATCCGGCGCTTCGTCGCACGCGGCGGCACCTGGGCCGAGGGGCGCCTGGCAGCGATCGAGGCGCCCGTGCTCTTCACCGCCAGCGCGCGGGACACGATGCTCCCCGCCGTCCGCACGGAGCTGGCGGCGATGAGCGCCCAGATCTCGGACAGCCGCGTCTATCTCCACGCCGAGGGCGACCACCCGCTGATGTGGACCCAGCCGACGGTCTTTCGCTATCAGGCGGATTTCTTTCTGGAAAGCATCGAGAACTGAGCATCCCCTGGGAGCGTTCGTCAGCACACGCTCCCAAGCCCACGCTCCCAGGGGTTTTGCAAACCCCGGCGTTCACCGTAAAAACCGGGGATAACATATCCCCTCTGAGCATTCGGCAGCGCACGCTCCCAAGCGCATGCTCCCAGGGGTTTTGCAAACCCCGGCGTTCACCGCAAAAACCGAGGATAACATATCCCCTCTGAGCATTCGTCAGCACACGCTCCCAAGCGCACGCTCCCAGGGGTTTTGTAAACCCCGGCCTTCACCGCAAAAACCGGGGATAACATATCCCCTCTGAGCATTCGTCAGCACACGCTCCCAAGCGCACGCTCCCAGGGGTTTTGT
>DAOTTS010000189.1:0-6852 GCA_034437735.1 Anaerolineae bacterium
GACGACGATAGCTGAAGACACACGCACCATCAAGGTCACGTTTCCTAAGCAATTGCTCGAGGAACTGGACTCGGTCGTGCCCACCGGCAAGCGCAGCGAGGTGATCGTTGCGGCGACGGCGGCATATCTGCGTCGGATCAACGTCCTCGCTGCCCTCAGGGAGACCCAAGGGGCGTGGCGAGATGAGGACCATCCGGCGCTTATCACGCCCGAGGACGTCAACCGCCGGCTGCCGTCACGCCGTTCGTCGTGGCGCCGGGTCCCCTTGCGGTCGGAGGGCGAGCCCCGTGTCTGACTATCGGCTCGACGCCAACGTGCGCATTCCGCACCGACGCGGACGTACGTCACCCCACGACCTTGTCCCGGCTCAAGTCCTGAAGCGCTCCGAGGATCGGCCCGCGCTCTCGTAGTCGACGCGAAAAGGGATCTCAGATACCGGACGTGGGCGTTCTCCCTTCCAGCGTGGTGAATGAACGACTTACGCGCGTTTGTGCTTACAACGTTTGATTACAGCGGGACAAAGTCACTGACTGTCGTCTCCACGTTCGTATGTGCTGTGTGTCACGCCACCTTCCAATCCCCTGACAATCTTCCGTGCCCGCACCGACTTGCACAATTCGAAAGTGTGCGGTAGACTTGGTCATACGCAAATTGAACTTTCGCACCCGGATCCAAGACAATAGCCCCATAAAGGAACCGATGATCGCCGACGACCGTACGCCCGATTACGCAGCACGCATCCAGCGCCTCCGGCGGCGTTACCGCCTCTCGCAGGGTGAGCTCGCGGCGCGGCTGGGGGCCACGGCCGCGTCGGTGAGCCAGTGGGAGCGCGGGCGGGTGACCCCGTCCCAGGCGTACCGTGAGCAAATCGACCGGGCCGACCTGCTGGGCCTCCACGCCATCGCCCCGGACTACGCCGCGCCGACGCCCGCAAAGGAGCCGGCGGCCCCATACGACGTGGCGCCCTCGGTGGAGGCGCCCCTGACCTTCACCGCCGATCCAGAGGTGGTGCGGCTCGTGCTCCAGGGGCACCGGCTGGCGTACGGGCATCAGACCAACCCCACCTTCGCCACCGAGACGGCGAAGATCGCGCCGCTGCCCCACCAGCACACCGCGGTCTACGAGCGGATGCTGCCCCAGTCCCGCCTGCGCTTCCTGTTGGCCGACGATGCGGGCGCGGGGAAGACGATTATGGCCGGGCTCTACATCCGCGAGATGCTCTCCCGCCGGTTGATCGAGCGGGTGCTCGTGGTGCCGCCGGCCGGGCTGGTAGGCAACTGGGCCAGTGAGATGCACACGCTCTTCAGCCTGCCCTTTCGCCCCATCGACGGGCAGGACGCCCGGGACGGCAATCCCTTTGTCGGGCCGGAGAGCGACCTGGTCATCGTCAGCGTGGACACACTGGACGGCGACCGCATGTTCGGGCGGCTGCAGGCGCCGGCGGTCGTGCCCTACGACCTGGTGATTGTCGACGAGGCGCATAAGCTCTCCGCGTCGCAGGGCCCGAACTACCGCCTGCGCAAGACCCAGCGCTACCGCTTGGCCGAGGCCCTGGCGGGGGTGCCCACCGATCGGCCGCGCTGGCAGCTCCATTGGTCCGCGACCCACCTGCTGCTCCTGACGGCGACCCCGCATATGGGCAAGGACTTTCCCTACTACTGCCTCTGGCGGCTGCTGGAGCCGGAGGCGCTGGCGACCTACGAGGCGTTCAAGGCCTACCCGCCCAAGGCCCGCCGGCAGCACTTCATTCGGCGCACCAAGGAGGAGATGGTCGACCTGAAGGGCGAGCCCATCTATCCCGAGCGGGTTTCCAACACGCTGAGCTACGCCCTGACCCAGGGTGAGGTCAGTGAGGCGCGGCTCTACGAGGAGACGACGGCCTACCTGCGCACTTACTACAACCGCGCCCGTATGCTCAACCGGTCCGCTGCGAAGCTGGCCATGGGCGTCTTCCAGCGGCGGCTGGCCAGCTCGACCTACGCCCTGCGCCGCTCGCTCGATCACCGCGTGGCGAAGCTCTCCGGCTGGATCCGGGCGATTCAGGACGGCGAGCTCACGGAGGCGGCGATGGTCGAGCGCCAGCGCGGCCTGGACGAGCTTCGGGACGTCTTCGAGACGACCACGGCGGACGAGGAGTGGCGCGTCGACGGCCGCGAGGCCCACGAGGTGGAGGAGGAGCGGGCGCTGGGCGGGACCGTCGCCGTGAACCTGGCGCAGTTGGAGGCGGAGCGCCGCGAGGTGGTGCGGCTGCGCGATCTGGCCCGGCAGCTTGACGAGGATCCCGAGCACGAGGACGCGAAGTTCGAGCGGCTGCGTGAGGTGATGCGCGATCCCACCTACGCCGGTGAGAAGATGATCATCTTCACGGAGCACCGGGACACGCTGACGTTCCTGGTGCGGCGGCTCCAGCAGTTGGGCTTCCACGGCCAGATCGCCCGGATCCACGGCGCGATGCCCTATCCGGCGCGGGAGGAGGCGGTGGCGTTCTTCCGCAAGCCGGTGGACGAGGGCGGGGCGCGGTATCTGGTGGCGACCGACGCGGCGGGTGAGGGCATCAACCTGCAGTTCTGCTGGCTGATGGTCAACTACGACGTCCCCTGGAACCCGGCGCGCCTGGAGCAGCGGATGGGCCGTATCCACCGCTACGGGCAGGAGCACGATCCGGTGGTGATCGTCAACCTGATCGCCGAGGGCACCCGCGAGGGCAAGGTGTTGAAGACCCTGCTGGAGAAACTTGAGGCCATCCGGCGCCACCTGGGCAAGGACAAGGTCTTCGACGTGGTGGGCAGGCTCTTCAGGGGGATCTCGATCAAGGACTATATGGCCCGGATCCTGGAGCGTGATGAGGTCGATGGGGTGCAGGCCGAGGTCGACCGGCAGGTCTCCGAGACGCGGTTGGCCGAGGTGGAGGCCGAGGAGGCCCAGGTGTACGGCGAGACCGAGGATCTGGCGCGTGAGCTCCCCCGCTTGCAGGAGGCGCAGACGATACACCGTTTCCGGCGCCTGCTGCCCGGCAACGTCCGGCGGTACCTGGCGGAGGCGCTGCCCCGGCTGGACCTGGAGGTCGATGGGTCGTTGGACGGCGTGTTTTCGCTGCGGCCCCGGCGGCAGGGCGCGCTGGACTTCCTTTGGCCCGCGCTGGAGGGCTATCCTTCCAAGTTGCACCGCCGGATGACGGTCAACCGGTCGCTGCCGGACGACGCGCCGGACGCGGTCTTCGTGCGACCGGGCGAGGCGGTCTTCGACGCCCTGGTCGCGCAGGTTGACGCCTGCTACGGCGCCCAGGCCCTGGCGGGCAGCACGTTCGTCGATCCGCTGGCGGGGGCGCCCTACCTTTTCCATCTGGTGCGGGTGGAGGTGGTCCGCCGTGCGGCGTCGGAGCTTCCGGGCCTGAGCCGGACGGACGTGCTGGTGTCGCGTCTGCTGGGTCTCAAGCAGGATGCGGAGGGCCGGGTCGAGCGGGTGCCGGTGGAGCATCTGCTCTTGCTGCGCGGGGGTACCGGGGCGTACGGCGCCTATCTCGATCTGGTGGCGCGGGCGGAGGCGCTGCAGGCGCAGGCGGAGGCCTACGTTGCGCAGGATGTCGCCGCTCCTATAGCGGAGGCCCGCCGGGTGGAGATGCAGGCGACCCTGCCGGAGCGTCTGGATGCCATCGGGCGGGGCTACGATTACCAGGCCGCCCAACTGGCAAAGCAGCGGACCCGCTACCGCGAGCAGATGCGGCGCGGCACCGCCGGCGCCCGGGCGCGATATGCCCGGGTGAAACGCCGGCAGCGGGAGTTGGCCGCGAGGCGGCAGCGCCGCCTCGCGGCACTCCAACGGGAGCCGGACCTGATCGTGCCGCGCGGGCACACCTTCCTGGCCCACGCCTTGGTGATGCCCTCGGACGATCCGGAGGACCGCAAGGTCTATGATAAGGGCGCTGAGGAGATCGCGATGCGCCACGCCATCGCTCACGAGGAGGATCTTGGCGCCCGTGTCGTCGACGTCCACACGCCGCCGCTGGCCCGGGCGGCGGGCCTTGAGAACTATCCCGGCTTCGACCTGCTCGCTTACCGCCCAGAGGGGCAGACCCTCGCCATTGAGGTGAAGGGGCACGCGGACAAGGGCGGGATCGAACTGAGTTTTACTGAGATGATGAAGGCGATGACGATGGAAGAGGATTATTGGGTCTACGTCGTCCAGCACTGCGCGACTCCCTCACCGGATCTGGTGACGTTGCTGAATCCGGTGTGGCGCCGCATCGGCAGCCTGAAGGGTCATTGGACAATGAACATTTCAGAGATCGAACAGGCGGCCGGCTCATGACGGTCCGGTGCGAGGCACTCCCGGCAGCAACCGCCAAGGATGAAGCGCTGGTCCGCCGGTTTGCCGAGGCCGGTCCCGACGTGCGCTTCCTGGGCGATTGGCCGGAAAGCCATTGAGAATAAGGAGAGTATGATGGAAGCCCATGAATTGGAAGCCCTGCTGTTGGATATGGAGTCCGATCGTGTGGAGCGAAAGTCCTCTGCATCGAGAGATACACTCAATCGCGTCCGGGAAGCGATCTGCGCCTTTGCCAATGATCTGCCTAACCACCGGGAACCTGGTGTAATCTTTATCGGCGTCCATGACGATGGCCGATGTGCGAACTTACCCATAACAGATGACTTGCTACGACAATTGGCGGACATGCGGTCGGATGGCAATATTCTGCCATTTCCTACCATGAGGGTCCAAAAACAGGAATTGGCGGGATGCGAGATGGCGGTAATCATTGTGGAACCCTCCTATGCGCCGCCTGTTCGCTATCGGGGCAGAGTCTGGATTCGGGTAGGACCAAGTCGCCGGATTGCTACAGCCGAGGAAGAACGTCGCCTAAGCGAGAAACGTCGGGCCGGAGATTTACCCTTCGATCTCCGAGCGGTGCGCACGGCTGATTTGAATGAACTGGATCTGGACCTTTTTGAGCGAACTTACTTACCCACTGCCGTATCACCTGAGATCATCGAACAAAACCGGCGCTCCCCTACGGAAAAACTGCTGTCTTTACGTTTCGCAGTTGAAGATGCGGATATCTATCCCACGGTTGCCGGGATCTTGGTTGTGGGCAAGGAGCCTACGCGCTTCCTGCCCGGCGCCTACGTCCAGTTCCTGCGAATTGCGGGCACAGCGCTCGGCGATCCCATCCAAGATCAGAAGGAGATACACGGTCCGCTTCCGGCCCTGCTGCGTAGACTTGATGAGACGTTTGAAGCCCATATTTCCGTGGCTTTGAACGTGGGTACGGGTGTATCTGACGTTCGTCATCCTGATTATCCCCTCGTCGCCTTGCAGCAGTTGGCACGCAACGCAGTTCTCCACCGTACCTACGAAGGAACGAACGCACCGGTGCGCATCACTTGGTTTGAGGACCGAATCGAGATTTACAATCCCGGCGGTCCATACGGGCAAGTCACCGCGGCGAATTTCGGGGAGCCGGGGATAACCGACTATCGCAATCCTCATCTTGCCGAAGCCATGAAAAACCTGGGGTACGTGCAGAGGTTTGGGATGGGTATTCCCCTGGCCCGTCGTCAGTTAGAGAAGAACAACAATCCACCGCCGGAATTTACGATTCCCGAGGAGCACAATCATGTATTAGTCACACTGAGGGGGCGATTATGAGCGCGCCGGTTGTCGCGTTTTTTAACAATAAAGGTGGGGTTGGAAAAACGTCACTGGTCTATCATCTGGCCTGGATGTATGCGGATTTGGGATACGGCGTTCTGGCTGCCGATTTGGATCCTCAGGCCAATTTGACCTCTGCGTTTCTTGATGAGGATCGCCTGATCGAGTTATGGATCAATGACCAGGATGAAAACACGATTTACGACTTCTTGCATCCCCTGATACGTGGCGTGGGCGATATATCAGATCCAACCGTTGAACACGTGGATGATATGCTGGGCTTGTTGGTGGGAGATCTTGATCTGTCGAAGTTTGAAGATCAGCTTTCTGAGGTTTGGCCCAAATGCATGGATGGGGATGAACGTGCCTTCCGGGTCATGTCAGCGTTCTGGCGCATCCTGATGCGGGCTACAAAACAAGAGGAGGCAGATATCGTTCTGATGGACCTGGGGCCGAACCTCGGCGCCATTAACCGGGCGGCGCTTATCTCGGTGGACTATGTTGTGATTCCATTGGCACCTGACCTTTTTTCATTACAGGGTTTGCGTAACCTGGGGCCAACCCTACGGGATTGGAGGAAGCGTTGGGATGACCGTTTGGAGCGCAACCCGGCTGAGGAGCTATCATTACCGGCAGGGCGTATTCAACCGGTGGGTTACATCTTGCTGCAACACTCAGTGCGCTTGGATCGACCGGTAAAAGCCTATGAACGTTGGATCGCCCGTATTCCTGATGTCTATCGGGAGGAGGTCCTGGGTGAACCGACCGACGGCAGTCCTACAGTTGATGAGGATCCTTACTGTTTAGCGATGATTAAGCACTACCGGAGTTTGATGCCTATGGCCCAAGAAGTGCGGAAGCCGATTTTTCATCTTAAGCCTTCGGACGGAGCTATCGGCTCTCATTACAACGCTGTTCATGAGGTCTACAAAGATTTTAAACGCTTGGCCGAAACCTTAGCTGAGAGAATTGGATTGGATGTTGACCACAAAACGTCTCATTGAAGTCGCCTTTCCCTTGGCACAGACCTCGCTGGACGCGGCGCACGAGAAGTACGTGCGCCACGGCCACCTCTCGACCCTGCACATCTGGCCCGCGCGCCGCCCGCTGGCGGCCTGCCGCGCCACCCTGATCGCGACGCTCCTGCCCGATCCCGGCGACGACGCCGAGCGGCAGGCGCTCCTGGCGCGTCTCGGCGGGCAC
>DAOTTS010000190.1:0-17951 GCA_034437735.1 Anaerolineae bacterium
CTCTCTTCGAAAAGCGTGGAGTGGGAATTCTGTGAACTCC
Source organism: Anaerolineae bacterium (assembly GCA_034437735.1). GTDB lineage: Bacteria > Chloroflexota > Anaerolineae > B4-G1 > SLSP01 > PWVB01. The sequence continues at coordinate 41 of DAOTTS010000190.1, forward strand.
ACGAGGCGTTGACAATATCCGGGGCCAAATCGGGGTCGCCACCGGGCGCCAGCAGCCATTGAAATCCCTCGAGGATCCAGGACTCATACCCCGATCCGGCGCTGTTGAGCACCTTGACCCCCATCCACTGCGCCCCCGGCGCCACCCCGATCGTCCCCGCCCCCACAGCCGAACCGGCGACGTGCGTCCCATGGCCGTGGTCATCATAGGGATAGACCCCACCATTCACCGCGTCGTACCATCCAATCTCGTGCGTGAACCGTCCCGCCCTGAAGCGCCCGCGATATTGATCGGCAAGTGCCGGATGCAGATACTCGACGCCGGTATCCATAATTGCAACGACCGCCCCCGTGCCGGATATCCCCAGCGTCTGCCAAACCTCCGGCGCTCGGATGGTCATCACCCCCCACGAGGACGTCACCGTATTGTGGGTGATCTCCACCGACCCCGTGATCGGTTCAACGTACGAGCGGTAATGGTCCAGCCAGACGCCGGCGACCTCCGGGGCGGCAATCAACTGCCGGATAAGTGCCGGGGATCCCCGAAGCGCGAGGGACTGCACGATCCACAGCGGGCGCTCCTCCTGCAAGGCGCCGCTCGTGGCGGCACCCTCCAGGATAGCAGCGATCCCCTCCCGAAGTCGGGATAGTTCGGTACGCCGGGTCTCGATCCAAGCCTTTGTATCGGTGGCGTTGGGCTGAGAGACTCCCCCCATCCCCTCTGCGTCCGATCTCGAGCGCAACCTCACTATCACCCGGAGCGGCTCGGTATCCCCGTCCGCAAGTAACGGCTCAAGGGCGGGGTCGATGATAGTGCCCGGAGGTTCAGACACCTGTCCCAACTTAGCGCTCGGCAAAGCAGAGGTACGCGATCGCACCCCACCATGAATGGAGGCAGACCAGAGAAGCCCCAATATCAAGGCGACACTCAGGGCCAATGCAAATCGCATTACCCGACCACAGGGCTTCATCCATCCCCTCCCAACACGCGATAGACGCTCAAGGCTCACCGTGATCGATCCACTTGAGCCAAAAGGTCATTTGAATTTTCCGAAAGGCTCTCGTATAATACCTCAAACGTGGAAAAGGTATTGTCTCCGACAGATTATCGGAGGCATCGCTATCCGCCTATCCCGTCAGACTGCCCGGGCTCAACGATCAACGTCTAGAGCCCACCTACCTATCGCCTATGCAGTTTTACGTTAACGTCAGAAACGGATAGCAATCTCAGATTGCTCGTTGACAACAATTAGGGTTGTGCTAAAATTGAATTATGTAATACACAATTAGGAGGCATCTTATGCCCAATACGGACGAACCCATCAGAGTGGTGTGCATTGAGGACGAGCCGGAGATGATTGAGCTCATCAAGCTCATTCTAGGACGAAAAAACTTCAAGCTCATCGGTGCAGTCGGCGGACGGGAGGGGTTGGGGGTCGTACGCAAGGAAAAACCCGACCTCGTGCTGCTGGACCTTATGATGCCAGACATGGACGGCTGGGAGGTCTACCAGCAGATGAAGGCGGATGAAGAGCTGAATGAGATCCCGGTGATTGTCGTGACCGCCAAGGCTCAGAGCATTGATAAAGTCCTGGGGTTGCACATCGCCAAAGTCGATGACTACGTCACCAAGCCCTTCGGCCCGCAGGAACTGTTGACCAGTGTCAATAAGGTCCTGGGCATTGAGGCCTAGTCCATCCCATCCTACATTCAGATATGTAGACAATAAGCCTTTTCGTTCGTCATCGAGTCCGAATCAATCGGGACGGGCACCATCGAGGTAACTTCCGATATCGGAGGCGTATGCGTGTGGCATGGTACAGTTTGAAAAGTACCAAACGTACATAGCGCCCTCGGTGGAGAGTATAGGTTGTGGGTGGATCTATGACTATCCTCGCGATTTCATCCTCCTCCATCCTATACGGCCTGACCTGAAGGAAGCTGTGAGAGAGACGTTGCGTCTCGTCCTTTGAGTACAAGCCAGGAAATCAAGTATCAATCGGCGATGATGAGCACCAGACTTGAAAAGGATCTGGGGGCCGGACGCGATCTGTCCGGTCTTTGGCTTCAAGAGGGCCATCCAAAGGGGGGAAGCGTTGGCACCGACGGCTGCCTTGATCGCGATTGGGAACGAGCTACTGAACGGTACGATCCGGGATTTGAACCTCTACACCTTGGGTCGACACCTCACCCAGCTTGGGTTCACAGTGGGGCCTGCGATGATCGTGCGCGACGAACCCGATCGTATCATCGACGCCCTGTACGATCTTTGGTCCCGGTCCCCCTCCGTCATTATCAGCAGCGGCGGATTGGGGCCGACCGAGGACGACCTGACACTTTCGGCGATCGCCCAGGCGCTGGACCGCCCGCTTGAGGCCAATGCAGAGGCCCGCCAGCTCGTCGAGCACCATTACGACCGACTGCTGAATCTGGGCCACCTTGAAAACCGGGGACCCGAGGCCGCTCGGATCAAGATGGCCACGTTACCTCAGGGAGCCAGCCCCCTTCTCAATCCCGTGGGCACAGCCCCAGGGATACGGCTCGCCCATAAGGATACGTACCTCTACGTCCTCCCGGGCGTCCCGAAGGAACTGGAGGCCATGTTCGCCGAAGCCGTACTTCCGGATCTTAAACACCATTTCACGCTCAATCAGTGGGCCGAGCAGGCCCTCATCGTCCATTGTGATGACGAGGCCGACATCGCCAACCCCCTGCGAGACGTCACGGCACAGCATCCCGACGTCTACGTCAAATCCCTGGCGAAACCTTTCCCGGCGGCTTCACGGGAAGGGCTAAAAGTCATCGCGGCGACCTCGACCGCCACCCGCGAAGAAGCCGAACGGGCCGTCAAGGAAGCGCTCTCTGACCTAAGACAAAGGTTCGAGGACGCCGGCTTTGACGTCACCCTACCGGCACCTGATAGATCCTAGCACGACGATTCGATCAAGGAGGTCATCATGGCATTGGAACTCAAAACGGTCAATATTGAGAAACCGGAATCCATCAATTTCATCCTGGGGCAATCCCATTTCATCAAGACTGTCGAGGATTTACACGAGGCACTGGTGACCGCCGTACCCGGCATTCAATTTGGACTCGCGTTCTGTGAGGCTTCGGGCGAGGCACTCGTACGCTGGAGCGGAACCGACGACGCGATGATCGAACTGGCCAAGGCGAACGCGATGGCCCTAGGCGCAGGCCACAGCTTTATCATCTTCCTGGGGGATGGATTCTTCCCCATTAACGTCCTCAACGCCGTGAAACAGGTGCCTGAGGTAGCCCGGATCTTCTGTGCGACCGCCAACCCCGTCGAGGTCATCATCGGCGAGACGGACCAGGGACGCGGCATCCTCGGCGTCATCGACGGCGTCAAACCCCGAGGCGTTGAAGGAGAAGCAGGCATCGCCTGGCGCAAAGATTTCCTCCGCACCATCGGGTATAAGCTCTAGGTGGGGGAGAGCCGCCTCTCCCGGGTGACGCCTACGGAGGAGCGGTTATGGCCCCTTTGCGATGCACTGGCTTGACGTGGTCAACCGCGACCCGGCGCCGTGGCTCCTCGATCCCTCCAATCCCTCGGCCCGCTATCTGACCCTGAAACTCATCTTTGAGGCACCAGCAGCCAAGCTGGCGGCAGAACAGACGCGCATTCTCGACTGGCAGCCGGTGCAGGCCCTGATCGATCACTGGGATCGCACCAACTACTGGGGGCGCCTCGCAAACCCCTATTACGGCGGCCCGATGGGCAATTTCGGCATGCTCTACCTGCTCTGCCAACTCGGCGTCCCCCGGTTCCCCAAAGTCGAGCCGGTCTGCGAAAACCTGCTGCAGCGGGGACGATCCCCCGAGGGGTACTTTATGTCAGAGACGAGCCGGCTTGCGCCCTGGTTATGTTACACCGGCATGGCGTTGGAGATCCTCATCCACTTCGGCTACGGTGAAGATGCTCGAACCCGGTCATCCCGGCAGGCCTTGATCCACACAATCCTCAACAACCCGGATGCTATGGTCTGCCCGCTGGCCGACAATCTCTGTCAGGACGGACTGGTCAAAGTGATGAGAGCGCTATTATTGCGTCTGGAGTCGGAAAGGACCACGGAGGATCAGACGGCCCTGAGTTGGGTCAGAGAGCAACTGACCCAGCACGCTGCGCTGCTCCACACAAGGGAGCGCACCGTGAAGGATATCCACTTCCCCAGGCACGATCACACCGACATCGTTGAGCTAAGTCACACCCTGGCACAAACCCGAGCCCGGACCCACCCCCGCGTCGGAGAGCTGCTGGAGGACGTGCTCGCGCTGCAGAACCAGGAGGGACGCTGGCCGAAACAGACGATAACCCCAGAACTCACCATCGAGGGGATCCAAAAGCCCAGCCGTTGGCTGACGTTGGAAGCGGTTCATACCATGATGCTCATCTACGGAGGTAACGCCTATGCAGCCTGAGGATCAACGCAGGTCAGACCGTACCTACACCGTCATCCCTCGCACGCTGATCTTTCTCACACGCGGGGATCACCTCCTGCTCCTCAAGGGATCGCCCGACAAGAAGTTGTGGGCCGGCAAGTTCAACGGGCTGGGCGGACACATCGAAGCAGGTGAATCCCCCATGCAATCGGCCCGCCGTGAAACGCAAGAGGAGACCGGACTGAACGTCCAGGATCTACAGCTCCGGGGTGTGGTCCATATCACGATGCCGGATCCGCCCGGCGTGGTGCTCTTCGTCTTTGTCGGAGAAGCGCCCACCGATGAGGTTCATATCTCAAACGAAGGGACCCCCACGTGGGTGTCGCTGGAAGCACTCCACGATCTACCCTTGGTCGAAGATCTGCACGCACTCATCCCGAGGGTGTTGGCCACCGGGCCCGTCATCTCGGCCCATTACACTTTGAGTGATGATGGATTGCAGATGACCTTTGACCCCCATTGAGATCATCGACGTCGCACAAGGCCAAATTAACACATCCCCTTGCGTATTGAAGAAGACCCGCTTCAGAGTACAATGCACAGCAATCCCGTCCAATCCCAAATTGGAGGCAGCGTAATGAGCGATCCAAAGTCTCGGTCGTCCGTGGAAGTTCTGATCACCGGAGATTTCGTCCTCACGATGAATCCAGAGGATGACCGCTACGCCCCGGGTGCCGTCGCCGTCGACGGGGATACCATCGTCGCCGTAGGGGCTAAAGAGGAAATTCTCGAGGCCTATACCGGTCGGGAGCAGGTTGACTGCGGCCACGCCATCGTGATGCCCGGCCTGATCAACACCCACGGTCACGCGCCGATGACAATGCTTCGCGCGCTGGCCGACGACCTCCGCCTCGACGTCTGGTTAATGGGCTACATGATGCCGGTGGAGAACGAATTTGTGACCCCCCACTTCTGCTGGCTGGGCACGCAGCTTGCAGCGGCAGAGATGATTCGGTCCGGCACCACGACCTTTATGGATATGTATTACTTTGAGGAAGCGGTCGCCGATGCCGCCGTCCAGGCGGGTCTGCGCGCAGTCTGTGCTCAATCCCTGCTCAGACACCCAACCCCGGATGCGACCAGCTACGACGAGGGGCTCGAACGAGCGCGCAACTACCTGGTAAGCTGGCAGGATCATCCTCTGATCGTGCCGGCGTTGGCCCCCCACGCACCCTACACCACGACGCCGGAGTTACTCGAAGCCGCCGTGACTATGGCCTTGGAATTTGATGCACCCCTCCACATTCACGTGGCCGAGACCGCCCAGGAAGTCGCAGAGCATCGCCGGCAATATGGCATGCCGCCGGTCCCGTGGCTCAAGAAACTTGGCGTCTTCGAGACGCGCGCCACGATCGCGCACGCCGTGCATATTGATGAGGGCGAGATACGAACTCTCAAGCACTATAACGTAGGCGTCGCGCACAACCCAAGCAGCAATATGAAATTGGCCAGCGGCGCGGCACCCGTCGCCAAGATGCTGACCGCAGGCCTCAACGTCGGTATCGGCACCGATGGCGCGGCCAGCAACAACGACCTGGATATGATCGAGGAGATACGTCTGGCAAGCTTCCTGGCCAAACTCGACACGATGGATCCCACTGCTCTGCCGGCCCAGCGCATTATCACGATGGCAACCCGGATGGGCGCCCAGGCCATGCACATCGCGGACATCGCCGGCTCGCTGGAACCGGGGTTGCGCGCGGACCTGATCTCCGTCTCCCTGGACGACGTGCGGCATACCCCACCCTATCGACGCGACCCCCATAGCCTCTACGCCCGCCTCGTCTACGCCTCCCACCAAGAGGACGTCCAGGACGTGATGGTCAACGGACGCTGGCTGATGCGCGACCGCACCCTCCTGACGGTGGACGTTGAGGCGATCCAGCAGGAAGCCCACACGCTCGCCCATCGCATCGACCGTTTTCTGATCCAGCGGGAAGAGAGCGTGCTCAGCAAGTTGGTGGCCATCGGAGGGATCGCCCAACGGAGGAGCTTCGAAGTTCAAGTCAAGATCAAGCAAGAGGATTTAGAGTCGCTGGAGTCCCAACTCCGCGACCTCTCCCAGGTCCGGTTTCTCAGGGGATCCGAACGCACCCAATACGACACCTACTTTATCTTCGATGATTCGGCCGGAAGCCGGCTGCGCTACCGCGAGGATGAGGTGACAGACCTCGAAGCCGGCGCTATCAGCGATCTGATTTACCGTCTCACCCTGATGACGATGATCAAGGAACGCGAGTTTGAGAACTCGATCCTCCTCTCCCGGTCCCGATTTGACGCCCCGGCCGACCGGAGCCTGCGCTTTTACCGGGAGTACTTCCAGCCGGAACGGATGGTGGAGGTCCATAAATCACGCCGCCGCTTCCACATCCGCTACGGCGGTACCGACTTCGCGCTGAACTTTGACCGCATTCTGAAGCCGCCGCTGGGCGGATCCTTCCTGGAGATCAAAAGCCGGACGTGGTCCCGGCAGGACGCCGAACGAAAAGCCGCGTTGATGAGCGAGCTCCTCGAGCGGTTGAGTATCCCTGAGACGGCGCTGGTCAAAGCCGAGTACCTCGACCTGGCCACCCGAGACTAGCGATGCCAACGTCCCCGCCCCCCACACCCTCCGCCTACACGCTCATCGATGAAGTTTATGGCGAGGTTCCCTTTACCGAGCCCCTGTTGGTCGAGCTCCTGCACGCCGATGCCGTACAGCGGCTCAAGGACATCTACCAGGGCGGGATCACCGCGTTCATCCGGCCGGAGCGGAACACCACAAGGCTCGATCACTCGTTGGGCGTCGCAGCGTTGCTCCGCCGTCTCGGCGCGGACACGGAGGAACAGGCCGCCGGCCTGATCCACGACGTGCCGCATACGGCATTCTCTCACGTCATCGACTTCGTCTTCCCCAATCACGCGCACACCTACCACGAGGAGCAGAGCGAGGCGATCTTTCGCAAGTCCGAGATCCCGGAGATCTTGCGGAGGCACGGGCTCAATTGGCGTCGGGTCGCCGAGCCCGAACACTACCCCCTGTTGGAGCAGCCGCTCCCCCAACTCTGCGCCGATCGCCTGGACTACTTTCTGCGGGACGGCATTTTGGATCTGCACACCTTCACCGGCGAGGAAGGACGCGCGCTGCTCGATCATCTCCAGGTTTGGGAGGATCGGATCGTCGTCGACACGATCGAGATGGCGCGCTGGTTAGGCTACGCCTTTATGACCCTTGACGATCACTGCTGGTGTTCCGTCCAAGAGGTCGGCTGGTACGCTGTGATGGCCCGGGCCCTGCGTGAGGCCCTCAAACACGAGATAATCACCGTCGAGGACTTCGAAGGCACGGATGCAGCCCTGCTCGACCGCTTGCGCCACTGTGACGTCACGCCGGTCCACCACTGGCTGTCGCTCCTTGACCGGTCGACCGATTTCGTGCGCGATCCCAAGGATTACGACCTGGTTGCGCTGCCCAAGGTCCGAGCGATCGACCCTCCCGTCCGCATCGACGCGCGTGTCGCCCCGCTTTCCGACCTGGACGATGATTTTGCCGAACGGAGACGCGCCTATATCGCCGACAAGACAGGACGCTGGTACTTGCGGATCGAGACTTCCTGACGAGAGCCTGGGCAAAGAGTAACCGACGATCTGCTGCCGATCCTCGCTTGACAGGTCTTCGACCTGGCTTATAATCCCAGCCGAGTGAGACGATCAAGCGTGATTAAACGCGAAGGTGATCCATCGTGATCGCGTTTTCACCCGATACCTATGGATCCACAGCAAACCAAGAGGAGGTTCGCGATGCAGAAATATGAGTGCACGCTCTGCGGTTATATCTACGATCCGGAAGTCGGCGATCCCGTTGGTGGGATTCCCGCCGGTACCGCATTTGAGGATCTGCCGGACGATTGGGTCTGCCCCGATTGCGGCGTAGAGAAGGACTTTTTCGTCCCTTATGACTAGGGCTGGAAGCTCAATAGCTTCCACGTTTGAGGTGCATTCCGCACCGCTTTCAGCGTGAGTCGCGGAAGTTGTTGGATAATAGCCAGTCCTTAGCAGCACGGATCATTAAACAGGTTGATCCCTCGGGATCTCATTAAAGTCCACACGCACATCGCAGTGTGGACTTTCCTTTTGCAGGACGATACCATCGGATGGAGGTCACCCTAATGAACGCATCGTACGATCGAGAGGCACTTCAACGACGCATCCGGGCGATTCTCGACCGCGAGGACAGCCGCGAGGCCCGGCTGCAAGCCGTCTGCGAGGCGCTCAAAACGTCGGTACCGCACTACGATTGGGTCGGCTTCTACCTCGTCGATCCAGAGGCCGAGGAGGAGCTCGTCCTCGGCCCCTATGCCGGCGAGCCGACCGAACACACCCGCATCAAGTTCGGTCAGGGGATATGCGGACAGGCAGCGAGCACCAAGGAGACGTTTATCATTCAAGATGTCACCCAGGAGACCAACTATCTCTCGTGCAGTCCGGAGGTGAAATCCGAGATCGTGCTGCCCATCTTCAACGAGGGCCAACTGGTGGGTGAGTTGGACATCGATTCCCACGACCTGGCCCCGTTTTCGGAGGACGACCAGCGCCTGCTCGACCGGATATGCGCGGGGGTCGCGCCTCACATCACAAGCTGATCCCCAACCCTCACACAAATAAGGGAGCGCCACGGGCGCCGGCGTCCCGCGACGTTGGACGCGTCGCTGCCTCAGGGTGCGCCCCAAACGTCGCCATCACTCCCTCGACAACGCGGTCGAGGATCTCCCGCCCCTCGGGGACCATAGTATCGAGCATAAGACTGGGCACAACGTTGGCCATCCATTGACGCACGAATGCAGGCGGGATCCCCAACCGGTGGCACGGCCAAGCGATCATGTCAATGGTAAGCTGGTGACGGTCAAAGAGCTCAAAGGTAGAGACCGGCTGTTGGTTAAAGGTGCTGCGATGGACCAGCCCCAACCGAGCCCCATGAAGGTAGGCTCGGACGGTCATCACGGCCTCAACAGCGTGGCGGTACGCGCCATCCTCACCCAAGCCACAGAGCACCGGCGGTCCGTCAAAGACCGCTGCCGCGACCTCGCGGCTGAAGAGTTTGTACCCCGAATGGAAATCCGGCACCTCCCCAACCGGCTCCGCATACTCGAGCGCGAGTGGAACACCGGTGATCGCCGCATGATAGCGCAACGCGCTCAGCAACACCCGATCGGCCAGGATCTCAAGCTCCCCCCGCAGCCACCCCAGGGGCCGGTGCAAGGAGTGACGCTGGCCGAGAACCATCAGCCGCTCGTCGCCCGAGCTCTCCGCAAGATGCAGCGCGGCACGCACGAAGTTGACCAGCTCGTTAGGGAAGTGATCGCCGTCCTGATCGATGAGGATCACGTACTGAATCTCTGGATCGGCCAACAGACGGTTCGCACCCAGCATCCCGGCCTGCAGTTTCCCACGGTTCTCGGGGGCGACCGCCAGGGAGGCTCCCAGTTCGCTGGCGATGGACGCCGCGACCTCCTCACCGTAGTTCGCGCCGTCCACACTGAGGCAGATATGGTCGGGATGGCCCACCTGCGCACAGGCCGCACTAACCGTGTCACGCAGCAATTCCTCTCCCTGCACCACATCGATACTTGTGGGAAGATAGGCGGGGATCACCACCCCGGTATGATGCTGCAATACTTGGCGCGCGGCCTGGATTGAAACCATCATCAACTACGCATCCCCAGCGACGCCCAGGAAGCGCTCGAGGTTCTTGGAAAAGATGGCTTCACGGGTCTCTGGACTCACGTCAAGCTCACCGAGGATCTCGGCGTCCCGACGAAGCCACTCCGCGGCGTACTCCGCGCGGTAGGGGTTGACGTGGTTATCACTGCCGAAAAAGACGTGGGATTCCGCGTTGTACGAGATGAGTTTCGTCAGAGCATCCTTCCGGTAGATCTGGGGTGTGCCCGGCGTCGTGTCGATGAACATCTCCACGTCCAAGTCCGGCTTCCGGCGGCGCGCCGCCCGATACTTGCCGTAGACGGCGATGCACTCATCGACCCAGGGCCACGAGATGTGCGCCAGAGCAAACCGCAACCCAGGGACATCGATCAAAGCCTCAAAATTGACCGGACGCGTGTACTGGCCTGACGGCTTCGTATCAAACAGGATACCGGAGTGAAAGAGGATCGGCTTGTCCGCCTCGGCAATCGCGCGGTACGTGCGCATCGCTCTGGGATCGCCGGGCATAAAGTGACCGCAGATCACCTTGAAACCGGCAATGCTGCGATTGAGCGCCGTCTCCACCTGCTGAACCGCATCGGTCTCCGTCGGATCGATCCAGAAGAACGGATAAAACGTCTCCCCCGCTTCAGCCCAGGCAAAGAGGTTGTCGAGCCGGGCTTGCGGAGAGGGCGTCTCCATGGCCCCGTTGAAAGAAGCGGGACGCAGGGAAAGCAATACGCCCCCCTCGACGTCGGCTGCGTGCATACTGCTCCGGAGCTTCGCCGGTTCCGGGGTTCCCTCATTGATATGTATATGTCCGTCCAAGATCACGTCTCTATAGTCCTTTCATTGTGTTTGAGCTTCCTCAGATATCAGGCGTACACCGGTCGGGAGACCAGGATCCCCGATTCCTCCTCAACCTTGATCGCAAAATCGCAGAGGTCAAACTGCAAAGCGATCTCGGCATCGCTCGGATACCCATCGTCGGGGTACTCCTCATACCAGCCGTAGGAGTTGCCCGCGCGGATCAGCGCCCGCACTGCATCCAGGTCGGGTTCCCGACCCTGCAACCGGCTGCGCAGGTAGATCGCACAAAGCTCGTCCTCGTCGGTGCGATAGCCCCAGGCCCCCATCGCCACCAGGGAGACCCGGTCGGGCCGCAGACGTTTCACCGCTTGTACCGTCGCTTCGGCGACCAGGAAGGAGACCGCGTACAGGTCGGTCGCGCCGGGCGCCGCCGCGTGGATCCCGGTGACACCCGAACTCGTGCGCTGGATCAGGGTCTTCCCCGAGACGTCGTGATGATAGAAGTTCCGGGGCGAGTTGTCGAAGTCAAAGCCCGTCTCCTCATACTTACCACCGTGGCTGACCTCGCCCATCGTCAGATCCCCGCGCCCCTCGGCCTTCCAGCGCAGCGCCTCCGCCGGATCGTCGGTGAGTAGAACCTTGCGGGCTCCGTTGGCAAAGGCGAGCGCCTGGCAGGTAAAAGCACGGAAGACGTCGATCACCAACACGGTCCCCGAGGCCTTCGCCGCACCGTCCAAGCAGCTGTAAATCCGGATGTCCATCGTGCCCGGCGCGCCCAGATCCACCCGCATCTCAGTGGTCCTCCGAAACGTCGGGCGGCGCATACGTCACCCCCGGAATCGGCGTCGGCGGGCGGTGGTCGGCGTCGTAGTGCTCCCGGAAGGTCTCCGTGCGATCCCCGATGAAGGGACGCTGGTTCATCATCATCCGGTCGAGCAGCCGAAGCCGCATCTCGGCCACCTTATCCGCGTGATCGGGATCGTAGAAGAGGTTCGTGAGTTCGTGGGGGTCGCGTTTGAGATCGTAGAGCTCCCCAATTCCCAGGTTCGGAAAGTGAACGTACTTCCAGTCCCGGGTACAGATCATCGCGACGTAATCGCGCGAGTCCGGGTCGTTCGGCCCGTGCATCCGAGGATTGATGCGCAGATCGATCTCGGAGAAGGCATCCTCCCGCCAATCGGCAACCTCTCCCTCCGCCAAGCCGACCAGACTTCGTCCCTGCATCGTCTCCGGCGCCTCGACGCCGGCCACGTCCAGGAACGTCGCAGCCAGATCGATGCTCTCGACCATCGCCTCACAGACGACGCCCTGCGGAAAGAGGCGAGGATACCGAATCAAGTAAGGCACCCGCACGCTCACGTCATAAAAGGTCACGCCGCTCTTGTGCAGCAGCTTGTGATCGCCCAGATGATCGCCGTGATCGCTGGTGAAGGCGATGAACGTATCCTCCGTCCACCCCTTCGCCTCAAGGATCTCGAGAATCCTCCCCACCTGGTCGTCGACCAGCGTCACGTTGCCGTAGTAGTTGGCGACGATCTTGCGCAACTGGGCCTCGGTCGCCTCGTCGTAACCGCGTTCGCGTTGGAGCTGGCGCTGCGGGGGCTTCTCCGCCATCTCGCCCTCGCGCCACACCGGCAGGGGCACCTCCTCAGGATCGTACATCGTATCGTAGGGCTCCGGCGGATCGAAGGGGAAATGAGGATTGGCAAACGAGACCCAGAGGAAGAACGGACCCTCCTCGGCCTCGCGGGACTCCAACCAGGCAGCCGCCCGCCGCCCCACAAACGCGTCGATGGTGTTCTCAGCCGGCAGCGCATTCGTATACGTCTCAAACGGCAGCACCTCACCCTTGGCTTCGTGCTGCCGGCCGTTCAGCCCCTTGGCCTTCAGATAATCAATATACTGGTTGTTCGCGTCGGCCTTTCCTTCCACCAGATCCAGATACGTGAACCCAAAGGGCCCCCACTTGGGCATCATGTGCATCTTCCCGACCGCAGCGGTCGTGTAGCCCGCGTCCCGCAGATAGCGCATAAACGTGCGCGCCCGTTCGTGCGCCGGCAGACCGGTACAGTTGATGTTGACCCCGTGCTCGGAACAGTAGCGACCGGTCATCATCGACATCCGGGAGGGCATACACATAGGATTCTGCACGTACCCGCGATCGAACCGCACCCCCTCCTCGGCCAGGCTGTCCAGATTCGGGGTCTGTATGACCGGATTGCCGTAGCATCCCAGACAGTCAAAGCGCTGCTCGTCGGTCGTGATAAAAAGAATATTCGGGCACGCCGCACGCTTCATCGTAGACTCCGTCGTCATTGACAAGCTCCTCGTGGCTGACAGACAGCAACCCAGAACCAGATCATCCTACCACCGCCGATCCGTCTCGAAGGGCACAACGTCGGCGGTCTCCATATACCACGTCAACATCCGCGCCTTGAGTTGCAGCAGGACCTCAGCGTAGTCCGGATCGTCGATCACATTCCGGATTTCCTGGGGATCGTTGCGCAGGTCGTAGAGTTCATCCTTTTCATAGAGACGCTTGATGTATTTGTAATCGTGGGTCCGACACATCGCCGCCTTTGTATGCCACGGCTCGATATCGGTGACCTGATGTTTAGTTCGAGGCCAGTAGAGGCTGACGGAGGGATCGTCGTAACGCTCCAGAGATTCCAACTCCATTGCCTGCTTCTCGCCGTAGAGGCGTCCCCCCTCACTGAAGACGGCATCCCGATGCTCGTCGGTCTCCCCGGCTAAGACCGCGCGCAGGCTCTTGCCGAAGTGCCAATAGCCCGGTTCAATGCCCGCCATGTCGTAGACGGTGGCGGGGAAATCGATCAGCTCAACCAGCGCATCGCTGACCCGGGGCTCGACGGGCACGTCACTCGGCGGTTTAACGATAAACGGCACCCGCGAGAGGCTGTCCTCGAAGGTGTTCTGGGTCTTCTCCACAATGCCGTAATCACCGGTGTAGTCCCCGTGATCGGCAAAGAGAAAGATCGCCGTGTCGTCGTAGAAGCCGGCATCCTTCAACGCATCCACCACCAGCCCAAACTGGTGATCCAGACGGGCGCACATGCCATAATAGACCGCCCGCAGCTCGCGCCAGCGCGCCTCCGTCCACCCTTGGAGATTCTGCGTCTCGTAGATCGCCTCCAGCAGCGAGGACTTGCCCTCCCACGACTCCGGCGTCGGCGATCGAGGGGGAACCTTGTCCCGATCGATGAGACTGTACCAAGGCTCCTCCACCCCGTACGGCGGATGCGGATAGGTCAGCGGCAGGAAGATACAGACCGGTTGATCCTGCGGCGCGTTCTTGATGAAGTCGATCGCCCCCAGGACGTTGGCCCAATCGCCGTCATAGTAGATGTCCTCATCCCCGGTGTCCAACTCGCCGACGTAAAATGAATAATAGCTGTCGCTCCCGGGCGCCTTCCGCCACCGCTCCTGCTGATCGATCGTCCACATAGCCTTGGGCGGGCGCTCCGGTTTATACTTGACGTCGCAGTGATCGTCGTAGCCATCCTGTCCGGGCACCAGATCGTTCTTCCCACCCCACCAGACGAAGTAGCCGTTCTCCTTCAGAACGCGCAACAGATTGGTCTCGCCCTCGTGATCTCGGAGCATATAGTGCATCGTCCGGTGACCTCGGACGTGAGGGTACCACCCGGTCATAAAGCTGCAGCGGCTCGGGGTACAGACCGTATTCTGGCACGCGGCGTTCCGGAAGGAGACGGCATCGGTCTCCACCAGCCGATCGAGATTGGGCGTCACTGCAGCCGGATCTCCCATATGACCCATCACGTCGCCACGCCACTGGTCGGGATTGAATATCACAATATGCGGTCGTTCTGGCATCGTCATCTCTCCTTGAATGAGACAGCAAACGGACTAGGGGATCTCGTACTCTTACAGACTACCGTAGAAACGTCGGATCAGCGCATCAAGATAACGGGATTTCACCTGCTCCTGAGCCAAGGTACGCTTGACCGGTGGCAGCTTGAGGATGACGCCGAGGAGGGTCGCCATCGCGCGATGGCTCCACAACACCCGCTGGTCGAAGATCAGCTCCTGCAGCTTGCCGCGCTCCAATGCCATGATGGCAATCCGGTGCACCGAGTTGAAAGGCGTGATCACCCGCTCCTCCCGGGCCTCCATCGCGATACTCTCAGTCGGACAGACCCGGGCGCAGACCCCACATCCGAGACAAAGCTCGGGATCGACCCGCGCCTTTCGCAGCCGGGGGTTGTCGGGATCGTGAGCCGAAACCACGCCCATCGCCTCGATGGGACAGACACTCACGCACTGACCGCAGCCCGTGCAGGTGTCAGGATCCACGCTGGGCAGGAAGTTCGTGGTGTGAATGGGACGGGTATAAGCAAAGCGCCGCGCAGCGGTCAACGCCTCGCAGCAGCACCCACAACAGTTACAGATGAAATTGACGCCCTCGCGAACATTCTCACCAAACTGAACGAGGTTATGCTCGTGAGCCAGATCCAACAGATCCAGCCCCTCCGCGACGTCGACCTCACGGGCAAAACCGTGCTTGATCAGGGACGCAGCGGTGCCGCCAAAGGTCATACAGATGTCCTGCGGCGCATCGCAGACGTCGCCGATCTCCTCCTTCTTGAAGCGGCAATAGCAGCGGCTGATACCGACGTGAGAGGCCGAACGGATCACGTGGCTGGCGCGTTCGTGATCCAGAACGTGGGCCTCCGGCTGCAGTATCGGCTCGTTGACGAAGATACGCCCCAACTGGGTGTCGCCGGTCGCCACCAAAGACTCCATAAACGCATCCTCGACGGCGCAGTACTGCTCGTAGAGCTCCGCAAGGAGCGTCTGATCCACGTCATCCCGCGTGCGCATCATTGAAAACTCAAAAAAGCCGGCCATCGGCGGCGGAAGCACATAGGTCGTCTCGCCATCCCGCGTCATATCCAGGAGGATGGCCCGGCTTGCTAACGTCTCGAGAGTAGCCCGGGCCTTATCGGGCGTCACCTGCCAGGCGCGCGCCGCCTTCTCGGCCGTAAAGGGCTTGATCGGGAGTTTGGAGACCAACTCAGCCTCCTCTTCACTGAAAAGGATGCTCAAAATCCGATATAGGCTTTCGGAGGGCGGCGCGCCCTGAGGAAAACGGTTTAGTCGATCGACCAAATGCCCATACGCAGGGCTTGGGGGGGTATGCATCACTCATCTACCTCCTGAACGCGAAGAAAAACATGGCATCGCATAGACTGCGCGTACTGCAAACTCACCTCAAAAGATACCACACTCGTGTAACTTTCATAGAAAAAGTAACAGGTAGCCCTGTCCTCATGGATCGCAATGAGAAAATCAATACGACCAGCGAGGTGCCTGTCCGCGAAGCCTAGGAGGTCAACACGTCAAAATAGCGCCGGACAAAGGGCCACGCCCCGTCCTTGTAGTACCGGTGACCGCCATCCCCGACGTAGAGCTGGCAGCGCTCGGGTACCCCCGCCACCTCATAGACGCGTTTCAGATGGGAGAAAGCCTCCCGCGCGTGCTCGATCGGGAAGATCGGGTCCGCTTCGCCGGCAATCGCACAGAAGGGGCGGGGCGCGATCAGCCCGGCGACGTCGTACATCTCACCCAGCCGCAGGATACCCGGGACGTAATTGCACCCACAGTGCCGCATCGCACCGATGCTACCCGTGAAGGTGCAGAAATAGCTGCTGGGCACCGCTACCGCAATCCGGGTGTCACACGCGGCAGCGAAGAGCGAAACCGTGCCGCCCCCGGAGTTCCCCGTGATCGCAATGCGATCGGCATCCACCGGGAGGGCGTTCAGCGCCCAATCGATGAGCCTGGAGATATCCCATACCCGGTCGCCAATCGGCGTCCGTCCCACCAAGAGGTCGCGCACCAACTGCGTGCGACAAGAGTGAATCCGATCGGCCTCCTTGTCCTCCACGGTGCGCGTATCGCCGAAGGCCCGGGTGGTCGGCGCCAGCGCCAGATATCCCTGGCGCACCGCTTGCACGGCGATATCCCGCTCCCCCACCTCCAGCTTCTTGCGTTCCTCCTCTGTATGGAAGATACCCACGTACATATAGGGACGACCGTGACCGTGGGGGGTCAGCACCAGGGGTAGATCGCCCGTGGGGGGTGGGGACTTGGGCCGCAGGAGATAGAACGGCAGTGGAACGGTAGGCTCAACCCAGAGCCGCCAGGACTCACGGATATGATCGCCCATATCCTTACGTCCCACCTGTTCTGCCTGAGGCACATAGCCCTGAAGGTTAGCCGCGATGACGTCCAATCCCAGCGCCTCACGAAGGCGGGGGCGAAACGCGGACTGCCACGCTAACCACGCCTCCCGGGTCTCAGCTTCAAAAGCAAATTCCGCGTCCGCACGCTGATAGAGCGTCTCGAAGTGCGTTACGGCGTCATATTCGGATTGCACCACGTGTCAGACCTCCTATTACTATCGTCGAATCGGTAGGGTGGACAGTTCGTAACTAAGAACATCTCCTATTATCCGGCGTCCGCCTGAGCGATAAACTGCGCGTAGGCCAGGAGCGCCTCCCGTCGAGTGCTCGCCATAGCAGCACATGCGCGCGTAATGGCGATCAACATATTGGGCGGAAGCTCTGCCAGAAACTCAGCCGCGCCCAGCTCCCCTTGGAACATCACCTTCGCGCGCCCGAGAAGGTGCTGGATGTGATCCCACCCCAACTTCTTGTAGATGAAGAGCGCCAAGGGCGAGTTTTGCAGATCAAAACTCGATGAACTGGCCCGCCCAAAGGCCAGCAGCCCGAAAAGCGTCGAGAGTTCGTCCACGGACGTATCGGCTCGGACCTGAGGCAGATAATCCTCCATCCGGCGTGCGTCCTCACCGCCATCAATGGCTCCCATAAAGAGTGCAACCGGCGCGTCGCCCCCGGTGATGTTCCCCAACGCCTCCAGCACGGCGGCTGCCATCAATTTGATTCCTAGATACT
>DAOTTS010000191.1:0-40648 GCA_034437735.1 Anaerolineae bacterium
GCACCGCCCTACAGCCGGCAGTTCACCGCGAGCCGCGCCCCGTACCCGGATTTCGGCCTCACCCAATCCGCGTATTGGATCCGGATCACGCTGAGGAACGAGAGCGGCCGACCCACGCCCTGGCTGCTGGAGATCGGCCCGCCCTATCTCGATGCGATTGATGTCTATGCCCCGGAATCCGGCGGTGCGCCGAAATCCGACAGGGAGATCCGGCACGTGCACATGGGGGACCGGCTGCCCTTTCACGAGCGCGAGATCGCCCACCGTCACTTCCTCCTCGATCTTCCCCTATCCCCTCACGCCGACCAGACCCTCTACCTGCGCATGCAGGACCAAACCCGGATCCGGATTGCGATGACCCTGTGGGAACCGGACGCCTTTGCAAGGGCCCAGGCGCTATGGACGCTCGGCTACGGCATCTTCCACGGCGCAGCGCTGATGATGGCCCTCAACGGCCTGCTCGTATTCTTGATGTTCAGGGAGCGCCTCTTCCTCTACTTCTCGCTCTACGTCTTGATCTCCCTGCTGATCTTCCTGAGCTGGAACGGCTTCGCCTACCAGTACCTCTGGCCGAACCGGGTCCGTTGGCAGAGCACCGCGACCCTGGCCCTCTTTTGTACAGCGACCAGCATCCACTTTATCTTCACGGCCGAATTCCTCCGGATCCGGCGCACCAACCTGACGCTCTATCGGCTGATGCATCTCGGCGCACTGCTCGCCGCCGGCCTGATGGTGATGCTGGTCACCACCGGGCATCCGGCCTTCCGGCAGATCTTCTACCTCCTCAGTATGCCCACCGCGCTGTTCTTCGGGGGGGTGGGATGCTACGTGTGGCAGCAGCATCAGCGCACGGCCAGGACGTATCTTCTCATCTGGGGCCTCTACAACCTCAGCTTCCTGATCACGGCGGCAAGCGAGTTTGGGATCCTATCCAGTAATCCTCTCACCGATCATATCAGCCAGATCATCTTCGTCCTGACGCTGCCTTTTATCTTGGTCTGGGTCGCCGACCGCCTGAGCGCGAGCCGGCATGAGAAGGAAAAGGCCCAACGGGAAGCCCTGCGCGCCTCCCGCGAAAACGAGCGCCTGATGCGCGAACAGAACGTCCGCCTGGAACGGGACGTCGCGGCGCGCACCAGGGCGCTGCGCGAGGCCAAAGCCGGGGTCGAGCGCTCCCGCACGATGCTCCAGACGGTCTTTGACAACCTGGATATGCTGATCTACGTCGCCGACATCGAAACCTATGAGATCCTGTTCATCAACGCCCGCACGCGCGCCGAGTTCGGCGACGTCGAGGGGCGGGTCTGCTGGCAGGTTTTGCAACGCGGGCAGACCGGATCCTGTGATTTTTGCACCAACGACTACCTGATTGAGGACGGCGAGCCGACCGGGACCTATCAATGGGAGTTCCAAAACCCCGTGACCGGGCGATGGTATCACATCCAGGATCAGGCCTTCCGTTGGCCCGACGGCCGGCTGGTGAGGATCGAGGTCGCCACCGACATCACGGACCGCAAACAGGCCGAACGCCAGGTGCTGGAGCAACAGCGCCATCTGGCCCGGCTGGAGGAACGCAAGCGGATTGGGGACACCCTGCACGACGATCTGGGCCAGGTCATCAGCTACGTCAACGTCCAGGCGCAGACCGCCCTGGGCCTGCTGGCGCAGGATCAGGAAACCCAGGCCGAGGCCGCGCTCAAGCGGTTGGTCGACATCGCCCAGGAAGCCCACGGGGACGTGCGCGCGTACATCTTGGGCGCGCGCGAGTCCCAGGCGCCCGAAGGCTTCTTCGCAGCGTTGGCGGCGCACATCCAGATGCTTCACCAACGCTATGGCTTGCAGGTCGACCTGCAACTCCCCGAGGACGTACCCGCGCCGTTCTCCGGTCCGGAGGCTCAAAACCAAGCCCTATCCATCGTGCGCGAGGCACTCACCAACGTCGCCAAACACGCGGAGGTCGACACCGCGCAGTTGACCGTCCAGGCGACCGGGGGCGTCACCCACATCACGGTGCGGGATCAGGGGAGGGGCTTCCCCCCGGAACCGACCGCCGAGGCCGGCGCCCACTTCGGGCTCGCTATGATGCGGGAGCGGGCCGAGCGCATCGGCGGCACGCTGCACGTCATCGCCAAGCCGGGGGCCGGCACCCGGGTGACCCTCGACGTGCCGCACGCCGCCCCCGAGCTCGAACGGGCGGCGGCGCCTCTCGAGGCGGGACTGCGCCTCCTCCTGGTCGACGATCACCCGCTCTTCCTGGAGGGGCTGCGGCATATGCTGACGACCCAGGGGGCCCACGTCGTCGGCGTAGCCCACGATGGGGACGAGGCGGTCGCCATGGCCGAAGCGCACCAACCGGACATCATCCTGATGGACGTGGAGATGCCCGCCTGCGACGGGGTCGAGGCGACGCGGCGGATCACCGCGCGGTTTCCCGACGTCAAGATCGCGATGCTCACCGTCGTCGTCGACGATGAGGTGCTCTTCGAGGCGCTCAAGGCCGGGGCCTCCGGCTATCTCCTCAAGAACCTGGACAGCGAGACCCTCTTCGCCAGGCTCTCCGATCTGATGCAGGATCAGGTCGTCATCGATCCCAGATTGGCGAACCGCGTGCTCGATGCATTTGCGGACCGCCCCACCGACCCACGCCCCGAGCATGCCGAGGACGAGGGGTCTGACACGGACCCCGACGGGGCTGAGGCTGTCGACCTGACGCCCCGTCAGATCGAGGTGCTGCAGGCCGTCGCCGACGGCCTCACGTATAAAGAGGTAGGGACCCGGCTCCACATCTCGGAACGGACCGTCAAGTATCACATGGGGCAGGTGCTCAAGCGCATGCAGCTTAAAAGCCGCGCGCAGGCCATCGCCTATGCCACGCAGCAAGGCCTCATTGAGGACAGCCGCGACAACCCGCCCGCGGACTAGGATCGACGTGTCATTTTTTCTCCAACTATTTTCTAATCTTAAAAATGTCCAACCTGTACTTAAAGACAGTCGACGTATGGGGCACAATAGGATAAACTTAGGTATGGCGGCCCAATAACTTCGGCAACGTCAAGCTGAAAGCGAATTTGCTGATCCGGACATGAACAACGAAAACATTATTGGGAACGGGAGACGTGTCGGTGAGAGGTACATCCACGGTGAGCACGACGAAGCGAATTCTTATCCTCAGCACGTCAGCGTGGCTGACGGGGCTGGCGGAGTCCCTCGATGCCGCCTCGCGGTGGGAGGTACTCTGCCTGTCCCCCTCGATGATCACGAGTTCCGACCACCTCGCAGCGCTGGCCCCGGACATCCTCCTGGTGGAACGGGAAATCTGGCACACGCTCAGACTGCGGTTTGCCCCAAAGGTCCCGGTCATCGAGATCGACGCCCGGCAGAACGAGTTGCTGGTCCATATGACCTACCCACTGCCGAGGGTCGACCGGGAGCGACTGTTCCGCATCATCGAGCGTATCCTCTATGAAGACTCGCGCATATGATCACGGCAGTCAGCTCCCACAACCAGAATCCGGAATCCCCAAAACGCTCCGGATCCCCAACCTCGGAGACGGCGGCTACAAGGTAAGGAGTTACGCAGTTCGATCAGCCGAAGTGCGTCCCACCTTCAGCGCATCACCATCGGGAGAAAGACCGCGCTGAGCTCCGTCACAACGGCGTAGCTGCCCGGATACTGAATGCGGGCCGAGAGCTGATGGTTGTCCAGGTCTCGGCCTAACAGTTCGACCCCCGTCTCCTCCCCTAACGCCCAACGGGGGGCATCGGCCGAGCCCATCTGATACCGAAGCTGGACGCCGGCCTCGGTTCCGCCGCTGAGCATGTCGTCATCGTAGGTGACGGTCAATCTCGGCAGATGCCCTGGCTCAAAGGCGAAGTCCGGAAGGACCGCCCCCTCCTGCAGCACGGAGAGGCGGAATCCCTGCCCCGCCCAGATCAAGTCCTCGCCGACCGGGTTCTCGGGGAGGGCGGCGCAGGTCACCTCAACCACACCGGCGCTCGTGGGGATCGCCCCCGGCGGAATATCTATATCAATCGGATGGTTTTGGGTCCCGTAACACCTCAGGGTCTCGGTCACCCCGCTGCCGCCGGAGATCGGACCGGTGCCGTACGTCTCCGAACGCCCGAAGACCACGACCTGCCCGTTGTAGATGGGCACATACGCCTGTTCCGATGCACCCACCCCGCTGACCGCCACGTCATACGGCGTTTGCGCCATCGGAAAGACCTCGATCAGCTTCGTATCACTGATGATCGCGACGACCCCGTTGTTGCCCCGGCCGGCGACAGCATACGCGTAACCGCTGCCGGGGTTGACCTCGACAGCGTTGGTCATACTCGGGCCGTCGAGTTGGATCGTCTCGGTTTCCAGCCAGGTCTCGCCGCTCAGGATCTCCACGTTCACGGAATCTCCACCCGGATCCGGCGCGGAGAGCACGTAAACCCGCCCGGAATGTGGGTTGACCGCCATCTGACCGGGTGAACTGATCGGGATCGTGGCCTTAATTACCCCGTGCTGCACAATCAATACCGAGTCGCCCAACGTCGGTACGTAGACATGGCCGGTGACCGGGTTGACAATCACATTGGTCGGGGTGACGTCGAGAGTCTGCGTGATCACCGAGATCACGCCCGACACGTCGAGCTCGACGGTGGCAAGGGTGGCGTCGCCCTCATCGGCGACGTAGAGATTATTGTCGTCGGAATCAACGCTGAGTGCGACCGGCTCTCTGCCGGTTCGAACGCGAGTGATTACCTGTGTCCCACTTAAGACAACCACCTCTCCCACCTCGGGCAGCGTCACATACGCATAGCCCCAGACCCCGTGGGTCACCAACGCTTCGGGCTCCGCCCCCAGAGCAACGGTTCCCGGCAGAAGTTGATCCCCCCGGATCACCCGCATACGACCACCGGTCAGCGTGACGTACGTGTACCCGGTGGCGTGCGCAGTCTCAATCGCCGCCGGGCTGCCAACCGAGAGCGTCTTCACCACCTGGGTGTCGCTCAAGACGACGACGGCATTCTGCGTCAACACGTACGCATAGCCGTGGACCGGATCCACCGAGGCGGAGTTTCCCAGTTGTGTGGTATTGTCCCCACTGCGCCGCACGCCAATCACGTAAGGCGGGCCGTAGGTCTGCGCCCACACCCCGATACTGAACAAGGCGATGAAAAGCCCGGCAACCCCGAAAGCACCCAGTACTGCACGGTAGTGAGATCGCATCGCGTCACTCCCTCCTGACTGATAAGAAGTCATTTTCAGACATTACACTCAAACGAGAACTATCAAACCTATTTTATACCCAAATCCCACAAAAAGCTATCGCCCCTCGATTATGGCTCAATTATGTTATAATGAGGGTGTTCATATACTGAGTATCCGAAGGGAGAGATGGATGAGTAAGAAAAACAATTCCACGTCACAGGTTATCTTTAAGATTATCAGTGTGATCCTGCTGTTAAGTATGCTGTTGGGCTTTCTTATGATGGTCTTTCCTCCCTCGATGTGACACCGGCTTCAAACGATAAGGGCTGAAAGCTCAACGACGTCCGCATTGTGAGCTTCTGGTTAACCCGCTTTCAGCTTGACTGTGCCGAAAGTTATTGCGTTGCTACACCTAAGGAGTCGCGATGCTTAAACTCGTACCCGCACCTAACCCCGCTCAATGGCCGTCCCGAGAACTGCACGTCTCCCGGGAAAGTCGGGATCGTTATCAACTCGACCAGTCGCTCTTTTCGCTCAGCGGTCAGGTTATTTTCGCCAATTTCCAAAGTGCCCGGCTCTTCACCCAGCGGGTGAACGAGATGCGCGATCTGGTCCGCTTCCCGGAACAGGCCGTGCGGGCGAGTGACCTCTACGCCCTCGGACTCATCGACGAGATTCTGCACCACATCGTGGCCCAGTATAAGCGCCAACGCCGGCCGGACGTGATGCAGCGCGCCCTGGATCACCTCGAGGATGCACTGGACGCGCCTGAGGTCGAGGACGCCCTCAGGACGTTCGTGGAGCACTTCCCGCCCCTTGCCGTCTACCAGAATGAGCTCTCGGTCGAGGCCTACCTGGATGAGACGACCGACGGCACTTCCAACCGGGAGATCGCCCTGGAGGAGCTGTTATTCCTCTGGTTGTCCAATGAGAATCCTGCGTCCGGCCCGCTTCATGAGCTCTTTGACGACGAGCCCCTGGAGACGCGCACTCGCTACCGGGAGATGATGGACGAACTCCGCGACTTCTTCAAGGGCCAGCCGGCCTTTGGACCGAGGGATCAGGATCTCATGGAGATGTTGCAGTCCCCCTCCCGATCGGCGCCGTCGTCCCTGCGCGACCAGCTTGAGTACATCCGGACGCATTGGCGGGATCTACTGGGGCCCTATATGGTGCGCCTGCTCCGCGGCGTGGATTTCATCGACGAGGAGAATCGGGGGTTCTTTGGACACGGACCGGGCCCGGTCGAGGCGTACGAGTTCGGCGCCCAGCGGGAGGAGCCCGAAAACTTCAGCCCCGACCGCGACTGGATGCCGGAAGTCGTGATGATTGCGAAAAACGTCTACGTCTGGCTCTTTCAGCTCTCCGAGACGTACGAGCGTCCTATTGAGACCCTGGATCAAGTGCCGGACGCGGAACTGGAGCGGCTGCACCGAGGCGGCTTCACCGCGTTGTGGCTGATCGGGCTCTGGGAGCGCAGCGAGGCCTCCAAGCTAATCAAACAGAGGATGGGCAATCCGGAGGCTGTGGCGTCGGCCTACTCGATCAAACGCTATGAGATCGCCCAGGCGCTGGGCGGCGAATCGGCGTTTGAGGACCTCCGGGCCCGGGCGCGGCGGTATGGGATTCGGATGGCCAGCGATATGGTGCCCAACCATATGGGCATCGATTCGGACTGGATGGTGAACCATCCCGACCGGTTCCTGAACCTGGACACCTGCCCCTTCCCCACGTATACCTTTAACGGGCCCGACCTCTGCGACGACGCACGCGTGGGGGTCTACCTGGAGGATCACTACTACGAGCGCTCCGACGCGGCCGTCGTCTTCAAGCGGCTGGATCATTGGACCGGGGACGCGAAGTTCATCTATCACGGTAACGACGGCACGATGATGCCGTGGAACGACACGGCGCAGCTCGACTATTTGAAGGCGGAGGTGCGCGAGGCCGTGATCCAACAGATCCTCGACGTCGCCCGGCGCTCGTCGATCATCCGCTTCGACGCCGCGATGACCCTCACCAAGCGCCATTTCCAGCGCCTGTGGTTCCCCGAACCGGGCTCCGGCGGGGACATCCCCTCCCGCGCGCAGTACGGGATGACCCGCGCCGAGTTTGACGCGGCAATGCCGGAGGAGTTCTGGCGGCATGTGGTGGACAGGGTCGCGGCGGAGGTGCCGGACACCCTCCTGTTGGCCGAGGCGTTCTGGATGATGGAGGGCTTCTTCGTGCGGACCCTGGGCATGCACCGGGTCTATAACAGCGCGTTTATGAATATGATGCGCGACGAGAAGAACGACGAGTACCGCCAACTGATGAAGAACACCCTGGAGTTCGATCCGGAGATCCTGCGCCGGTTCGTCAACTTTATGAACAACCCGGACGAGGAGACGGCCATCGAACAGTTTGACAAGGGGGATAAATACTTCGGCATCTGCTCGATGATGGCCACCATACCGGGCCTGCCTATGTTCGGCCACGGCCAGATTGAGGGATTCAGCGAAAAGTACGGTATGGAGTACCAACGCGCCTATTGGAACGAGACGCCGGATCCGTATCTGGTCGAACGGCACGAGCGCGAGATCTTCCCGCTCTTGCGGGAGCGCCGGCTCTTCGCCGGCGTCGAGAACTTCTTCCTCTACGACTTCTTTACGGCCGATGGGTCGGTGGACGAGAACGTCTTCGCCTACTCCAACCGGTTAGGGGATCGACGCGCCCTCGTCCTCTACCACAATCGCTATGCGGAGACCCAGGGATGGGTGCGATCCTCCGTGGGGTACGCGGTCAAGGACGAGCACGGGGACAAGCACCTCGTCCAGAAGACGATCACCGAGGGCATGGCCCTGCCGAAGGGTGCGGCCCAATTCGTGATCTTCCGGGACGTGATCAGCGACCTTGAGTACATCCGCAACGCGCAGACCCTGGACGAACACGGCCTCTACGCCGAATTGCACGCCTACCAGGTTCACGTCTTCAGCGATTTTCGGGTCGTCGAGGATACCGCGTGGCACCGGTACAGCGAGCTCTGCGACCAGCTCAACGGGCAGGGGGTGCCTGACGTCGAGGAGGCCCTGAAGGAGCTCTACCTGGAACCGGTCCACGAGCCCTACCGCGCGCTGATTGACGCGGCAACGTTGGCATCGCTGGCCGACCAGATCGTCGAGACGCCGGCGCAGGACGTCGATCCCGACGTCCTGGACGGGGTTGAGGCCCGGATGCAGGCGCTCCTGGACGCCATCCAGGATACGCTGCCGGACGTGGCCGAACTGGCCCTGGACAATGAGGCCGCGATCATCCGTACGGTCCTCAAGGAGCTCGACGCGATCCTGCACATGCCGGTGGCGTTGGCCGAGATGCGGGATAAGGCCGAGCGTCCGGCTGCGCGTTCGATGGTGGACGACCTGGCGGAGGGGTGGCAGCCTGAGGACGACGCCCATTGGGGCACGTGGATGACCTGGCTGTTCACGCACCATCTGGGCGCGTTGATCGACGCGGACCAGGACGAGGCGGTCAGCAGGGATTGGTTCGAAGCCTGGCTCCTCGGCAACGTGCTGCGCCGCGCGCTGGTCGCGATGGACGTCGCGGAACCGGAGGCGGACCAGGCCGTGCGCGCGGTCGCAGCCCTGCTCAGCGTTGAGGACTGGGGGCCGCTGGAGACCTGGCGCAAGGAGGAACCCGCCGTCGTCCTACAGAGCGCGTTACAGCATCACGATGTGCAGGCTTACCTGCGCATCCATGAGTATCAGGGCGTCCAGTGGTTCCACAAGGAGTCCTTCGAGACCCTGCTATGGTGGCGGCTCTGTCTTGCGGCGATCACACGCCTCTCCGCTGAGCCGGCATCCGATGCGGATCCGCTGCAAGCACTGACGGACATCTACGCCACGGTGACGGCCCTGCTGGACGCGGAGGAACGCTCGGCGTATCAGGTCGACAAGCTGAAGGAGGCGGTCACACGAGGAGGCCGCCATGGCTAATCGCGGGCTCAACGGAGAAACGCCCTTGGAGGCGGCAAGAACCCATCGCCCATCCCGGATCCTTGTGGTGGATGACAACAAAGATATCCGTATCTTCCTGCGGGATACGGTACTCGACCCCGCCGGCTATCAGGTCTCGATGGCTCAGGACGGAGTGGAGGGGCTGGCCTTGGCCGAGAAGTCCAAGCCCGATCTGATCCTGTTGGACTACGAGATGCCCCGGATGAACGGCGTCGAGTTCCTGAAGGCCCTTCGGGACAAGGAGATCACGTCCCCTGTGATCCTCATCACCTCCCACGGGTCGCAGTCCATCGTCATCGAGGTCTTCCGGCTCGGCGTGAAAGACTATCTCCAGAAGCCGTTTACCATCGAGGAGATCACCCAAGCGATTGAGGACGTGCTGAAAGACTCCCATCTGGAACAGCAGCGCGATAATCTCGTCGACCGGCTGACCCAGATCAACCGCGAGTTGTCCCACCGGCTCCAGGAGTTTGACACACTCTACCGGGTGAGCAAAGCGGTCACCACGCTCCAGGAGCGCGACAAACTGATGGAGCGCATCGTCGACGCGGCCCTCTATCTGACGGGCGCGCTCGATGGTCAGTTGATCCTCTTCGATCCCAAGGGCACGGCGACGGTCCAGATCCGGCGCCAGCGTCAGGGCGGCGCCTATCAAAAGACGGCAGACGAGCACAAAATCTACACCATGACCGATGGCTTGATGGCTACCACTCCCTTGCAGGTCGGCGACCAGACCATCGGATCCCTGATCGTCAGCAATAAGGGGAACCGCAAACGTCTGGACAAGCACGACCACAGGTTGCTGCGGATGTTGAGCGACTATGCCGCTATCACCATTCACAACCTGAGGCTGCTCGCCGAGATCGAGGCCCAGCGCGATCGTGAGAAACGCGAGCTCCAGGAGCTCTTCGAGCACTACGTCGCCCCCTCGGTCGTGGAGCGGATCCTCCAACAGCCGAACCGCATCCACCCGGGCGGTCAGCGCCAGGAGATCTCTGTGCTCTTTGCAGACCTGCGCGGCTTCACGAGGTTTTCGGCGAAAGCAGAGCCCGAGACCTTGATGAGCGTGGTCAACAGCTATCTCTCCATCGCCGCCGATGCCATCCTCGCCGAGGAGGGCACGCTGGATAAGTTTATGGGCGATGAAGCGATGGCGTTTTTCAACGCGCCGCTGGCGCAGGACAACTTCGCCCTGCGCGCCGTGCACGCGGCCGTCCACATCCTCCAGAACTCCTGGGATCTTCAGGATCGCATGCCGCCCGAGCACCAGATCTCCTTTGGGGTGGGGATCGCGACCGGGGAGTCGTTGGTCGGAAATGTGGGCACGCAGAACGTGGTCAACTACACGGCCCTGGGGAAGATTCCCAACAAGGCGCACGCGCTCCAGGAGATGGCACCACCGGACAAGATCCTCATCTGCGAGCAGACCTACGCGCAGGTTCAGGACGAAGTCCTCGTCAAACCCTGGTCCCCCGTGCATATCAAGGGACAGGACGAGTCCGAGCCCGTCTTCGAGATCCTGCAACTGCTCCGCTGATAGTCCAACCCCTCCTGGCCTCCCCCTCGAGGGGGAGGGACTAAGTTCCCCGCCGCTCGGTGGGAGCACGGATCAAAGAGTTTGCCCTAGATCGCGCATATCCCGGACGGTCACATCCTCATAGACCGCGCGTACGTCGTCCAGCGTCCCGACACTCACGCCCTCCCCTTGCGCCGCGGCCGTGCCCGAGGCGACGCCCCACCGGGCCACCTCCACCGGATCGGCCTCCGTGGAGAGCACGAGGAGCAGGCCGGCGACCAGAGCATCCCCCGCCCCCACCGGATTGCGGGCCTGGATGGTGGGCGGGCGCGCCCAGACACGCGTGGCGCCCCTCGCCAGCATAAGGCCCTGCTCGCCGAGGGAGATCGCCACGTCCACGGCGCCCAACGCCCGTAGGTCGTCCACGATCCCGGCGGCCTGCTCCCCGGAGGCGATGGCTGCGCCGGTCAGCGCTTCCACCTCGACCGCGTTGGGCTTCACGAGATCCGGCCCGGCCGCGATGCCCGCGCGCAGCGGCTCCCCACTCGCGTCGAGGATCACCCGTCCGCCCTTCCCACGGATCGCCGTGATAAGCTGTGCGTAGAAATCGGACGGCACGCCGGGGGGCAGGCTGCCGCACAGCGCCCACCACGCGCCGGCGCGGACGTCGGCCTCCACCCGGCGCAGACACTGGTCGATCTCCTTCGCACGGACCGTCGGCCCGGACTGGTTCACCTTGACGTAGCGCGCGCCGTCCGGCTCGGCGATGACCACGTTGGTGCGCGTCTCCCCGGCGATCGTGATGGGGGCCACCTCAATCCCCAGCCCACGCAGGCCCGCCTCGAGCTTGTGCCCGGTGGCACCGCCCAGAAACCCCATCGCGACGCTGTCCACGTCGAGCGCCCGCAGCGCGCGGGAGACGTTGAAGCCCTTGCCGCCCCAGTCCTCCCGGACGCCGGACGCCCGGCTCATCGCGTTGAAGACAATCGTTGGCACGGTAAGAGTCAAATCCAGGACCGGGTTGGGGGTAAATGTTCTGATCATTGGTATCCTCGGGGTGAGAGCACAGAAACATACACAGACGACGGGTTGCGCTCTATTATAACCCGCTCTTTGCTCATTCCCAAAATTATGCCTTTTCTCAGCCCTCCGGTCATGGTACAATCGACGTGGAAAAACTATGCTAAACCTTAAGCAGGTGGTGAAATAATATTGTTATGACAAACGCTACGCAATCGATTGTGGATAATCTGGACTCGCTGATGCAAGTCCTTCCCCTGGATATTCGTCAGGCCGTGAACGAAAAAGGGCGCCGGGACGATCTCCTTGAGGTCATCCTGGATCTTGGGCGCGTGCCCACCGCCCGTTATACGGACAAAGAGGTCGTACTGCTCGAACGTGAGGTCAGCCAGGAGGACATCGACTGGGTCGTCGAGCGGGTGGGAGAGTTTGACGCCGACAACCGGGCCGGTATCGCCCGCACGCTGCACCGCATCGCCGCCATCCGCAACCGGAAGGGCCGCATCGTCGGTCTGACCTGCCGGGTGGGCCGGGCGGTCTTCGGCACCATCGCCATTATTGAGGATCTGATCGAGTCGGGCAAGAGCGTCCTGCTGCTGGGTCGTCCTGCCGTGGGCAAGACGACCATGCTGCGGGAAGCCGCCCGCGTCCTGGCCGAGAACAAGCGCGTGGTCATCGTCGACACGTCCAATGAGATCGCGGGGGACGGGGACATCCCCCACCCGGCGATTGGGCGGGCACGCCGGATGCAGGTCTCCATGCCGAGCCTGCAGCACGAGGTGATGATCGAGGCGGTGGAGAACCACAACCCCGAGGTCATCGTCATCGACGAGATCGGGCGGGAGATGGAGGCGCTTGCCGCGCGGACCATCGCGGAGCGCGGCGTGCAGTTGATCGCAACCGCCCACGGGAACACCCTGGATAACCTGATGCTCAACCCGACGCTGTCGGACCTCATCGGGGGGATTGAGAGTGTGACCCTTTCCGATGAAGAGGCCCGCCGTCGCGGCACCCAGAAGACGGTCCTGGAGCGGCGCTCGCCGCCGACCTTCGACATTCTGGTCGAGATCCAGGATCGCCAGCGGCTGATCGTGCGGCCCGACGTCGCCGAGGCCGTGGACGCGATGCTGCGCGGCAAGCCCATCCCCGAGGAGCTCCGGGTTCGAGACGAGACGGGCGAGATCCACGTGGACCAGCTCGTCGCCAGCCGCGTCGATAGCGAGTCACGCGAGGAGCGCCGGGACCGGCAGGCGCGCCAGGAACGGCGCCGCCCACCGATGGAGTACGCCGACGAACAGCCCCGGCGGAAGCTGGAGAAGAAGCACATCTATCCCTACGGGGTGGCGCGCAACCGCCTCCGGGGCGCGTCGAAACGGCTGCGCGTCCCGATTGAGGTCGTGGATAACCTCCAGGGGGCCGATATCTTTGTCACGACCAAGCAGTACTATCGCAAGCGCCCCCGCGTAGTGGTCGATGCGGAGCGGCAGGGCGTGCCCATCTACGTGCTCCGGGGCAACACCACGGCCCAGATGGAGACCTTTCTCACCGATGCGTTCGAACTGACCGAGGATCAGACCGATCCCTTCGCCCTGGCGATGGGGGAGGCCGAATCCGCCATCAAGCGGGTGCTCAAGGGCGAGCAAGCGGTCAGCCTTGCCCCGCAGAACTCCTTCGTGCGCCGCTACCAGCACGATATGGCCCAGAACGCCAATCTGAACTCGCGCTCGTTTGGACAGGAGCCCTACCGCTCCGTTCGGATCTTCCGGGACAGCTGAAGAAGAGCCTGATGCGCGGTCGATTCATCACGCTGGAGGGGCCGGATGGCAGTGGGAAGTCCACCCAGCTCCTCCAATTAACGTCCTGGCTGACCGCGCAGGGCTACACCATCCTGAAGACCCGGGAGCCGGGCGGCACACGCCTCGGCGAGTGCATCCGCGAGCTCTTACACAACCCGACCCACACGGAGATGGTGGCGCATACCGAGATTCTGCTCTACTCCGCGTCGCGCGCGCAGCTCGTCGCGGAGGTCATCCGGCCCGCGCTGGAGGCGGGCACCGTCGTGCTCTGCGACCGCTATTTCGACAGCACCTACGCCTACCAGGGCTACGGGCGGGGGCTCTCGCTGGAGGATCTTCGCCGGATCACCGAGTTCGCCGTCCAGGGCCTGATCCCGGATCTGACGCTCTACCTGGACGTCCCACCCGAGGTGGGCCTACGGCGACGCGCGCAGAGCGGCGAGGCGCTCAACCGTCTCGATCGGGAGACCCTGGCCTTTCACACCCGGGTGCGGGAGGGATACCTGGCCCTGGCTGATGCCGAACCGGCCCGTTGGTCCGTGATTGACGCGAGCCGGACGATCGGCGAGGTCCAACACGACCTGCAGGCCGTGGTCCGCCGGCACCTCCCACCCCTATCCCCCCCGACCTGAGACACACCTAACGGAGGAATCTTATGCCTATAACGGTTGCCGTCGCCCAGATGGATCCCAAACTGGGCGAAATCTCTACGAACCTCGATCGTATCCGCGCCCTCTTTGCGGAAGCACGGGCGAAGCACGCCCACCTGATCGTCTTCCCCGAATGTGCGACGACGGGCTACGGGTTTGACGCCCTGGACGCCGCTTATGCCGCCGCCGAGACGATCCCCGGCCCCACGACCTCGGCGCTTACGGAGATGTGCCGCAAGGCCCCATCCGGCGCGCCGGACGCGGTCGGTCCTTACGTCGTGGTCGGCCTGCTGGAACGGGACGAGCCGACGCACCGCGTCTACAACACCGCGGTCCTGGTGGGCCCGGAGGGACTGGTGGGACGCTACCGCAAGGCGCACCTGCCGCTGTTGGGGGTCGATCGCTTTGCCACCCCGGGGGACACGGGCTTCCGGGTCTTCGAGACGCCGCTGGGACGGGTTGGGATCGCCATCTGCTACGATCTGCGCTTCCCGGAGGCGATGCGGGCCCTCGCCCTGGAAGGGGCGGACGTGATCGCGCTGCCCACAAACTGGCCCGACGGTTCCCAAAACGCACCGGAGTACGTCACCCGGACGCGCGCGCTGGAGAACCGCGTCTTTGTCCTGGCGTGTAACCGTTGCGGCGAGGAGATCGGGTTCTGGTTCTTCGGACGGAGCCAGATCACCGATCCCAACGGGCACGTACTTGCCGAGGCCGAGGCAACCGAGGCGCTGCGGTTCGCCGAGATCGATCCGCTGCAAGCGCGCCAGAAGCGCATCGTGCTGCGACCGGGCGAGTTCGAGCTCGATACCGTCGGCGACCGCCGCCCCGACCTCTACGACCCACTGGTCGCGCCGGCGTCCTGAGCGGCGGGCCATCCACTCTCAGCCTAAGGAGGAACCCAAGGTGAACATAACCAAGCGGAACTTCATCATCGATATGGACGGGGTGTTGGTACGGGGGAAGGCGCCCATCCCAGGCGCTGGCGCGTTCATCCAGCGCCTGAAGGAGGCCGGGGCGGAGTTCCTGGTGCTGACCAACAATCCCCTCTACACCCCACGCGATCTGGCCCACCGTTTGCAGACCCTCGACCTGGACATCCCGGCGGAACGCATCTTCACCTCCGCCATGGCAACCGCAAGCTTTTTGGAGAATCAGCGGCCCAACGGTACGGCCTACGTGATCGGCGAGAGCGGCCTGACCGAGGCGATTCACAAGGCGGGATACGTCATCACCGACATCCAGCCCGATTACGTGGTGCTGGGCGAGACCCACACGTACAACATCGCCATGATCACCAAGGGCATCCGGTTGATCGTCGACGGCGCGCGATTCATCGCCACCAACCCGGACACCTCCGGCCCCTCCGAGCAGGGGATCGTACCGGCGTGCGGCGCGATGGCGGCCCTGATGGAGAAGGCCAGCGGGAAGGTCCCCTTCTTTGTGGGGAAGCCCAATCCGCTGATGATGCGCACGGCCCTCAACTACCTCAACGTCCACTCCGAGGACACGGTGATGGTCGGCGACCGGATGGATACGGACATCGTCGCCGGGGTGGAGAGCGGGATGCGGACCATCCTGGTGCTGAGCGGGGTGACCGGTCGTGAGGACGTTGAGCGGTTCCCTTATCGTCCTACCACCATTCTCGATTCCGTGGCCGACATCGAGCTCTAGACCCACAGCCCATACCGAACGTTCTCCATTCAAAAAGGCCGGAGGTGAATCCGATGACCATGAGCCGCAAAACAATGAACTTACGGGTATTTCAGGGGAAGCCGATTCCCCACGTCTTCTTCCAGCCGCGATTCGAGCCCTGGTTCGACTGGCACACCCAGTTCGACAGCCTGCCGCCCGCCCTGGAGGGCATGACCCTTCGCGATGCCTACGACAGCCTCGACGCCTCGATGCGCACGGTTCACTACTACACCGGGCAGCCCAGTCCCATCAAGGTGCATTACTCCGACAAGGTGCGCATCACCCAGACCCGGGAGGGCGACCTGCGGCAGCGCCGCTTCGAGACGCCCTTCGGACCGCTCTTTGAGGTCGAGAAATACACGGTCGATCGTACGTGGCGCACCGTGGAGTTCCTGGCGAAGCGCCCCTCGGATCTCCCGGGACTGCGCTGGCTGGTCGGCGAGCGGACGTACCACTTCAACGCCCCCAATTTTGAGACCGGCGCGGCGCACATCGGCGACCGGGGCGTACCCCAGTTCTGGGTGCCCAAGAGCCCGTATCTGGCGCTGGCCCAGCAGTTGATGAAGTACGAGGATTTCATCTACGCCCTGGCCGACGAGACGGCGATAATGGAGGAGATTATGGGCATCATCGATGACTCCTACGATACTCTCTACGAGGAGCTCACCGGCTCCGGGCAGCTCGACATTCTCAACTTCGGTGAGAACGTGGCGATGGCCTACCTCTCCCTGGACTACCTGGAGCGGTATCTCCTCCCGTGGTACGAGAAGCGGGCGGGCCAGCTTGCGGACGCGGGGATCTACACGCACATTCACATCGACGGCAACTTCCGCCCCCTGTTGCCCTACCTGGCGGATATGCCCTTCGACGGGTTGGAGGCCCTGACCCCCGAACCGCAGGGCGACGTCACCCTGGAGGAGATCAAGGCGCACATCGGGGACAAGGTGCTGCTCGACGGCATTCCCGCCGTGCTCTTCCTACGGCACCACCCACGCGCCCAATTGGAGGCCTGCGTCGAGACCCTGATCGAGCTCTTTTACCCACGCCTGGTGCTGGGCATCTCCGACGAGCTGCCGGAGGCTGGAGACGCGGAGAGCTTCGACCGGCTCCGTTGGGTCGCCGAGTGGGCGCAGACCCATCCCTGACAAACCCCTCAAGGGTTTCGGGGTCACTTACTGATCCGGACACAAAACACTGGGGTAGTTTGAATTCTGGAACTACGCTAAGTAACTCCGAAAAAGTTCCTTGGCCTCCGCCCCCGGGGACGGGGGCTGCAAGCACTGTTAAGATACTTTCTCGCATCTACTTAGATGCCTCAACCAACCCTAAGAAACGTACGCAACCAGATCGCAAGTCAGGGAAGGGAATTCACTCAGAATCTTTTTATCCACGGTGATCAGGTGAGTTTCAAGATCCTGAGCTAATGCAACAAATTCACAATCATACGCTGAGCAATCACAGGAAGAGACGAGACTTAGGACTTGCAAGGAAGCGACCTCATATTCTCTTCCTTGCAGTAACGGCATGGCTTCAAAAATGATCTCCTGAGATTCTTCCAAGGAGAGGATCTCCTTCCTGAGATAGTGGGCCAATACATTTCTAAACTCACTTCGCCATAAAATTGGGGCAGCCCACTGACTATCTTTGAGCAGAAGATCCTCTGCATAGGTAGAGAATTCACCTTCCAGAAATAAATACGCGATGATGTTTGTGTCTACGACAATCATGGCCGCCCAACATCTTTGACCTGAGACAACGCTTGATCAGTCAGTGGGTGATCGGCTGTATAACTGCGGAGATTTCTGGCTTTGTTAAGAAAATTTTCAGAGTCGATAGCCCGCCTTTGGACGGATTTTTCAATGCAGACAATGATCTCACTGTTGATACTGCGCCGATTCATATCCGCAGCCTTCTTGAGCTTCTTGTAAAGGTCCGGGGGAATATTCTTAACTGTAAAATTAGCCATTGCCGCCTCCATAATGGTTCCAATGTGAAACCATTATGATTGATTTGCACAGATTTGTCAATAGCTAATCAAGTGATCAGGGCATCGAACTTGTCAATAAATTGCCGACGCAAAACAAACTTCATAGACAGATAAAACAGCGGATCAGATTCAAATCAATGATGGTCATCACGATCTACAAAAAGATGATCTCTACAAGATCCCCGAACGTATCCCCAACTGTCCAGATCCCTAAGCCTTCGGTCCCCATCCCAACTTGCGAAGCATCAGCTCGACGTATACGCAGACAGGCCGACCGTTTGAGACGGTCGGCCTGTTATCGTCTTCGTCCGCTTTCAATCAGGACGAAGCGGTTTGTTTGGATGGATTACGCAGACGCGTCCTCGTTCTCCTTCAGAATGATCCGCGCATCCACGATAATCACGCCCTCATCCTCGTCGTAGACGATCACCGGGTTAGCATCCGTCTCCGAGATCTCGTCCTGCAGCTCGTAGATCATCTGGGAGTAACGACTCAGAACCTCGGCCAACGCCTGGCGGTCCTTGGGCTCCTCGCCCCGGGCCCCCTCCAGAATCGGCGCGCCGTTGATGTCGCCGAGCATCTTGAACGCCTGATCGGTGGAGACTGGCGCCACGCGGAAGGTGACGTCCTTGAGAATCTCAACGAAGATGCCGCCCAGTCCGAACATCACGGAGGGGCCAAAGGTCGGATCGTTCACGGATCCCAGAATGACCTCGGTGCCCCAGGGCGCCATCTCCTGAATCGCAATCCCGTGGATATCAGCATCGGCCTTGTAGGCCTTGGCGTTGTCCAGAATCTCCTGGTAGGCCTCACGGGCCTCGGCCTCATTCTTGATATTCACCTTCACGCCGTCGGCATCCGATTTGTGAAGGATATCCGGCGACACGATTTTCATCACAACGGGATAGCCGGTCGACTCGGCCAGCTCGACGGCCTCGGCCTCAGATTCGGCCAACCGCGTCTGTGCAACGGGCAGCCCATAGGCCTTAAAGATTGTCTTGGACTCGACCTCGGTCATCCCCCGGCAGCACTGGCTGCGCACGTCTGCGATGACCGTGCGGGCCAATCGCTCGTCGACGTCGTCAAAGCGCTCGAAGGGCTGCGCGGCCATGTCCTGATTGCGCGCGTACTCCCGGAGCGCCGCCATCGCGTTGACCGCGTTGTCAGGCTCGTTGTAAGCGGGAATGCCGTTCTCGACCAGCCAGCGCATCGCTTCCTCGGAGCGCTCGCCCCCGACGAAGGAGACGGCAATCGGCTTATCGGTCACGCCCGACGCGTCCACGGCCTCTTTGAGGCCCTTGGCGATGTTCATCGGGTCGGTCATCGCGGTTTCGCAATAGAGGATTACCAGGCCGTCGACCCACTCGTGGGCGAAGGCGTACTGGGTGGAATCCTGATACCAATCGCGACCCGCCATTCCGGTCAGGTCGATCGGGTTCCTCGCCGAACCGAAATCGGGCATATGATTCTTCAACTCATCCTGAACGTCCTCCGGCGCGAAGCGCAGCGGAATCCCATAACGCTCTGCCGAATCGGTCGCCAGGACCCCGACGCCCCCACCGTTGGTGATGATCAACAGCTTGTCACCCTGCATCGGCGGCTGGAGCGAAAGCGCCAACGTGCGATCAAAGAGGTTGTTCAGATTGGAAGCCCGGACGACGCCGGCCTGCTCGAAGGCCGACTCGTAAATCTTGCCGGATCCGGCCAGCGATCCGGTGTGGGACGCAGCTGCCGCCGCGCCGTGCGCCGAAGTGCCGGACTTCAGGGCCACGATCGGCTTATCGGCCGCGCGCGCGTTCGTCATAAACTGTCGACCGTCCTGCAATCCCTCAATGTAGAGGGAAATACAGCCGGTGTTCTCGTCGTGATCCAGCCACTCCACCAGATCGGCAAAGTTCACGTCAGACATATTGCCAATGGAGACCAGCTTATCGAACCCAACCCGCCGGATGTACGTCGAAGCGTCCATCGCGATCAGCAGGGCGCCGCTCTGCGAAACCAACGCAGCCTTCCCCGGCAGCGGGAGGAAGGGAGCAAACGAGGCGTTACAGTTGTCGGAGTTCGAGAGGACACCGACGATGTTGGGACCTAAGACCCGCATCCCGTACTCGTGGGCGATGTCAACGACCTCCTGCTCAAGATCGCCACGGCCCACCTCGCTGAATCCCGAGGCGATAACGATGAGCCCCTTGACGCCCTTCTTCCCACACTCCTCAGCAATCTGAGGGACGAATTTAGCGGGGACGATAACCGCCGCGGCGTCGATCTCGCCGGGAACCTCCAGGACCGAGGGGTAAGCCTTCAGCCCCTGGACTTCGTCGTACTTGGGATTGATCGGATAGACCGCACCCTCGTATTCACTGTCACGAAGGTTCTCCACCACCGTGTACCCAATCTTGCCCTCTGTATTCGATGCGCCGATAACGGCAATTGACTTCGGGCGCAAAAGACCGTTAAGCACTTCTAGATCCACTTCCATTACCTCCTGATAGACTACAGGTCTAAAAAATCCGGTGTTTGTTTCCCTGACGGGACACTATAGAAGGGGGGACGGTTGTCCCCCCTTTTGGGTTCCTATGCCTCTTGTGGCTTGAGGACTTTGTCAACCACGCCGTACTCAATAGCTTCTTCCGCTGTCATATAGAAATCGCGGTCCGTGATGCGGTCGATCGTGTCCTGCTTCATGCCGGTGTGGTTCCGGAGCAGATCATTGATCAAGTCGCGCTTGCGCAGGATCTCCTGCGCCGCGATCTCAATGTCGGCGGCCTGACCCTGCACGCCACCCAGCGGTTGGTGGAGATGAATCGTAGCGTGGGGCAGCGTATACCGTCGCCCCTCAACGCCGGCCGTCAGCAGCACGGTCGCCATACTGGCGGTCATCCCCACGGCGATGGTCGACACCGGCGCCTGGATCAACTGCATCGTATCGTAGATCGCAAGGCCGGCGGCAATTTCGCCGCCCGGCGAGTTGATGTAGAGGGAGATATCGCGTTCGGAGTCCTCGCGATCCAGGAAAAGCAACTGCGCGACAATCACGTTCGCAATCTGCCCGTTGATCGGGGTGCCCAAAAAGACAATCCGCTCCCGCAACAAGAGGGAGTAGATATCGTACATCCGATCCCCACGCCCGGTACTTTCAATGACGTAAGGGATGCTCATACGTTTGCCTCCTCACTGTGCAAAACAGTCAAGTCCCAGAGACGACAGATACCGCCTCTGGGATCGAACTGCCTATTCGTCTGCTTCGTTCTCGGTGTCCGCTTCCGGTTCAGCCGTGGCCTCCGCATCCTCATCGGCGGCAGCCGGCGCGTCCTCGGTTTCAGTTTCTGCGGTCTCGTCCCCATCGCCCTCAACCTCCGGTTCGGGTTGAACGTCGGACTCAGCGCCAACTTCGTTGTCGGCGGCAACTTCGTTGTCGGCGTCGGCTTCAGTGTCAGCGTCGGCTTCAGCCTCAACGTCCTCGGCTTGCCCCTCCGGCTCGTCGGCGGGAGGTTCGGCGTCGGCCTCGCCGCGCGCGACCGCCTCCAGGCGTTCGAGGGTCTTGCGGCCCAGAATGCCGTTGCGCAAACTCTGACCGATTTGCGAATTGAGGGGAATCGTCTCCAGATCGGCCTCATTCATGCCGGCCGAGGTCATCATCGCGCTGTATTCCTGAACGACTTCGTCTTCGGTGACCTCAATACCCTCGGCATTGGCAAACTCAGCAAGCACAAACGATCGCTTGAGCCGTTCCTCGGCCTGAGGTTCGAGGCTCGAACGGAACATCTCCAGGGTCTGTCCCTGCAACCGCAGGGCGTCCTCAAGCGCCATCTGCTGATTCCGCCTCACCTGGCGCTCAGTCTCCTCGACCATCTCATCCAGGGTGTCCTCCAAGGCGACCGGCGGGTACTCAATCTCGGACATCGCGACCAAGTCCTCAACAATCGCATCCCGGTAAGCCTGACGGGTCTGGTTGAGCTTGCTTTCCTGGATCCGGGTATAGATATCCTCGCGCAGATCCTCGATGGTCTCAAAGGAGCCCACCGTGCTGGCCAGCGCGTCATCCAATTCCGGCAGATCCCGATTATAGACCTGGGTCACCTCGACCTCGAAATCACACTCGGCGCCCTGGAGCGCAGGATCCTGAATCGTCTCGGGAAGGGTCGCGGAGAATGCAACCGTCTCCCCCGCACTTGCGCTCACCAACGCCGCAACGAACTCCTCGGACAGAAAGGGAGCGGTCTCTGAGAGAGCGATCTCCACGTCCTCTTCGTCGACGACGACGTCCCCTTCGACGGTCCCCAGGACGTTCCCGTAGATTTGATCCCCCATCTCGGCGGGGCGTTCCACCGGATCGAGCACCGCGTGTTCCTCGCGCACCTGTTCGAGCACCTGGGCCATCTCCTCATCGGAGACCTCGGGCTCGTCCCACTCCTTGCGGATGCTCTGGTAGTCACCCAACGTCACGGTGGGCTGCAGGGGAACGCGCAGGGTAAAGGTCAAGGGATCGGTCTCCATATTCTCGAATTCGCCGGGGCCATAGGGCTTGACGTCGGCATCTTCAAGAAATTGGGCGTAGTTATTCTCAAGCAGGTCTTCGGCTGCTTCCTGCAAAATGGCACTCTCTCCGACGTGGCGGACGATCTTGCCGTAAGGAGCGCGGCCCTTGCGGAAGCCGGGGATG
Organism: Anaerolineae bacterium; assembly: GCA_034437735.1. Taxonomy (GTDB): domain Bacteria; phylum Chloroflexota; class Anaerolineae; order B4-G1; family SLSP01; genus PWVB01. The sequence goes on from DAOTTS010000191.1 coordinate 22,523, forward strand.
TTGATCTTGCGGGAGACTTCACGCGCAACGTTGCGCATTGCTTGCTGAACGACACTATCCTCGAAGGTCACATCGAGGCGTACTTCATGAGAATCAAGGTATTCTTTTTCAATTTCAAACACGACCGTTTCCTCCGATCATAAGCCATCGGGATTATAGCATACTCCCGATGAAACACCAGTATTATGATAAAATATATCTATATTTGACAAAACCATACCTCAGTGTTAAAATGTAATTGTTCAAGTAAAACTTTCTTATTCCCTTGATCTTGTTCGTTATTTTCCCGGCAATTCGTCAAGATCATCATCATTGAAGAGGACACACTATGCAAGATACACGCCAGCAGATCTTAGAGATACTGAAGCGCAAGGGTGAAGTGACGGTCCAGGATCTGAGCAACGAACTGGGTTTGACCAGCGTCACGGTCCGCCATCACCTGGAAATCCTGCGTTCCGAGGGCTACATCACCGACCCGGAGGTTCGGCGATCGAACCGTCCGGGACGGCCTCGATACGTCTATCGGCTCACTTCCACGGCCGCCGATCTCTTCCCCAATAACTACAGCGGATTGGCCTCGGCCTTGTTGAACGCTATCAACGAGTGTGCAACCCCCGAGGAGTCCGCCGTGATGATGGAGAAGGCTGCCGAGTACATCGCCGATCGCGCGGACGAACTGCCAGAGGATCCGGAGGAACGCATCACCAACGTCACCAGCTTCCTCAATCAGCAGGGATACGTCGCGCGTTGGGAGGAGCAGGAGCCCGGTCGCTATCACATTATTATCAGCAGTTGTCCCTACCATCACGTCAGCCAACAGCACGACGAACCATGCACGATCGACTCCCATATGATGCAGTTGTTGGCCGGCGGAGAGATCGAGCGGCTGCAGACAGGGGCCAAGTCGTCGGGTCTCTGCGTTTACGAAATCAAACTCCCAGTCTCGGAAACCGAATCCTAATTCACGCTTCATCGCTGTAGCTTAAATCGTCGCCTCTTCGAAAAGTGCGGCCCAGTTCAACCCTGGGCCGCTGACTGTACCGTCGGGTTCGACTCACGCCTTACTCAAAGCACCCAGACTTCGGGTTGAGGTGTGCTCAAGTAGGTCGCGCCCTCCTCTTCAATGACCACGTTTTCCTCGCGACTGACGTACCCGCGACCTTCCACCTTGACGCCCAGCTCAATGGCGAAGACGTTGCCGACTTCGACCTCGCCTTCGATCGAGGTTCCGTACCGGTCCCATTTCGGCCCCAGGACGGTAGCGCCGTCGTGCGCGGTGCGCCCAACCTGATGGCCGTAGGCGTGCATGAACTCGGGATATCCCGCCGCGATCAGCGTCTCCCGGGCGGCAGCATCGACCTCCCACCCCTTCGCACCGGGTTTCAGGGCCGCGCGCCCGGCCTCCAGGGCCGAGGTGACGGCGTCCCACGCGGCCGCGACGTCAGGCGGGGCCTGGACCTCGTCTCGTTCCGGCAGATACCAGGTACGCTGGAGATCGGAGACAAATCCGTGCCGGGAGATCCCGAAGTCGATGTGCACGAGGTGACCCCGCTCGGTCTTCAGGCCTGAGGGCATCCCGTGCCCGAAGCTTGATTCGGGCCCCACGGTGACGACGGGACACGCATCCCACGCCCAGGACGAGCCGTATCCATTCTCCGTGAGAAAATCGTGGAGGAAGTCGGCAATCTCCAGATCGGTCATCCCAGGCCGAAGGATCTGCGTTAACTGATCGATCGCGTCCTCCGTGCGGCTGACGGCAGCCTTAATCAGCGCGATCTCCATCGGGGTCTTCCGGCCGCGCACGGCCGCGATCACAGATTCGGCGGAGACGAAGCGCGATGCGTAGGGGGTATCGGCCAGAATGGTTGAGAGCCGGCGGAAGAGCCCATACGTCAGGCCGTCCGAGGCGGGATCGTCCTCCGAGTAGTTGAGGGCGATCTGCTGGGGGTCAAACCCCCGGATCGTCTCCAGGAGGTCGCGCCGTATGGATTGATCGTACGCGATCACCCGGTCGTACGCCCCCAGGCGCTCGACGTTGTCGCGATCGTACCGCCCAACAATGGCGACCCGCTCCCCGCTGCGGTGAATGAGCAGCGCTGAGATCCACGTCAGATCCAGACCCAACAGAGGATCCAACATGGGATCCCGCACCTGGGACGTCTCACGAACCAGGGTGATCCAGAGATCGATCCCCTTCTCCTTCAAAATCTCGACGGCCTGCTCCGTCTTTTCGCCGACGATCGCAACCGTCTCATCCGATAAAGCCATACGCGTCTGCCTCCTGCTTATCCATCGATGTTGCGTTGACTATGGGTTGTCATTCCGATTATTCAAGCTCTTTGCCGGTCAGCTTTTGATAGAGCGCCAGGAATTCCTCATCCGAATAATAATGGATCACCAACCGGCCACCCTTCTGCGTGTTCTTCAATTGCACCCGGGTGTGAAGTGCATCTTCAAAGTCTAACTCGAACTTCTTGATCTGAGCGGTCTCAAGGTCGTCCACGATAGGCTCAGGTTCCTTTTTCTTGGACGGCTCGCGGCGTCGCTTGACCAGCGCCTCCGTCTCCCGGACGGTCAGCCCCTTCTGCAGGACGATCTGGAGCGCAGAGGCCTGCACATCCTTCGCGAGGCCGAGGAGCGCGCGTCCATGTCCCTCGGTGATCTCCTCCTCAAGCAGCGCCGCCTTGACGGCCTCCGAAGCGCCCAACAACCGCATCACGTTGACGACAGCAGGACGGCTCTTGCCCACCCGGCGGGCGACCTCGGTCTGGGAGAGGTCGAAATCGTCAACGAGGTGCTGATAGGCGAAGGCTTCCTCCAACGGATTAAGGTCGGCCCGTTGAATGTTCTCCACCAGGGCCAATTCGAGCATCTGCTGGGGCGCCACGTCCTTGACGATGACCGGCACCTCGGTCAGACCCGCGCGGCGGGCCGCACGCCAGCGCCGCTCCCCGGCGATCAGTTGGTAGCCGCCGTCCGGATGCTGCGTGACCACCAGCGGCTGGATCAATCCGTGCTCGCGGATCGAGTCCGCCAGCTCATTGAGTTCTGCTTCTTGGAGCTTCGTCCGGGGTTGGTGGGGGTTAGGCACAATCGCATCGACCGATACGTGATGCAGGCCCTCTATCTCCTCAGCCGTTTCCTCTGCAGGGATAAGCGCATCCAATCCCCGTCCTAGCCCTCGTCTCGGCATATCCCCGCTCCTCACTAAGCGACAAGCCCGCTATGGACTTCCCACATCTACGTCATCGCATCAAGCAAGACCCATCATGATATTATAGCACTGCACGATAGCTTGCCAAGCGCCGGACTGTTTTTTTACCCAGGATGAGGCGCTATAATACGGGTAACCGGACGAGACTGGGGCGAAAGGAAGAATGGATGAAGACCTCAACCGATAAAAAGCGACAACGACGGGTGATCGTGGCTATTACCGGGGCCAGCGGGGCCATTTACGGCGTCCGCATCCTGGAGGCCCTACGCACGATGGATGTCGAGAGCCACCTGATCATGAGCCGAGCCTCGCATATCACGTTGGAACAGGAGACCGATCGACAGCGTGGCGAGGTCGAGGCCCTGGCAGCCCACGTCCACGCGCCCACGGACCTGGCGGCGCCCATCGCCAGCGGGTCGTTTCGGACCCACGGTATGGTAATCGCGCCGTGCTCGATCAAGACGCTGTCATCCGTTGCCAACAGCCACAGCAGTAACCTGTTGACCCGAGCTGCCGACGTGACGCTCAAGGAGGGACGCCCCCTGATCCTCGCCGTGCGTGAGGCCCCCTTCCATCTCGGTCACCTCCGGTTGATGGTCCGGGCCGCCGAGTTGGGCGCGGTGATCTTTCCCCCGATTCCCAGCTTCTACGCCCACCCCAAGTCGGTGGACGACCTCGTGAACCAGACAGTGGGGCGGATCCTGGCCCGGCTGGGATTGGACAATGAGCTTTACGCGGTGTGGCAGGGCCTGGACTGACCGTACCATGCTAATGTGAGGACAGGGAAGGGATGATGATCCCTGTGACATAAAAGCCGCCGCCCCAGGATCATCCGGGGCGGCGGGATGCGCGTCACGCTGATAAAAACTAGAGAGCACGGGAGTACGTTAACCGGGGGTTACGACTTCGACGTGCCTTCCAGCCCCAGGTCGTCGGCGATACCCTGCATCGCTTCCAACACCACGGCGATGTGCTCTTCGAGCGGAACCCCCAGCATCGCGGCGCCTCGCTCAATGTCCTCGCGGTCCACGCCGGAGGCGAAACTCTTGTCGCGCCACTTATTCTTGACCGACCGCACCTCAACGTCGTGAATTGACTTGGTGGGCCGCACCAGCGCCACCGCGACGATCAGGCCGGTCAACTCGTCGACCGCGAAGATCGCCTTCTCCATGTTGGTCTCCGGCTCCGTGTCGGTCAGATCGGGCGCGTGGCACTGCACCGCGCGGATCAGCGCCTCCGGCCAGCCGCGCTCGCGCAGGATAGAGGCGCCCTTAAAGGGATGGCCCTCCGGCCCCAGATCCGGAAACTTCTCATACTCGAAGTCGTGAATGAGTCCCACGACGCCCCACTTCTCCTCGTCCTCGTCGAAACGCCGGGCATAAGCACGCATCGCGGCCTCGACGGCCAACGCGTGTTTGATCAGGTTCTTGCTCTCGGTATACTCAGTCAGCAACTGCCAAGCTTCCTTACGTGTTGGCCACCAGATCATAGCTTAACTCCCTTTCTCTTGTACAACAGACATACTTACACTTATATTTGCAGATGTACTTCTCGCTCGTGAACGGTTCAGCGACGTGAGGCACAGCCCTAAGGGCACCTGCGACAAGCAATGCCTCCTACATCATCGGGGTCACGTCGAGCCCCAGGTCGTGATCCGCGTTTGCCCGCTCAATAGCCGCCTGAGAGCCCATCACGACCACGGCAGCCTCCTCCCGCATCGCGTCCAGCACGTCCGCGAAGGCGTGGAAGTCCGACGCCTCGGTCCCCAGGACCTCGGTGCGGTACTGTTGGCGCGCCTCGTCCGTGTACCCAATCAGGGTCCGCGCCATCGCGCTGTACCCCCGGGCGTCTGGAAGCTGATAGGCGTCCATCGTCCCAATCGCGCCGATGATCCCCTTGACCCGCTCCTCCTCCGAGAGGTCCAGCCGGCGCAGGAACGCAGCGGTCTGATCGTAGGTCTCCAGGGTCTGAACGAGGTTCGGATCGCGGTAGGAGAGGAATCCGAACGCGCCCGAATGCTGATCGAAGACACAGAAGCCGCCGTAGGCCCCACCCTGAACCCGCACCTTCTCCCAGAGCCAAGTGCTGCGCAGATAGTGAGCGATCACCTCGGTGGCGCCGTGGCGTTCGTATCCGAGATGCAGCAGATTACTGCCCTTCCCCACGTAGTTCACGTCCGCCGGCATCACCAGCCCCTCCGGGTCCATCGAGAATGAGGGATGCCACGTGACGTCCTGGACCGGGGTAGACGGCAGAGAACCCATGAAAGCCTCCAGGGGCGACTCGAGCTCCGCCCGGCTCTCCGCGTCCACCGTCAGGTTGCAGAGCATCGCCTGACGGTTGATCAGCGTCTGTCGAACCGTCTCCAACGCATCAGCGACCGAATCCCAGTCCTCCTCCACCTGCTTGATAAGACGGCGCAGGAAGAACAGGTAACTGGCCCCACTCACCTGCTCCGAAGCCCAGTATCCCTCGCTGAACTTGGATCGGAGCCGGGAAGCCACCACCCGGTGGCCCATCGGCACCAACTTCGCCTCCTCCCCGGCCTTCTTCTCCAGCAGAATCTGCATCAACCGCTGGCGGTCGTCCAGGCGCGCGTCCCGGAGGATGTCCGTCAAGATCTCGAGCAGCGCCGGGGTCTGAGCCACAGTCGCCTTGCCGCGCAGGAAGAGCCAGGCCTCGCCGCGACCGCTCGCGCGATGGGTAGAGGTGAAGTGGGTCGCTTTGATCCCCCCGGTGCTCCGCCCGATCCGCTGGGTGAGCGAGACAAAATCCTCTTGGGTCGTTCCCATCTCCAGGAGGAGATCCCCGAAGATCCCTGCATAGGGCAGGAGCGCGTCCGGCAGGGTGCGGAGGTTAAAGCCCACGTCCAGGTACGCGATCCCGTTGGTGAAGAGGTCGTGGGTAAGCAGGCGTGTATCCGCGAGACGCGCGTCCTTGGTCGGCGTCATCTTGGGATGGGGATCCAGGTCGTCCAGATGCAGCGTGGGGATCGTCGCCAGGGCCTCCGGCGTATCCGGCGTATTCTGCAGTTCCTGAAGGCGGCGCGCATCATCGATCACCTCCCGAACGACGTCCGGTGCCATGGAGGATTTGACCGCCTCCAGGTGCTCGCGAACCTCGGCTTCGCGGCGCTGACTCAGCTCGGGGTCCGGTTCCAGGATCACGAAGGTGCGGTGCAGATTCTTCAGCAGATAGGACGCCATCAGCGACTCAAAGTACCGGTCGTCCTCCGCGCGCCGGGCCTTGATCGTCTCAAGCGCGTCCTCAAACGCGATCGCCGCGATGGGATCGCCATCGTGGAGCCACTGGCTCAGGGCCTGGAGCATCACCACCAATCCCCGGGGGTAACGCCCGTAGTTCTGCTCCCGCAGCTCGAACTCGACCGTGTTCATGGCCGCGTCGACGGTGTTCTGATCGAACCCCTGCTCGACCAGGGCGTCCAGCGTCTCCAGAATCAGCGGTTCGACCTTGTCCACATTCTCGGCCTTGACGCCTTTCAGGCCGGTTTTGAAGACCAACTGGCGCAGGGAATCGTCGAGCCCTCTGTCAATCACCTCCTCACCGAGGCCTGAATCGATAAGCGCCTTGCGCAGCGGGGAGGCCGGCGTCTCCACCAGCATGTGAGAGAGCATCATGAGAGCCAGCGTCTGGGAGAGATCGTTGTTCTCGGGCAGCAGCCAGTTGACGGTGATGAGGGCCTTCTGAGCCTCGGCGTCCTCTCCGGTGGGATAGGGATAGCGAAGGACTTGGGGGTGATCGAGCTTCGCCTGCAGGGCGATCTCGCTGTCAGGGGGCTGCGCGTCAAAATCGTGTAAATATTCGTCGACGATGCGCAAACGCGCCGCCGGGTCGTCATCCCCGTAGAAGAAGACACGCGCATTCGAGGGATGGTAATAGCGCTCGTGGAACCCCTTGAACTGCGCGTACGTCAGCTCGGGGATCACACTGGGATCCCCACCCGAGTCGAACTGGTAGGTGTTGTCCGGAAAGAGGGACTGCTCGCTGTACCGGGAGATCAGGCTATCCGGCGAGGAATACGCCCCCTTCATCTCATTGAAGACCACGCCCTTATAGGTGAGGGGCTCCTCAGGGCCGGCGAGCTCGTAATGCCAACCCTCCTGGCGCATCGTCGCCTTGGTAATCCGAGGATAGAAGACCGCATCAAGATAGACGTCGATCAGATTGTAAAAATCCTGGAGGTTCTGGCTGGCGACCGGGTACGCCGTCTTGTCCGAGAAGGTCATGGCATTCAGGAAGGTGTTGAGCGACCCCTTCATCAGCTCCACAAACGGTTCCTTGACCGGGTACTTGCGGGACCCGTTGAGCACCGCGTGCTCCATAATGTGGGGCACCCCGGTCGAATCGGCGGGCGGCGTGCGGAACGTGATCCCAAACACCTTATTCTCGTCCTCGTTCTCCACCGAGAGAAGCTCGGCGCCGGTCTTGACGTGCCGATAAAGACGGACGTCCGCGTTCAGCTCCGGGACCGTCTCCGCCCTCACTAACTCAAATCCATGCGTAATCGTCATGCGTTATGTCCTTTATCGTCTGTTAACTGAGTTTCAAGAATCCTGAGCGTGGGGATCGCTCTCCACAAAGATCGGGAGGGGCTCGCCGAGAATCGGCGTCGGACGGGCCACGTAGAGATCCCACCACGCCTTCCACAGCGCCGGCACCTCTCGCAGGCGGTACAGGATCAAATACCTACCGCGATGCTCGTAGCGGTTGGCCGCGTAGCCCACAGCGTCCAGCCCCAAGCCCTCACACGTCGCCAGCGCCCTGGGTAGGTGATAGCGCTGCGTCACCAGGATGACGTCGGAAACGCCGAAGATCGCACCGGCCCGGTAGCACGTGTCGTATGTCCGGCGTCCGGCGTAGTCCAAGACAATATCGTCCCGGGGCACACCCTGACTCAGCGCGTACTCCAACATCTTCGCCGGCTCATTGTAATCCACACGGCTGTTATCACCGCTGAAGAGCAGCTTCTGCACCCGGCCCTCTTGATAGAGGTCGACCGAAGCATCCAGACGCTCCACCAGGATGGTGCTCAGCACGCCGTTAGGCCAATACCCGGCACCAAACACGAGGGCCACGGGCTTCGCGGGAATCGAAGCTTCGTCTCCGTACCTGTAGATGAAGTCACGATACCGCCCTCGAAGTGTCCACAGGGTCCAGCCAAGGCCGGCGGCACTGATCAGCACACCGCCGATCAAAAAGACGCCGACCCACCGCCGCCATCGTGATGGGGATTGCGGTGCCCCTCTCCTCATTGTGTCAGCATCCTTCGTCATTCAACCCCCTGAACCGCTCCCTCCGGCCGTTCAATCAACGCCCCCACCTGTTCAATCACGTCCGGATCCTCGCCCCACAGCAGCCAGGTCCGGTTGCCCTGCCGCCGAAGATAGAGGGCCCCGCGATTGCCCACCCACCAGCGTCCGGACGGCAACGATGCGGGCACGGAACGGGCGCGCACGCGCCCCTGAATCAGCGGGGATGGCATGATCCCCTGTAACGCGTGATAATAGCGATAAGCATCCGAGGGTGTATCCCACACCGCCTGCCACAGCGCAACGGTGCGGCCCTCCTCGTCCTGCCAGACCTGCAACCGATCCCCACCCCATCCCTCGACCACGTCGGGGGTGACCGTACCGTTGCTCCACTCGACGATCGTCAACCCCATCAGGGCCTCACCCAGGGTCTCCGTCTGGGTCATCATCCACGTGCGCCCCAGATCGACCTCATAGGGCAGGATCGGGACGGGCTCATCCCCCGCCTCATAGCGTTCGGGATGCAGCAACTGTTCGGTCGACCTCGGAGGCCGAATGATGGCCTGATCCAGAGCCTCGGTGCCGCCGGCTTCGAACCGCTCGACAGCGAAGTCCCGACCCAGTCTCAGCGACAGGCCTGTGAGGTCGCTAAGAAGCGGATCCTCCCGCTGCCAAAGGGGCAGGGTCGCGGTTGCGACGTAGCGCTCGATCTTCTCGGCCTCACGGGAGCCGGGCTCAACCCCGGCGTAGAGCCACACGGCCATGAGGGCGTCGCCATCGGCGACCGCCGAAAGCGCGATCCGCCGGTCGATAGACGAAGCATCGGACGACAAACTGAGCAGGTCTCCATACTGATCCGGCTGGGCCCGGGCGTAGCCGTAGGCCACCTGGATCTTCTGGATCTCCGAGGGTCCGTCCCAGTCCTGCCGGACGTAAAGCTCCTCAAGCTGCGGAATATAGATCGCCGCAGCATTCTGCGCGTGCGCAACGACGTCCAACCGGAGATCGTCCCAATACCAAAGGTTGAGCACCTCCAACAGCGCGCGGGTCCGCAGCGTCAGCGGCAACCACGCCTGATATCGCCGGTAGAGTGCCACCGACAGGCCGTGATCATCAACCAGCGTGACGGGTGTGCGCCAACGGGTCCGCGACGCCCGCGCCTCGGCAACGTCCATCGCAATAATCCCCGCCTGCGACACCTCAAAGGCGACCGTGGGCGTTGGGGTTGGGCGCGGGGTTGACGTCGCCGTCGCGGGCGGCGTCGGTGAGTTCAATAGAGACGGACCAGGATCGGGTGTAGACACGGGAGAAGGCGTCGCATCGGCCTGGAGCGTCGTCCACACGCTCCACCCCAAGGCCGCGATAACGGCGACCACCGCGATCGTCAGCCCGATGAGTAACGACCGCTGTTTGCGGGTCAGACGTCGATACCAGCGCACGAGAGAACCTCTCGCTGACTGCGGACAACCGTCTGAATGCCCTCGGCCGCCAGGTCGAGCAGCGCATCCAACTGGGACCGTGACACGGGCTCCCCCTCGGCGGTGCCCTGCACTTCGATAAACCGACCGGAAGCGTCCATCACCACGTTCAGATCCATCTCCGCGTTCACATCCTCGGCGTAGGCCAGATCGAGCCGGGGCTCACCCTCGAGAATGCCGACGCTGATCGCGGCCGTGGGCCGGCGCAAAACACCGGCGGGCAGGTCACCGGACGCGATCATGGGCTCCAGCGCCAGGGCGACGGCCACGTACCCGCCGTTAATCGCCGCCGTCCTCGTCCCCCCATCCGCCTGCATCACGTCACAGTCCACAATTAACGTAGATTCGCCCAGCCGGTCAAAGTTGACGGCGCGCCGCAAGCTGCGGCCGATCAAGCGCCGGATCTCCTGGGCGCGCCCCCCCTCGATGTGATGACGGGGCGTGCGCGTCTTTGTGGATCGCGGCATCAGGGCATATTCTGCAGTCAGCCAACCCCGGCCCTGCCCCTGACGCCAGCGCGGCACGCCGCGCTTGACGGTGACGGCACACAGCACGTGGGTCTCCCCCATCCTTACAATGGTCGACCCCTCGGCATATTTGATCGGCGATAACTCAAAACTCAAGGGACGAAGCTCGGCGTTCGCGCGGCCATCCGGTCGCATAGGTATTGTCCTTTTCTAAATCTCAGCGCTCAAAAATTCCAGGTCAGAGGAGAGCATCACTCGCGTCGCATCAGGAGACCTTTGCCCCCCAAACGTAAAGTATCCTACATTGTAAGATTTCGACCCCTTTTGTCAAGAAATAAATTGCCCTGTCCTGAATCTTGCGATTTACAGTTTGAAAGCTATAATGATCAGGGTCTTTGAGAAGAGGTAAACGATGGCATTACTTTGTGGAAAAGGGATTTGGCTCGCGCATTCTTACGACCTTCAGCGGGGGGCGGAAATTGCTACCGCCGTCCGAGGGACCCACCTGCTCGTCAAGGTGGGACATGGTCCGTATTACTTTCCGGAGACGACCCGGCAGATGGTCAGGCGGGTCCGCACGTTGGGCTTCGATCCCCTGGCATGGGTGCAGCTGACGCAGCAGGCTCCCCGCGCGGCCCAGAAGGCGGTCGTCGAGTCCCTGAGCCGGGGCTACAACGGCGCCGTGCTCTTTCTCGATGGGCCGGGCATTCGCGGCGCAGCGATGCGGGCCCTGGCCCAGGCGTTGAACAACGTCGAGATACCTCGGAAACGGCTGATGCTGGCGACGCCGCCGATCTCCCGATTCCAGAACACCGAGGCGATCGAAGCAATCGCGCCCCTCTGCCAGGGCGGGTGGATGCCCCTTTGTATCAGCGAACGCGGGCAGAGCGCCGAGGAGGTCATCGACCGCGAGGTCTATCACGCCCTGGGCGACCTCAGCCTGATGTGGGGGGCGACGCCGGACGTCTACCCGGTGCTCTTCCCGCAGCCCCGCGCCGAAGGCCAGCCGTTCCTACCGGAGACCTTTATCGATTGGGTGGACAACGTCGCCCGCCACGGGGTCGATTTCTTCAGCGTCTATCACGCGACGATCGCCGTCAAGGCCCTATGGCCGATGCTCAAGGCCGTAAATATCCCATGTCTGGAGACCGCCGGGCGTACCCCGGCTGAGGAACCACCCGAGGATGCCTCCGTACTCCCGCAGCCCGTCTACATCACGGCGAAGACGAGCGATACCGTCTGGGGCATTATCACCCGGCACGGGCTGAAAAAAGAGCAGTTCTGGGCGTGGAACGCCCATCTCTGGGACAGCCGGGGCCTGCCTCGCGACCCCGACTACCTGCAGGAGGGCTGGCGCATCCGCGTGAAGTGATCGCGTTCGAGGTCGGGTTGTTTGTCCGCCGCTTTATGGTATACTTCTTGGTCGCTGCCTTCAACGTGGCTGCGAAGCATCTATGACTTCTTAAGAGACGACGCTATCCCGCCGGAACGGTGATGGATAGCTTGAACGTAAGCATTAACAAAGAGGGGAAGGAAAGCAATGAACCTGGTTGAATCATTGGAACGCCAAATGGCGAAGCCGAATCCGAACATCCCGGAGCTCCGTCCGGGGGACGTCGTACGTGTCCACATCCGTATTGTTGAGGGCCAGCGCGAGCGCGTGCAGGTCTTCCAGGGAATTGTGATCAGCCTGAGCAACGGCGGCGCCAATCGGAATTTCACCGTGCGCCGGATCGCGGCCCACGGCGTGGGCGTCGAGCGCACCTTCCTGCTGCACTCACCGCGCGTCGAGAAGGTCGAAGTGCTGCGGCACTCCAAGGTCCGCCGCTCGAAGCTCTACTATCTGCGCGAGCGCCGAGGCAAGTCCGCGCGGCTCAAGCAGCGGTTCACCTAGTTCTTCATTCACGGTAGGAGCACAGCACTGATCGGAGGACGCCCCCTGATCGGCATCACCGGGCGGAGAGACAGTTCCGCCCGGTTATTGCATACGCCGATGCACGCGCTGGGCGAGACCTACACCCGCGCGGTGCACCGCGCGGGCGGTACCCCGGTCATCCTCCCCCCGCTCATTGCAACGGAGGACCTTCCCGTCCTTCTACGCAGCTTGGACGGGTTGCTGCTCTCCGGGGGTGAGGATCTGGCCCCATCGCGCTATGGACAGACGCCCGGCCCCTATCTGGGGCGCGTGGACGACATGCGGGATGCTGGCGAGTTGGCGCTCGTCCGCGCGTGGCTCCCGCAGGCCAAGCCCCTGCTCGCCATCTGCCGAGGGCACCAGGTCTTGAACGTGGCCCTGGGCGGCACGCTCATCCAGGATATCGCGGTCTCCCTGCCTAACGCGCTGGATCACGCCTTCGTCCCGGCCCGCCCGATGGAGCGTACGGTCCACACCGTCGACCTGAAGCCGAACAGCCGGCTTGCCCAGTTGCTCGGCGCTGAACCGGTGGCGGTCAACAGCGCGCACCACCAGGCCGTGGCGGAGGTCGGACACGACCTTGTGATCACGGCTCACGCACCGGACGGTGTGATTGAGGGCCTGGAGATGCCGGACCACCGCTTCTGCCTCAGCGTCCAGTGGCACCCCGAGGCCATGGTCAAGGTCTCCGACACCATGTGGCCCCTCTTCGAAGCGTTCGTCGCCGCAGCCGCGACGTGAACGACGTTTTTCCACAGATTGCGCAGTTTTTACAGATTGTGTCACGCTCAAGCTAAACGCTTGGGTGGCAGCGCTCCTTGGGCCGTGCCAGGCAACCAATCATCCCAATAACCGAGGGTTCCCAAGGAAGACGCACCCAGTTTGGGATAGGTTGCATCCTGGACCTACCTTCCCCCCACGAAGCGACGGGCAGAGGATGTTCTCCCCTGCCCGTTATCAATCTACCGGCACACAGCGACGTGGGTCTACAGGCTTATGCAGGCTCCACCGCTTCCGGCGCCTGCGGCGCCTCCTGGAGCGTGATCGGCTTGCCCTGCTTGAAGGACTCGAACTGCTCCTCGAGCTCCGTGCGGCGGGATTCCGCCGCCGTGCGGCCCTCCTCGATGACCTGCTCGACCCACTCCCGGATCCGGCGCTGGAGCACGTCCCCGGAGAACGGCGCGAGCAACAGCGCGGCCAGGCCGCCGGCCCATAACCCGAGGAATAGACCTGCTAGAAATGCGAAAAATTTGCGCATAATGAACCTCCCTTAACTCGAATACATCGTTCTGCGTTTTGATGGATCACTTGGGATGCCGAAGTTCCACTAAACCCGTGGGTGACCCCACAATCCGTGGGTTTTCCGCATCCTTCCCTTATTATACGTCCAGAGTGGCCATTCTGCAATTCAAAACGGGCCTCGTGCGCTAAGTAACTCCGAAAAAGTTCCTTGGCCTCCGCCCCCGAGGACGGGGGCTGTGAGCAGTGTTAAGATACTTTCTCGCATCTACTTAGCTCATAGAAAAATGACATACGATTATGCGACCAATTCAGTTAGGACTTAACCTTACCTCGACGCGGGCGTGGAACCCGATCAGTCCGGCCCCCTGGAGATCGGCGTGGTCGGGTTTGAGGATCACGTTGAGGCTCGCGTTATCCACGATGAAATGCCCCCAGAAGCTGGTGCCCTGATCGCAGGCAAACTGAACCGCGTTGTAGCCGTTGACCAGGTCGGTCCGGTGCAGGGGGACGGTGGGGTATTGGTGGGTGCAGTGTACGGCAGCCGTCCCGACTTCCGGCAGCGCATAGGTAGTCCGCCCGTTCACGCTGACCCGTTTATTCTCCGTGCCCGGATGCCCGCCCCAGAGTTCGCAGTAGAGCGTGGCTCCCTCGAGCTGCGCCAGGTCCTCCTCGATAAGGATCTGGAGCATCCCGCTGCCGCGCGCCTCATCGCGGTCCCTGACCTCGGGGGCGAGCGACGCTTCCGGCGCGTTGACCCGGAAGCGGGTGTTGACGCCCGGGTTGCCGTGCTCGATCCCTCGCTCGTACGCATACGTGCGGTACACGCGGCCCGTGGCCCTCTCGGAATAGAACATCGCCGTCCCTCCTTCCCGCGAATCCTACCCAAACCGCAGCGGCGCCTCTGTACACGACGGCGCGTTCCTGACCGCCCGATTCTCTACTCATTGTATCATTGATCCGGTGAGTTTGTCGCTAGGGTCGGGGATCGCACTTCATCGCTTCCTCCCCAAGATCGGTATTTTGGATAAAATCATACACATATATTAACAAGTGTGTATGATTTTATCCAACTTCATCTCTGACTTCCGCTACCGAAAAACCAGGTCGATATAGCGCTGTTTCAACGCCTCCACGTCCAGAGCGTCGGTCAGGGTTACGTACTCGGAGGAGGTGCACGTCACCGGCTCGGCGTGCATGCGCGTCCACGGGTGGACGACCATCATGCCGCGCGTGTGCGTCCCGGTCAATTCCACCGGAATCGCCTCAAGTTTGATGCACGAGATCGCCGCCCGTTCGCCGGCAGCCCAGAAGACGGGAATTGTGTCGTAGCAGACCGGGCCGGGTTTGTAGGTCATGCCGTCCCCCCACCACATCATCGTCGCGGTGCGGAGCGCGCGCACGAAGGGGTCGGTCGCATCGCAGGTCAGGGCGTCTACCTCCGCCATGGTGAATGCCAACTGCCGGCTGATGCTCCACGTCGCTAAAAAGGTAGGAACCCGGCGTTTGAGGATCAGGTCGGCGGCTTCGGGATCGCTCTTGACGTTGGATCCGCTATGCAGGAGATGGACCTCGCCGCCCATCAGAGCTAAAGAGGCGATTTTGGATGTCTGCGTCGCGTTCGCCCGGCGGAGAACCTCGGCGACGTTGGTCCACGGACCGGTGGCGACGATCGTGATCGGGGTTTCGGCCCGATCCAACTGGTCCAGGATAAAGGCAATCGCATCCCCATACTCGCGGTCGTACTCGGGGTCGCCGGGCGCCACCAAATCGCAGTGGGTGAGGCGTTTGTAGCTCGCCGCATCCACCCCTTGTTTCGCCAGGACTTCGGGGACCTGGATGCCTGCACGGACCGGCACGTCCGGTCGGTTCGCGAGCCGCAGCATCTTGGCGACGAGACGGGACCGGGCCTGGGTATCGCCGGAGACGGTCGTCACGCCGAGCAGGTTCAGGTTCGGATGGTTGAGGATCAGCGCCAGCGCGTACAGGTCGTCGATGTCGGTGCCGGCGTCCGTGTCAAAGATCACGTGAGTTGTCATAGCTTCCCCCTTTAAACGCGACATGAAAGTCCCCGGAGCTAACTACCGCAGACTTTCGTTAAACAGCCCTAACTCTATGGTTACACAGAGTTTCACAGAGACTCACAGAGATTCTACTGAAACATGACAGAATAAACGAGAAAATCCTTTCTCAATCGATGTTTCGCGGATTGAAAAGATTAGGGTCAAGTCTGTGCTATTCCGCCGGCTCGGGCGTCGCCGTCGACGTCGGAATGGGCGTCGGTGTCGGCTGCGGCGGAAACTCCCGGATCAGCAGCCGGCGCGAGGTCCAGCCCTCGCCCTCGCCGGGGGCGCAGGGCTCCGACTGCAGGGTGCGCAGCGGCACGCCGGTCGGACTGTCCACGTATAGATTGTAGACCCGGCCCGGCTCGACGACGAAATCCGCGTACCCGAGCCCCTGCTCGGGTCGGAACCCGGTGATGGCACGGTCCGCCCCGCCGTCCCAGATGAGCCAAACCTCCCGCATCGGGTCGCCCGTCCACGCCGGCTCGTCGTCCCCCTCCTCGTCCAGGGTGGCGGAGATCTCAATGGAGACGGCGATGGACGGCCGAAGCGTGCAGGTCAAGGTCTGGCTGATCACGCGGATGGCGGGCGAGTACGGCGACGTGGGTTGGACGGTCGGCGTCGGCGTAAACGTCGGCGTGGGCGTTGAGGTCGGGACCGGCATCGGGGTCGCCGTCGGCGTGTCCGTGGGCACCGTCGGGCGCGGCGTCGGGGTGTCCAGGGCCGTGCCCTCGCCGTAGATCTGGACTGCCGGACCGGCAGCCCCGTAAGCCTGCGCCAGCTCGGAGATCCGCTGGAGATAGAGCAGGTCGGCCCCCGCCGCGATGGCCCGCTCCAACTCATCGGTCACCGCCCGACGAACCTCATCCTCGGGCAGGCCGGTCAAGCGCACCTGGGTGCGCGCCCAATTGCCCTCGACGCCGTAGGCTTGAGCCGTCATCGTGATCCACGTGCGGCGGTAAGGGGCGCCCATCAGCGGCGGATAGGTGTCGTAGTACTCCACGGGCTGGATCCCCCACGTATAGACCAAACCGCCCAGCAGCCCGATCACCAGCCCCAGAATCAGCAGCGGCCCCGGCTTCATCCGGCCCCTCGGTCCAGGTAGGGCGCCATCGCCGGGGTGGCGGCGTTCAGGTCGCGCGCCAGTCGGGCCAGGGGCGCGATAAGATCCGCCGAGCGCCCGTCGTCGATCCACCGCTCGGCCAGCGCGACCAGCGGTGAAGCCGGAGACTCGGGATTGAGTTGTTGCAATCGGGCCCGGGCCAAGTCGAGGTCGCCGTTGAGGTCGTACGACACAGCAACCAGCCGGACATATTCGTACTGGTAATCCCGCCGCATCGTCTCGGGGCCACCGTCATACCGGGGCATCGGCACGAGCACCCAGCCCACGAGCAGGGCCAGAAGCACGCCCAGAACAAGCCCACCGCCGAAGATCAACACCCGTTTCGCCACGAAATCACGCCTCCCAAAGAAGCTCTTGTGCCAGTATTTTAACTGCCGATAGGATCAAGGACTCAGGATCAAGACCATAGACGTAGCATCGGTGTGTAATTCACAATCCTCGATCCTCACGCACATTGTATCATAAGGACGTCTTGAACAGCAGGGGAAAGTACCAGCGGTAAGCCCGTATCGTGAGATCCCGTGCGATCCGACCGCTCGAACACCGGTTCGTCGCGGTCATCACTACCGTGAACGTCTGGGAAATGGGCACGTGAGAGTAAGTGTGGGTCACCGGGTTGCCGGTGCGTATCGGGCTCCCGTCGCCAACGTCCCAGGTGTAGGTCACCGGGAGCGATGCCGCCGTGAGAGAGCCGGTAAACTGGATGGGCTCGCCAAGCCAGGGCTCGCTCGGTACCGTCTCGAACACCATCCCTACCGCACCCACACAGGAGATAGGAAGCGTCAGATCCAGCGTCGTAGTCCGATCGGCCGTAACGCGGATGCCGGAATAAGTTGCGAGAGGGCCGCCGTCGAGCGATGCCGTCACCGTATAGGTGCCCGAGACCAGCGAGA
Organism: Anaerolineae bacterium; assembly: GCA_034437735.1. Classification (GTDB taxonomy): domain Bacteria; phylum Chloroflexota; class Anaerolineae; order B4-G1; family SLSP01; genus PWVB01. The sequence goes on from DAOTTS010000191.1 coordinate 40,185, forward strand.
AGCTGTAGAGCCCTCCCCCGCCGGAAAACGTGCGCCCTACCCGCCGCAACAGGGCGCGCCCCTCGACTAAGCTGCCGAGCACCGAGACCCCTTCCTGATCGCGAACGATCCCCTCAAGCTGACCGAGTTGCAGGGCCGACGTGACATCCAACCGCCCCCACCCGTAGACGTTGTTGGGCACGCCGCTCGGCTCGCCCCCGCACGTCGTGTCGATCCTGGGTACCGAGGTGCGGGTCAGGAGGTGCTCGACCGCCGCGACGTCACCCCGCAGGTCGGGATCGGCCGACATCAACAGCGCGGCCGCGCCGACCACGTGGGGCGCCGCCATCGACGTGCCCGAACTGGTGCCATACGCGCCGTTCGGGTAGCTGGAATACACGCCGACGCCCGGGGCCGAGAGGTCCGGCGCGATCCGCGAATCGACCGGCCCCCGGCTGCTGAAGCTCGCGATCCGGTCGTCAGCC
>DAOTTS010000192.1:0-12017 GCA_034437735.1 Anaerolineae bacterium
CGCGCGCTTCGTCGACCGCTGGTACGCCCACATCACCGAGGTGCGCCACCTCGACGCCGAGGACGCCCAGGGCCGCGCGGAGCTGCTCAAGCGGGCCATCTTCAACAGCGAGCGCTTGCAGGGGCTGGCGGCGCGCCCGCTGCTGCTGACGCTGATGGCCTCGCTGCACGCCTGGCGCGGCGGGAGCCTGCCCGAGAAGCGCGAGGAACTCTACGCCGACACTGTCGATCTGCTGCTGGACTGGTGGGAGAGCCAGCGTGTGGTGCGCAATAACCAAGGCGAGATTGTCATGATCCAACCGAGCCTGGCGGAGTGGCTCAAGGTTGATCGGGTGAAGGTGCGGAAGTTGCTCAATCGCTTGGCCTACGAGGTCCACGCCAGTCAACCCATCAGGGGTGATGAGCCCCCCACAGACACGGCTGACGTGCCGGAAAAAGAACTCCTCACGGGTCTGCTGGCCCTGAGTCAGAATCCCGACGTAAAACCCAAACGTCTGGTTGAGTACCTGAGCCAGCGGGCAGGGCTTCTAGTGCCCCGGGGCGTGGGCGTCTACACGTTTCCGCACCGGACCTTCCAGGAGTACCTGGCGGCGTGTCATCTCACCGGCGACGAGTATCCCGACAAGATTGCAGCATTGGCCAAAGAAGGGCCCAACCGCTGGCGAGAAGTGACGCTGTTGGCGGGCGCGAAATCGGCGCGCGGCAGCGACTTCGCGCTCTGGGCGTTGGTGGAGGAACTGTGTCCGGCGAAACTGACCGCTGAGGATCAGCAGACGGCGCCCGAGGCCTGGGGCGCGCTGCTGGCGGGCCAGGCTCTGGTCGAGAACGTGGATCTGGACCATCTGAGCGACCGCAACCGGTCCAAAGTGGCGCGGGTCGTCTCCCAGCTGGTGCGCATTTTGGAGGCGGGCCGCTTGCCGGCGGTGGAGCGCGCGGCAGCGGGCGTGGCCCTGGCGCACCTGGGCGATCCCCGGCCCGGGGTAAGGCTGCGGGGAGATGGCTTGCCGGACATCGTGTGGTGTGAGGTACCGGCGGGTGGATTCATTATGGGTAGTGAAGACAATAGCCTGGCATTTATCGGGAAGGAAACACCGCAATGTCGGGTCAGTGTACCAACATTTCATATGAGCAAGTACCCGGTGACCAATGCGCAGTTTTCAGCCTTTGTGAAGGCAGACGGCTATCATGAAAAGCACTACTGGACGGAATCCGGGTGGCGATGGCGCGAAAACGAAGAGCTCGATAGACCGGCAGAGATAGGAGAACCCCGGAACCTACCCAACCATCCTGTAGTGGCGATCAGTTGGTATGAGGCATCTGCTTTCTGTCGGTGGTTGAGCGAGCGACTGGGATATGACGTGCGTCTGCCTTCGGAAGCCGAGTGGGAGAAGGCTGCCCGCGGCACCGATGGACGGACGTATCCTTGGGGTGAAGAAATTGACCCAGAGAGAGCAAATTACACTGACACGGGAATTGGGACCTCCAGCGCGGTGGGTTGTTTTCCGGCGGGCGCGTCACCCTATGGGATTCTGGATATGAGCGGCAATGTTTGGGAGTGGACGTGGACGCAGTGGCAAGAAAGCTATGAGAACTATCAACCCAATTTGGAAGTGCAAGATCTCGCCGTGTTGCGCGGCGGGGCGTTCTTCAGTAGTGAGGGGGACGTCCGGTGCGCGTACCGTGGCAGGTTCGACCCGTTCGCCCGCTTCGACTACATTGGGTTTCGGGTGGTGTGCGGCGTTCCCCATACCTCTGATCTCTGAAAACTCTGTACTCTGCCACTCTGAATCTCTGAGGGGGGGGTGTCCCTGCTGCCCTTGGGAGGCTTCGCACGGGGGATACATCCCCCCTCAGGGTTCCCCGCGTAAGCGGGTCGCGGAAAAATCATTTTTGAGAGGTGCTATGTATCAGCAAATCAGCTCCTGGAACAACCTATACCTCGCCTGGCACAAGGCCGCCAAAGGAAAACGCGGCAAGGCACCGGCGGCGCGTTTTGAGTTCCGCCTGGAAGACAATTTGATCGCACTTCAGGAGGAGCTGCGGACGCAGACCTACCGCCCCGGCGCGTATCACTCCTTCCACATCCACGAACCGAAACGGCGCCTGATCTCCGCCGCGCCCTTCAGGGACCGCGTGGTACACCATGCGCTGTGCAACGTCATCGAACCTGTCTTCGAACGCAGCTTCATCGCCGACAGCTACGCCAACCGCGTGGGCAAGGGCACGCACCGCGCGCTGGACCGCGCCCAGCAGTTCGCTCGACGCTATGCGTACGTCCTCCAGTGCGATCTCCGGCAGTTCTTTCCGAGTATCGATCATGCCGTCTTGCAGCGGATCCTGGCCCGCAAGATCGATGATGCTGCCATATGCTGGCTGATCGATAGGATTCTGGAAGGCGGGCGGGGCCTTTTGACCGTAGACTGTAAATTCGATCGCATCATAACGGAGGCAGACGATGCAATGTCCCCACTGTGGTAAGCGTTGGCCGGATGCATTAGCTGAAGAGTTTGAGGTCTGTCCCAAATGTGGGGGACCGCTCAAAGGCACCGTTGCGCCGGACACCCTGACGGCGCGCGATATCCACGCTCAGAACGTCGTGGTAGGCACGCAAATCACGCCCATAACACCGAATTCCGATCCCGCGACGCTCAGGCGTGCCTATCTGCAGACCCTGGCTCGCACCGCCAACCGCCTGCCCTGGACCAACGTCGTCCAGGATCACGCAGATCCCAACAGCGGGACCGGTCTGGGCTTAGCCGAGGTCTACACACAGCTGGACACCACGGCGCTGGAGCAGGTGACCTGTGAGGAAGAACTGCGTGATTTCATGGCAGGCGTAGCCCGTGGAGAAGCCCAACGGATCTCCGCCCAAGCCACGCTGGAACGCGAAAAGCGCCTGCTTATCCTGGGCGATCCAGGGTCCGGAAAGTCCACCGTGCTCAACTACGTGGCTTACGTCCTGGCACAGGCCGGCCTATCGGAGAACACGGAGGAATGGTTAGCCCGGCTCGATCCGTGGACCCATGGGACGCTGTTGCCGGTGCGGGTGGCATTGCGCGGGTTCGCAGCGTGGGCCGAAGATCACCCCCGCACAAGCAACGTGATCGCATACCTGAAAGCCGCACTGACGGGATGGGCCTTACAGGACGCCTGGTCGATGCTGCGAGACGCGCTGCGGGGCGCCGCGCCGGTGCTGGTGCTCTTCGATGGGTTGGATGAGGTTCCCACGGCGCAGCGCGAGACCGTGGTGCGAGCGGTGCAAGCTTTCAGCGACCACTACACGCAGCACCGGGTAGTGGTCACCTGTCGCCCGTATGCCTACGTCGGACAGCCGTGGCCGTTGCAGGGCTTCACCGAAGTGACGTTGGCGCCCTTCAATGCGGAGCAGCAGGACACGTTCATTGCGACGTGGTATGCGGAACTGGCCAAGCAGGATCGACTTTCAGAGGGTGAGGCCCATGCGCGGGCCCAGCAGCTGCAAAGCGCGATCCGGCGGCAGGACCTGGCAGGCCTGGCCCGCCGCCCGCTCCTTTTGACGGTGATGGCCCTGCTGCACAGCTTCCGGGGCACCTTACCCGAGGACCGCACGGAGTTATACGCGGATGCCGTCGACCTGCTGCTACGACGGTGGGAACAGCGCATCAGTGAGGAGGCGGGGCTCATAGCACAGTTGGATATCCCAGGTCTCAAGATCAGCGACCTGGAAGCCGGCCTGTATGACGTCGCCTTCCGGGCGAACCAACTGGCGGGGGAAGACCATGGCACGGCGGATATCGACGAGGGCGACCTGCGGAAGTGGTTGGCCCCGTACCTGGGTGGCTCCTGGGATAAAGCCGGTGAGTTCGTGGGCTATATTCGCGAGCGAGCGGGGCTGCTGGTCCGTCATAAGACCGAGGCGTATACATTCCCACACCGTACCTTTCAAGAGTTCATGGCAGCGTGCCATCTGGTGGGAATGCCGGACTACGTCAACGAAGCTGCCCGATTGGTGCGAAAGGATCTGGTGCGCTGGCGCGAGGTCTTTGTGTTGGCCGCCGGTCATGCGACCCGGACACACCGGTTGGGGCAGGCGATCGCGGCGGTCAACGCCCTGGTTCCACGCGCGATCACCGAGGTGAAGGCCCCAACATCCAAAGCATACCTGGAAGCGGAATTGGCCGGAGACGCATTGCGGGAGATTGGCTTGGTCGGCGTGCACCGCCAGGAGGCCGGTCGAGCCGTGCTGGCCCGGATCCAGAAGTGGCTGGCAGCGGGAATGCGCGCGGATGCCGCGCTCAAGCCGCGCCAACGAGCCGATCTCGGGAACGTCTTGGCGCCGCTGGGGGATCCGCGCTTCCGCGCCGACGCATGGTCCCTGCCGGACGAGCCGCTGCTGGGCTTCGTGGAGATCCCAGCCGGGCCGTTTGTGATGGGCAGCGATCCGCAGCAGGATGAGCAGGCATCCGACAGAGAACAGCCCCAGCACGAACGGGAGCTATCCCCCTATTACATCGCGCGTTACCCGGTGACCGTCGCGCAGTTCCGGGCGTTTGTGCAAGCTAGTGAATACAAGCCGGATACCGAACGGTGTCTAGAGGGCGTGGACAATCACCCGGTGGTCTATGTGACCTGGCATGATGCGGTAGCGTACTGCCGGTGGCTGACAGCGCGTCTACAAGTGTGGCAGCATACACCGGAGCCGTTGGCGACGTTATTACGAGAGAAGGACTGGGTCATTACCTTACCCAGTGAAGCGCAGTGGGAGAAGGCAGCGCGTGGGCCCCTTGAAGGCAGAAACCCTGGTCGAATCTTCCCATGGGGAAACAAACCGGATCCCAACCGAGCGAACTACGGGAGGACAATCGGCCAACGCAGTGCGGTGGGATGTTTCCCCGGCGGGGTCAGTCCGTACGGCATCGAGGATCTGGGCGGCAACGTTTTGGAGTGGACGCGGACGCAGTGGCAGGAGAACTATGAGGGTTATCAGCCGGATCTGCCGGTCGATGATCGCGCCGTGTTGCGCGGCGGGGCGTTCTCCAGTCTTGAGGGGCCCGTCCGGTGCGCGTCCCGTTACAGGTACTTCCCGTACCTCCGCTACGACTACGTTGGGTTTCGGGTGGTGTGCGGCGTTCCCCATCCCTCTGGACTCTGAGCACTCTGGGCTCTGCCGCTCTGAATCTCTGAGGGGGGTATGGGGGGATGTATCCCCCCATAGGGTTCCCCGCGTAAGCGGGTCGCGGCAAAATCGTTTTTGAGAGGGGCTATCTACCGGCAACCCGGCTCGTAGGCGCGGGATTGAAATCCCTCTCCAAGGTGCTTCGCACCGGACGTCGACCTGCGTCGACGCTGCGCTCAGGACAGGCAGCTCAGCATGACGGGATCGCCCTAGTTGCTATTTTCAAAGGAGTTTCCATGTTGGCCCCCACACCAACGATCATGAAAATGGTTTGTAGTAGGCACTTCAGTGCCGTACGCTAACGGCGATGAATCGCCGACTACGAGCGGACTTTATTCTCAGAGGAGGCACCCAATATGCAGATGGATCCCAGGACTGCCGCCACCATGCTTGAGGCGCAGTTGGCGCCGTGGCACCGCGCGATTGCGAACCCCACCGCCGCGCAGGATGCCGTGCTGCACCGCCTGCTCGCCGACTACGCCAGGACCCGCGACGGCAGGAGCCACGGCGCCGGCCGCGTCGACACGCTGGCGGACTACCGGCGTGCGTTCCCCGTGCGCACCTACGAGGATTTTAAACCCGTCATCGAACAGGTGATGCGCGGCGACATCGAGGCGCTCCTCTGGGAGCACCCGGTGGGCTGGGCCATCACCCGGGGGACCACCAAGGGCGAGTCGAAGTTCATCCCGATGACGCCCACCGACCTGCGGATGCGGGTCAGCGCGGGGCGGGCCGTGATGCAGTACGTGGCGAGCACCCGGCGCTTCGACGTCTTCCAGGGCGTCAACCTCAACCTTAACTTCCCCTCCAACGTGGGCACCGTCACCATGGGCGACCGGGAGGTGGCCTACGGCTACAGCTCGGGCATCTACACCAAGTACGTCTCGGAGAAGACCCCGGTGCGCTCCCTGCCCGCGCAGGGGGCCATCGACGCGCTGGGCGGCGGCAAGACGCGCAGGGACTGGCACCGGCGCTTCGAGTTGGCCTACGAGACGTGCAAGGAGCAGAACGTCACCCTGGTGGGCGGGGTCTGCTCGACGGCGCTGAAGTTCGGCAGCCACGTCCGCAAGGCACACGACGTCTACCCCAAGGAGCTGTGGCAGGTCACCGTGATGACCCTGGGCAGCCAGCCGGGCATCAACACGAATTATCAACCCTCCCTGCAGGCGCTCTACGGGCCGGCGGCGATCCGCGAGATCTACGGCGCGACCGAGGGGATGTTCGGGCAGCAGCGGGACGAGAAACGCGCCTGGGTGCCCAACTACGACCTATTTGTCTTCGAGGTCAAGACGCGGCGCGGCCTCAAGATGCTGCACGAGATGCGTCCGGGCGAGCTGGGCAGCATGGTCGTCTCCACGCCGGTGCTGCCCCGGTACGAGATCGGCGACCTGATTCTGGCGCTCAAGCCGCCCTACTTCCGCTGCATCGGGCGCAAGCGGTGGTGGACCCCGCTGCACTACGCGTGGAAGGAGCTGCGCTCCTTTAACCTGGGGCAGCTATAGCCGGGGTTGGGGGCAGCGCTCGAGTTCATCGCAGCGTTTCAAGGACAGTTCGAGGATTGCTCTTAAACGCCAACGTGCCAGGCACTAGCGCCGCTTTTCGTCTTGGCGCACGTCTCGTTATTGGTGGATGCCGCGTTTTGAAGCGCGCGATCGGAAGTGCCAGGCACGTTTACCGCCAATCGGGCCGGGCTCACCTGCGTTTCAGCAGCGAGCCGAAGAGAAGCGAGGCCCCGACGGCAATCAGGATCAGGGGCCAGATCAGGTCCCACTGCCCCAGGGCGAGGCCGAAGAGCACAATTGCCCAGATAAGGTGCCCCAGGATGGACGTGCGGTACTCGGGTATCAAGAGCCGGGCCAGCACCCCGATGAGCACCAGGACGCCGGCGCCCAGAAAGAAGAGCTGCCACGCGCCGATCCACGGCTCCAACTCGAACGGCAGGTTGAAGGCCTGATCGCCCAGGCGGAGGCGCAGGCGGTCGAGCCATCCCAGGTTCTGCGCCAGCAGCACCACGCCCGCCCAGATCAGGGTGCCGGCCCAGACCATGGACCCGACGGGATCCTGGCGGGATTTCTCCTCCACCGATTTCTCCTCGACCTTCTCCTCGTGCTTCTGGAGTTCCTTCTCGTCCATATAATCGTTTCGGTCATTGTGCTGTTGTTCATTCATCGAGCACCCTCCTTCAATCCGTTTAGATCTTGAACCTTCTATATGCAGTATAAGCCGAAATGGGAGGCTGCACAAGCAGAAAAGCACGTCGATTCTCCAAAATCCCGAGAGTGGCGTATAATAAAGCTTGGGCTACCTGACACGTTGTAGCCGATAAAAGTTGGCAGTTACACAGAGATGCACAGAGGTGGCACAGAGATACACAGAGACAATCAATGCAGAGCTATGCATCTGTTTCAGTGCTATGCGCTGTGGATAGCGCTGATCAAAATCGACGAACATGCAATCTATCCATTCATAATCTCGTTCGTCATACAAGATAATTTATGTGGAACTCTGTGTATTCTCTGTGTAACTACCGGGTAAAGATCGTTGAACAAAAGCGTCCGGCCGCCGTGCCCTACTATGCGTGGGCCAATCGAGGGCCGGGCGCGATGCGGGTCTGGATTCCGAAGACGCAATAAGCACGGACAGTCAGATCCGCGCAAGATGCTCAACTATCTTGCGCGGATTTCGTCTTATAGTAAGGTGGAGGGCACGCTGGTTGGGCCAATTCCGCAGGTGAGAGAAGGAGGATGGCATGGCACGCACCTACTCCCCGAAGGTCAAGAAGCTTCTGCGGCAGTTCTGGATCGAGGCGTACGAGCGGGAGCTCCACCGCGAGCTCACCGCGCTGGATCAGAGTTTCAGCGAATGGCGTGAGGGCCGGATCCGCAGCGACGAGTTGAGCCGGCGCATTCACCGCTACGAGACCGGCCCTTCGCGTGAGCTCTACAGGACCTATCACGGCGGCGAGCGGGACCTGGTGGTGGCCTCCGCCATCGTGTCAGGCGTTCTGGATCGCGAGGAGATCCCGGACGCGCTGCTGGACGTGCTGGATGCGCCCATCCGCTTCTGCGCCGCGATGATGGACGAAGAGGACCCCTAGAGACCGCGTTGGCTGCGCTTATGGGTCCAGGGGCAGCCGGGTGAAGGGCTCCAGATCCTCGAACCACCCCTTCTTCTCGCCGTCAGGTTTGACCAGACCGCCCTGCCGGGTCCCCATCAACTTGGCCTGGACGAGGTTCGAGCGGCTGAGATCCGCGCCCCGTAGATCGGCATCCCGCAGATCCGCACCGGTGAGATCGGCACCCTGAAGCTGAGCACCGCGCAGCGTCGCGCCCACCAGACTGGCGTCACGCAGGGTAGCACCCCGCAAATCCGCGCCGGTCAGATCCGCCCCGGAGAGGTCGGCCCCGGTCATCACGGCCCGCACGTGGGCCATCTTGAGTTCCGCACGCTGTATCTTGGCGTGGGTGAGCATCGCCCCGTCAAAGGTCGACTCCTGCCCGTCGATCTCCTGGAGGTCAGCCTGGGTCAGATCGGCGTTGCGGAAATCGGCCTCCCGCAGGTCCGCTTGGTGCAGGTTCGCCTGCTTCAACACGGCCCCGTTGAAGCGGGCCTGTTTGAGAATCACGCCACCGAGGTTGGCATGGGTCAGATTGATGTCCGGGAGCACGGTCCGGCTGAGGTCCAGCCCGACCAGATTCGCCCCGACAAAATCGCGCTCCCCCTCGCGGTAGCGCGCGATCAGGGCGTCAAGCTGAAGTCGGGATTCATGGGACGGAGGCTCAGTCATCAAGGGCTCCTTTCTGCATTTTTCCTCTCCTATAGTACACTGAGAGGCACGATGAGGCAACCCTTTCCCTACGCATTCACCAGGAGGCAACCATGAAAGTCACGAAGGTCACGTTGGAGATCCATCGTCGGGAGCCTAACCCTGATCCTATTTGCGACGCACTGCAGTGCCTGCCGGGCGCCGGCTCGGTGCAGGTGACGGTCCATACCGACGCCGGGGTTACGGGCACCGGCACGGTGGGATTTGGGCGCATCGGCGGAGCGCCGGACGCGCTGGCGGCGGTCATCCAACACGAGTTGGAACCGGTCGTCGTCGGCACCGATCCGGCCCTCGTGTGCGGCACCCACGAGGCAATGCTGCGCGAGACGGAGTACCACGGCAGCTTTGGGCTGGCGATGTTCGGCATCGCTGCGCTGGATACGGCCCTCTGGGACTGCTGGGGCAAGGCCTTGGAGACGCCGTGTTGGAACCTCTGGGGCGGCGTGCGGGATCGCGTGCCCGCGTATGCGATGGTGGGCTGGCTCAACTACGATGACGCAGAGGTCCAACAGATCTGTGAGACGGCGATGCTGCAGGGATTCCGTGCCGTGAAGATCAAGGTGGGATACCCGAGCCTGGCGGCGGATGTCGCTCGGGTGAAGACCGTGCGGGAGGTCATCGGCGACGACGCCGAGCTGATGGTGGACGCCAACCAGTCGCTCACGACGGTGGAGGCGATTCGAAGGGGACGCGCCTTCCAGGACCTCGGCTGCGCCTGGTGGGAGGAACCGATCGCCGCTGACGACGTGGATGGTTATGCACGATTGGTGGATGCGTTGGACATCCCCATTGCCACCGGGGAGAACCTCTACACCCGTCCGGCGTTCGCCCGTTTCTTCCGGCGCAACGCCGTCGACGTCGTCCAGCCGGACCTGCGCCGGAGCGGCGGTCCCACGGCGATGCTGCAAGTCGGCACGATGGCCGATGCCTTTCGGCTGCGCTATGCCTCCCACGGCGGCGGCCCGGTGCAGATGAACGTGATGGCGTGCCTGCCCAACGCGTACTATCTGGAGACCGGCCTGCTGCGCAAGCACTCGCCGTTCCAGATCGAGGACGGGTGCGTCAAGGTGCCGCAGGGGCCCGGCTTCAGTTGGGCATAACCCAACGCTCCGAGGGGCTGGGCCATCCCCGGCTTTGGCGCGCAACCTTGCCTCCGCGGCCGGCTCGGATCACAGATCCTCGCGAGCACGTGCATAACCCAACGCTCCGAGGGGCTGGGCCATCCCCGGCTTTGACGCGCAACCTTGCCTCCGCGGCCGGCTCGGATCACAGATCCTCGCGAGCACGTGCATAACCCAACGCTCCGAGGGGATGTGCCATCCCCGGCTTCACGCCGAACACAGGATAAAAACGCCAAAGGAGTTTGACCGCCTGAAGCTTCCGAGTACAATTTCCGCAGGGACACGCGATAGACGACGCACACCGCGCCACCATAAGGAGAAGGACTATGCCGCTGACGAAGATTGTCTGCACATTGGGGCCCGCCACCGACGACCCCGAGATCATCCGGGACATGATCCGCGCGGGGATGACCGTGGCCCGCCTCAACTTCTCCCACGGGACGCAGGCGGAAAAGCGCGAGACCGCCGCGATGATCCGCCGGATCGCCGGGGAGGAGGGCCAGCACGTCGCCCTGCTGGGCGACCTGCAGGGCCCCAAGATCCGGGTGGGGTCCCTCCGGGAGGAGGGCATCAGGCTCAAGGAGGACGACGAGGTCATCCTCACCGCCGAACCTGGGGAGTCGCCGGGCGATACAATCCCCTTCCCGCATCCAGAGATCATCGCCGATGTCGAGGCCGGCGACCGCCTGCTGCTGGATGACGGCACGATGGAGATGGAGGCTTTGGAGACGAGCCCGCAGCAAATCCGCTGTCGGGTATGCGTGGGGGGGCTTCTGACGTCCAACAAGGGCGTCAACCTGCCCGGCGTGAAGCTGCACATCCAGGCTATGACCGAAAAGGACTGCGAGGACGCTCTGTTCGCGCTCGAGCTCGGGGTCGACTTCCTGGCGCTCTCCTTTGTGCGGCAGGCGGAGGATATGCACACCCTCCGGCGGCACCTGGAGGCGCACGTGGACGCACCGCTCACCCGGGAGGTGGGCGAGGATCCCAACAAGCTGCCCGCGCTGGTCGCGAAGATCGAAAAGCCCGAGGCCCTGGAGGATCTCGAAGCGATTGTCAACGCCTCGGACGCCATTATGGTCGCCCGCGGTGACCTGGGGGTGGAGATCGCACCTGAGCGGGTGCCGGTGGTTCAGAAGCGGCTTATCCACCTGTGCAACCGGATGGGGAAGCCGGTGATCACGGCGACGCAGATGCTCCAATCGATGATCGACCTGCCCCGGCCCACCCGGGCCGAGGCCTCCGACGTCGCCAACGCCATTCTGGACGGCAGCGACGCGGTGATGCTCTCGGGCGAGACGTCCATCGGCAAGTACCCGGTCCAGGCCGTGGCCATGATGGCCAAGATCGCCGAGCATATGGAGCAATCGGAGGACTTTCCCTACAATCAACTGCTCGACGTGGATCTGGACGCGTCGCTGCCCAACTCCACCCGGATCACCTTCGCCATCAGCCGGTCGACGGTCTCCATGGCGGAGGCCGTCTACGCGTCCGCGATCCTCTCCTCCACCGAATCGGGGCGCACCGCCCGGATTGTGACCCGGCACCGCCCTCGGATCCCGGTGCTGGGCATCACGCCCTTCGCCTCGACGGCCCGGCGTATGCAGATGATGTGGGGGGTGGTGCCCGTGGAGGTTGAAGCCTTCCACCACACCGACGAGATGATTCAACGGTTGGTGCGGGCCGCCAACTCCCAATCGTATGCCCACGTGGGGGACAACGTCGTGATGACCGCCGGTATCCCGCTGGAGATCCACGGGGTGACCAATATGGTCAAGGTGCACACGGTCCGGGAGGACGATCTGCCCTAAGGGTCTGTAAAAGAACAAGTTCCCGCACCGACGCCCCCGAGGACGGGGGCTGGAAGCGTTATAGTCGGGACGTTATATTTTTACGAACCCTAAAGGGGAAAACGT
>DAOTTS010000193.1:0-5513 GCA_034437735.1 Anaerolineae bacterium
TCACTGGAAAATCAATTCTCTACCAGCTTACTCCCACTCTATTTGAATCGAGTTAGAGTAATGCTAGAATCGCATTAGAATTCACGTTACCCCGGAAAATTGAGAAGATACAATTTCTCAACCAAAAAGCGGGGCCGCGTATGCGGCCCCGCTGCGTATGGCTCCTCGGGCTGGATTCGAACCAGCAACCAACCGGTTAACAGCCGGTCGCTCTGCCGTTGAGCTACCGAGGATCACTACTGACCCATTATAGCCAGTTTTCTCAGTTCGTCAAGCTTATTTTCCCGAGGCGCGCCCCAGTCCCCGGCACTGGCGCACTTCGCCAGTGCCGGGGACTGGGGCTTTGTCGATCAACCCAGCAGCGCGGCCTTGAGTGCCGTCCCGTCCAGGTCACGGGGATTGACTCCGTCGCGGACGGCCCACGCGGCGGCCGTGCCGGCGGCCTCGCCGATCGCCACGCAGGTCCCCATCACCCGCGCGCCCGCCATCCCCTGGTGGGTCGCCGAGATGCAGCGCCCCGAGACCAGCAGGTTGTCGATCCCCTGCGGGGTCAGGCTGCGGTAGGGGATGTCGTACCAGTCGTCGTCCGGTGGGTAGATCTCGGCCTTCGCGCGCATCGAGGTGTCGTGCTCGGCGGCCCAGAAGGGGCAGTCCGCCTGCCGGGGGCACTCGGTGATGCATAGGTGCACCGGGTAGGTCTCGCCCAGCGGGCAGTGGATGTCGATCCACCACGAGCCACGGGCCACGGCGTCGTCGAACTTGCGCCCCTGTTCCACGTCGTCCCCGGTCAGGGTGTAGTCGCCGACGATCTGCCGGCTCTCCCTCGGCCCGACCTGCGGGGAGGTCGCGTGGAGATAGGCGTCTTCGAAGCCCGGCGCGTTCTCCTGCAGGAACTGGATGAACCGCCATACCTGGTCGCGGACGCCCACCTCGGCCTCCGTCAGGTCGCGCGCGTCCGTCGGATCGCCGGGCCAGCGGGTCATGTTCGGGGAGAAATAGTCGGTGCGCATCGTATTGTTGCCGTTGAAGCCGTTGTTGTAGAACCGGAACTCACCCTCGGCCATCTTCTCACGAACCAACGCTTTGGCGTTCGCGATCTGCTCGTCGGTGACGTCCTCGATGCCGCCGATGTGCATGAACGAGCCCATCGATTCCACGCGTCCGTCGAACGCGCGGCCCTGTTGGGTGGGCGCGCCGGCACGGTAGGCGACGTCCGCGTCGCCGGTGGCGTCGATGAAAACGTCGGCGACGACCGCCTGGCGGCCCGACTTGGACTCAATGATCAGCGCCTGGATTGTGCCGTCCTCGACGACGGCGTCGGTGACGACCGTGTGCAGCAGCAGGTCGACGCCGGCCTCCTTTACCATCTGGTCGGCCACGACCTTGAACGCCTCAGCGTCGAAGCGGATGCCCCACTCCTGGAGGGTCTCCTCCCACGAGGGCGCGCCGCCGATGGCGTGCATCCGTTCGGTCATCTCCTTGAGCAGGCCCTCCACGATGGGCGTGTGGCTCCGGGACGCGGTGTGGCCCAGCATCGGAACCACCAGGCCGGCGGTCGCCAGCCCACCCAGGAATCCGTACTTCTCGATCAACAGCACCTTGGCGCCCTCGCGGGCCGCGGCGATCGCGGCGGGCAGCCCGCCGGGACCGCCGCCGGCGACCACGACGTCGACTTCGGCGACAACGGGTATCTCTCTTTGGGGTTCGGTCAGGGTTTTCATCTCTATTCTCTCCTGTTTCTACTTATTGGATCAATCAATGAAGGGTGAATCGCTTGTCATAAACTAGGCGCGCTCACGATCGAGTCATCGTCTCGGTGAGCGTCTCCTGCGGGAGGTAGCCGCCCTGGCCCCGGAGCGTCGTGATGAGCCGGGCGGTATTCAGATCGCACGCGGGCTGACCGCTGTCCATCGCCTGGACGGCGGCGGTGCCGGCGGCCTCGCCCATCATCGCAGCGGTGGGCATGACCCGGATCGAGCCCTGCACTTGCACGTCGCTCGACGCGCACCGACCGGCGACCCAGAGGTTCGTCCACCCTTTGGGTACGAGGACGCCATAGGGGATGCCGAAGCATTCACCCTCCTTCAAACGCAGTTCGTCAAAGGCCTGGCTCTGGAAACGCGCCCACTCCTCATCCGAGGTGTCGTAGGGGTGGATGTCCACGAACTTGTTGAACAGCCCGATCTGATCGGGGAACTGCCGCCGGGCCATATAGTCGTCGATGTTGAGTTCGTACTCCCCGGTGATGCGCCGCGATTCGCGCACGCCCATCAGGGTCGCGGTGGTGACGTGCTCGATCGCTTCACAGCCCGGCACGTACTCCCGGTAGAAGGCCGTGTACTCCCTCGCGATCTTTCGCCCCAGCATCATCCCGTCGCTCAGGCTGCGGCAGCGCAGTGCGTCGAGCTCGAAGAGGTGCCCGCCGTTGAGGTACCCGATCGTCCGGCCCACCTTGGACATACCGGGAAGGTGCCGGTCCGGCTGGGTGAAGTGCTCGTCGGCGATGGCCTGCTCCAGGCGCGCCTGCTGCCCTCGCTTGTCAAACCGCTCCCAGTCGATGCCGGTGAAGAGCGAACAGAGGGTGGAGGGCATGATGTGGGCCGTATTGCGTCCGGCTTCCCGGCAGGGCACGCCGCACAGGTCGGCCAGGACGGCGTCGCCGTTGGCATCGACGAAGGTCTGCGCCGGAACGTAGGTAGTGCCCTCGACGTTGTTGAGGATGACGCCGTTCACCTCGGTGTGGTCCGCGTTGACGTCCGCATCGATCACCCGGGTGAAGAACCGCACCTCAACGCTGGCGTCCACGGACAGCTCGTCCAGCAGCAGCTTCAGCCCTTCAACCTTGAACGGCGTCCATTTATGATAGTCCTTGCGCCACGTGTCGGGGTCGATGCCCGGCATTAGGAAATCACGCGCGTACATCGTCTCCACGAGCTCGCGCATAAAGCCGCCGACGAGCATGCGCTCGCCGTTGGCCATCGGGTCGAAGGCCGTGACCAGGCCCGACGTGCCCATGCCGCCCAGGCAGCCGGTGGCCTCGATCAGCAGCACCCTCGCTCCCTGGCGCGCCGCGCAGATGGCGGCGGCCGACCCCGCCGGCCCGCCGCCGGCGACGACCAGGTCGTAGGCTGGATCGGCGGGAATCTCACGGGATAGATGGTAGGTTGCCATAGTTTACCTCCTCGTTTCCATGGATGACGCGGTCACGCGAAAACAGACCTACTCCGGTAAGTATGCGCCCTGATCTTTCAAGAGGTCGCGCAGCAGGCTGGCGTCCAACTCGCACGGCGCTACGTCCTCCCGGTTGCAGAGGGCTGCCGCTGCGCCCGCGGCCTGCCCGGTGATCAGGCATCCGGGCATCACCCGGATGGAGCCCTGGACCCTCCGGTCGGTGGAGATGCAGCGTCCCGCGACCAGAAGATTGTCCGGGCCCTTGGGCACCAGCGACCGGTAGGGGATGCCGAACGACTCCCCCTCGCCCAGGCGGTAGCCCTGGGTGAACTCCTCCACCAGCGCTTCGTAGTCCTCGAACGAGGGGCTCGATCGGTGGATGTCGATGGAGTAGTTGTGGCGGCCGATCTCATCCTCGAAGGAGCGCCGCGCGACGAAATCGTCGACGCTCAGCACGTACTCGCCGACGATCCGCCGGGTCTCCCGCACCCCGAGGGTGGCCGCCGTGGCCATATGGGCGATCTCCTCGCAGCCATCGACGTAGGTGCGGTAGAAGGTCATGTACTCCTGGGCGAGCTTCCGGCCCTGGATCATCGCGCGGGTGAGATCTTCGGTCTTCAGGCAGTCCACGTCGTACAGATGGCCCGCGTTGAGGATGCCGTAGCCGTTCCCCGTGGCGAAGATGCCGGGCAGGTGAAGCTCCGGTACGGTGAAGACGCCGTCCTCGATCGCCTGCTGCAAGGGCACGAGCAGCGGCTGCCAGTCGTCGGGCCGCCGCGTCTCTTGGATAAACGCTCGGTATCGATCCATATCGATCTGAGAGACCAGCGAACAGAGCGTCGGCGCCTGGGTCTCCCCGCCCTCGCCGCCCACCTCGAAGGGCACACCGACCATGGCGGAGAGCACCGCGTCCCCGGTCGCGTCGATGAAGATCGGGGCGTGCATCGCGTACAGCCCCTCTTTTCCGCTCAGGATAATCGACTTGACGATCTCGTCCTTGGCGATCGCATCGACGAGCGAGGTGAAGAAGCGGATTTCCACCCCCGCCGCTTCGACCCACTCGTCCATCAAGAGCTTCATACCCTCGCCGTTGAAGGGCACTGCGCGGCGAAGTCCCCGCTCCCATACGTCGGCTGGGACGGTCTCGGGTAGAAAACCGCGCGCGTGCATCGCTTTCACCAACTCCAGGCCGATACCCTGCATCAGGGTGTGCTCGCCATCACCGAACGGCATGAAGACGTTGACGAGCCCGCTGGTGCCGAGGCCGCCGAGGTTTCCCAACTGCTCGATCAAGGCCACGTTCTGCCCCTGACGGCCCGCAGCGACCGCCGCTGCGACGCCGGAGGGGCCGCCGCCGACGATGACGACGTCGAACCCGGTCTCGAACGGCAGCTTGCGCTGGTAATGTAGGTGTTTCATTAAGGTTCCTTTCACGTGTCTGTGATGATCGTTACGAAGCCGAGTCAATCGGCCCAAGCTACTGATCCGGACACAAACCGCTAAACTTTTTAGCTATGCCCATGACAACACAGAAATGCTTTAGTTATTCATGTCCGGATCAGTAAATGGGCTAGTAGACCCGAATGCCGTAAACCTGGGCCCGGTCGATCCCGTGGGTTGCCAGAATCTCGAGCTTCACCGCCCGAACGCTCTCGGCCTCAAAGGTGTGGGTGCGGTGACGCTGGTAGTTGTCGCGTTCCCAGATCCGCTCGTGCCACACGCCGCCCTCATCCTGGGTGTAGAGCGCGTAGTCCCGGACCAGTGCGGGTATCGCGCGGCGCGGATACCCCTCCCAGCTCTGAGCGAAGGTGAAATCTAGACTGCTGTCGAAGAGCAGGTCGACGCGGCGGACGGCGTGCGCCTCGTCCCACGCCAGCGTTATCCATTCGGGATCGGTGAAGTCGGTAGCGGCAGAGGCCCACAGGTTGGGCTGGCGGTACGGACGCGACCAGGGATTGGTCACGTTCCCGGCGGCGTAGGTACCCGGTTGAGGGGGCATGCGGAAGCAGTACGCCTTGCGGACCTGATCGCCCTTCGCGACCTGGGCCCAGCGTGAATAGGGGTTGGGACGGATCGGGTTAGATATGCGGACCTGGTAGCCCATCAGGCCGACGGGGGGGTGCTCGCCGCAGTGCACCTGGACGTCAGGATTGGCCTTGACCTCGAGGAAGTGCCATCCCGGCTGCCGGATCGGCTGGTCCAGGTTCACCCGCACCCACTGGGTCTCCCCCGCCTTGACCGGGACGTTGGTCGTCCTCAGCGAGGTCTCAGGATAGGTCGAGCCGTTCTCGGCGCCCTCCCAGAGGGTGACTTCGAGCTGCGTGTCGGCGGTCGCGTCCAGC
>DAOTTS010000194.1:0-4079 GCA_034437735.1 Anaerolineae bacterium
GGGAGGGGCCGCCGGCGAAGGGGGTGATCGCCGTGTCGACGGTGTCGATCCCGGCGTGCATGGCCTGCACGGCGTTGAGGGTCGCGACCCCGGTCGTGGTGTGGCTGTGGAAGGTGATCGGGATGGAGACTTTCGCCTTCAAGGCTTTGAAGAGCGCGCCGGCCCGGCGGGGTTGGAGCAGCCCGGCCATGTCCTTGATCGCAATGCGGTCGGCGCCCTCGTCCTCGAGTGCCTTCGCCAGGGCGGTGTAGTACTTGATCGTGTGGACCGGGCTGACAGTGTAGCTGAGCGCGGCCTCGACCTCACCCCCATAGGCTTTGGTCGCCAGCAGCGGCATCTGCAGGTTGCGTTCGTCATTGAGCGCGTCGAAGATGCGCATCTGTCCCGCGCCGGAACGGACCGCCTCTTTGACAAACGCGATGACCAGGTCGTCGGGATAGGGTTGGTAGGCGAAGAGGTTCTGCCCCCGCAGAAGCACCCGGAACTTCTTCGGGCTGCTCAAGACCTGGGAAAAGCAGTCCAGCCGCTCCCATGGGTCTTCGTTCAGGTAGCGCACGCAGCTATCCAACGTGGCGCCGCCCCAGAGCTCAATGGCGGTGTAGCCCGCCTCGTCGATCATAGGGAGCACGCTGAGGGCCTGGTCGGTGGTCATCCGGGTCGCGGCCAGGCTCTGCTGACCGTCGCGCAACGTCAGATCGGCGAACTTGATACTGCGATTGGGCATGAAGGTCTCCTTCTGCATGGGACGGTTGGATCGCTTGTGGAATTAGTTTATGAACCGCAACGGTTCCGTCAAGAGCGAAATTTCCTGGTTTGAGGGCGCGGAGTGTCCTACCTAATCCTCCAGGTCCTCTCGAACCATCGTGGCGGCCACTTTCCCGGAGAGGGTCACCATCGGCACGCCGCCGTCGGGGTGGGTCGTGCCCCCGGTGAAGTAGAGCCCCCGGACGTGAGGGGATCGCGGGTTGGGTCGCCGCAGGGCGTTGAGCGGTTGGTTGGAGGAGAGCCCGTAGAGCGAGCCGCGCCAGGCCCCGGTCCGCGTCCGCAGGTCCTCCGGCGTGATGCTGACCTCCGTGCGGATCCGGCTGCGGACCTCGAATCCCATAGCCTCGATGCGATTGAGGATGCGCGCTTTGAGGCTGGGCGCGGCTGTCTTCCAGTCGGATGCCGGGGTCAACGCCGGGACGTTGACCAGCACGAACCAGTTCTCGCACGCGTGGGGTGCGTGGTCCGGGTCCGCCTTGGCGGTGATGGTGACGTAGATGGTGGGATCCTCCGGCGGCTGCTGCTTGTTGAAGATGTCGGTGAACTCGCGGCGGTAGTCGGCGGGGAAGAGGATATTGTGCTGGGCGAGGGCCGGGGTCGTGCCGGATACGCCGAGTAAGAGCACGAAGCCCGAGAGGGAGGGCTCGAGGCGGGTCAGGCGCCGCAGCGGTCGCTGGGCGATGGGGGGGGGAGCAGGTCCTGGTAGGTGGTGGTGACGTCCACGTTGGAGATGACGGCCTGTCCGTTCAACGTTTCCCCGTCCTCGGTGCGAACGCCGGTCACGTGCCCCGCGTCGACCAGGATCCGGTCGACCCGGGGCACTGCCCCATCGCGGCTGCGAAGACGGGCCACGGACAGTGGTGGATGAGGAGCAGGGGGAGGTATCCGGCGATCACGAAGCCCATCAAGGGCACGACCAGCCGCTCGCTCCACGTCTCGGTGATCTGCGTGGGCCAGACGGTCTGGAGGTCGGCGTGCCGCGCCTGCATCTCCCCAATCACCCGAGAGATCGCTTGCGGCGTCCAGATGACGTCGGCGTCGGTGAAGATTAGCACCTCGCCGGTCGCCGCCTGGCTCAATTGGTGACAGGCCCAGTTCTTGCCCAACCACCCGGCAGGGAGGGGCTGACCTTCGATGACGCGGAATCGCGCGTCTTCCTCGGCCACAGCGCGTACAATCTCGGCGGTGCCATCGGTCGAGCGGTCGTCGAGGACGATGACCTCGTAGTTGGGATAGTCATGATGGCGAAGGCGATCCATCGTTAGTCCACGGGATGCCGAAATACCCCGGAGCGGCGGGCCGGTCCCAGATCCAAAGCTCCCACTTCACCATCTGCGGATCCAGGAAGAGATCCCATGCGGTGAAGGCCAGGGCGCTGGCAAGCACGAACACGAATCTGTTTTCGTCCAAGGGGCTCACGATTTGCGTCACCGCCTCGCCCACAGCCCACGCCGGGGGCAGCATCATCAGCCATGCCAGGGGGATGATGACCGGCACGCCGCCGAGTTGGGGACGGAGCCGGTCGGTATAATGATAAGTGCCAAAGGGAATCCCGGTGTGAGATCCGATGAACTCGAAGCTCCAGGCAATTATTGCCACACCCAGCACGATGGTGAGGGCCTGGAAACCTCCCCAGTGTGGCGTTGTGGCGGTGACGACCGCCCCGGCCTGGAGCAAGACCCCGAGTCTGATCCCTTGCAGTTGGGCGCGGTCGCCCCAAAGCCACGTGACGATCGGCACGGATATCATCTCGAGCAGCCAGAGTGCGATAACCCCCTGAGCAAAGGGCGTGATCGTCTCCAAAGCGGCGACAAAGAGCGTCAGACTCATCGTGACGTCACCAGCACGTCACTGTCGCCCCCAACCTCCAGGCCCGCGTGGCGTCCTGTGCCCTGGAAGACGCTCCGTTCCGGGGCGAGCGTCGTCAGGTGAACGTCTATCCTGCCCTGTAACGTCTCCAGGACCGGGCGTCCCATATCCGTCTTGCTCGGCCCGCGTAGATGGCCCGCACCCGCGCGGTGGGCTCGGAGGGTGAGCCGATAGAGATCGTCCTGCATCACCCAGATAACCTCGCGGTCGCTGAGCACCAGTCGCTCCGTGATCGCGCCCGTATAGGTTGTGAACCGTATCAGCGTACCTTGGAGGAACAGTCCCACGATGAAGCCCCGGAAGGCGGTCTGGAAGGGAGTATGGGGGACCCCCCAGGGGATCGTCGCGATCGAACCCGTCAGGCTGACGCCGGGCTCCTGGAAGTGATTCGATTGCATCCACACCCAGCCTTCGGGAAAGGAGGCGCCCCAATCCTTCTCAATGTAGCCCCGTCCACCGTCAAAATCGACCTCGCCCTCCGGCGTGCGGAGAGAACCGGCAAGGCCGTGATCGAGACTGGGCACACCGTGATAGCACTCCATCCACGGGACCCAGGCATACCACCCCATAATGCCGGGAGCCGCGAGGGTCACAGGCCACGGGTTCAGGTCATCGAAGGTGATGAGGCCCTTCAGGGTCAGCTCGCCCTCGGGCAGGTCGAGGTCCATGCCCCGGGATGTGAAATGATTGGGCCCGATCCGGACGTCGAGGCGGTCCGGTGCGGCTTCTGCGTCATCCAGCGGATAGGTATAGTAAGCGGTCGCGCCGGTGTTGCCGTTCAAGACCTGGACAAAAGCGTGGGGGCCTTCGCCGCCCTCGCTCATAGAGACGCCCGGGATGATGGCGTAGACGTGCTCCTCACGGGCATCGACGATTTTGAAGTACCACCCTTCGAAATAGGGGGCCTGTCGCCCTTGCCCCTGGTAGCCTTCCGGATGCATCAAGCTTGCTATGCGCGTCATCGGACGTTCCTTTCTGCTGAATCCAGGCATCGATCGTCGACGTGTCTGAAGCCATGTCCTATGCCTCCTCGCGCAGGAGAAGGACGTGGATCAGGTCGAAGACAAGGAGGAAGCCTCCCTGCACCACGATGCCGAGGCCCGATCCCTGCCAAAAACGGTTTTTCCTGCCCTCACGGCTCCACAGCCGCAGGCCGCCGGTGACGTAAAGCACGTCGAGCCCTGTATTGATCGCCAGGATACGCCGTAGATTGCTGCGCGCCTTGGATTGGGCCTCCGGTGTGTGGGCCTCCGGGTGCGCGGCCTTCTTCCGTATTTTGCCTCTTTCCCGTATAATGCGTATACGTCTTTCGCGTATGGGGGGATTATGAATCCGTTACGCATTCTCGTTGCTGATGATCATACCTTAGTCCGAGCGGGTTTCTGTAGTCTGGTCGAGAACATAGCCGGCGTTGAAGTTGTCGCTGAGGCTGAGGACGGACACCA
>DAOTTS010000195.1:0-12017 GCA_034437735.1 Anaerolineae bacterium
GTCCAGCGCCAGGTGGTCGCGCAGGAAACGCGCAACCCCGTCCTCACCGGCGGAGCCCGTCATGCGCCAGGCCAGCGCCTTGACCTCAGGACGCGCGTTGGCGACCGCGACGGCGTGCGGGAGCTCCCGGAAGACCGGCAAATCGTTCAGGCTGTCCCCGAAGTAGAGGATCTGCTCACGGGCCACACCCAGGCGATCGGCCATCGCGAGCAGTGCGACGTCCTTCCGGCCCTCGGGATGGTTGACCTCCACCCACGACCGGACGTTCGGTTGGTGCACCACGTAGGCTTCCTCGCCCACCGCGTCTTGCAATCGCTGGTAAAGCGACGCGGTGCGGTCCGGATGGTCGCAGACGGAAACCTGGGCCGGCCTGACGTCGAAGAGCGCGGAGGCGTCCTCGACGGCCTCGAAGGGCTGAAATGCGCCCCGCTCGGCCAGCAATCTGTCAAACTCGGTGCGGTCGCTCCCCGCCGGGATCAGATACCGGGTGACGCCATCCGCTCCGTAGACCAGCGGGATCTGCTTTTCCTTCAGCGTCACGGCGATCGCCCGGCGAGCGACGTCCTTATCGACAAACCGTCCCGGTTGGAGGTCCTCCCCCTCCAGGGTAAAGATGCCGTTGAGGCAGACGGCGCGGACGCCGTCCCCGATGGCCTTCACGTAACGCCGGGTGACCCACGGATTGAGGCCGGTGACCAGCGCCAACGCCAGGCCCCGGTCGCGCACAGCTCTCAGCGTCCGCAGGGTGAACTCGGACATGGGCATACCCTGGGTCTCGACCAGGGTGCCGTCGATGTCGGTGGCAATGAGCTGAGGTTGCATGGCGGGCACGTTCTCTCGACCGTTCAACGGCGGAGCGACTCGAAGATCTCGTCCATGCTCTTGCGCGGGGCCTTGGCCTGCACGGAGGCGAGCCGCGTTCCGTACGTGGGGCGGCTGGTGTCCTGGTAGAAGAGGCCCAGGTACTGGGTCTGGTTCTTCATCGCCAGGGCCATCGCCGCGCTGCGGTCCGTGGGATCGTGATCCTCGGGGATCATAGCGGTCATGTCGCGGTAGTGATCGTAGGTGTTGTAGAAGGTGATACACGGGCTGAGCACCTGGATAAAGGCAAAACCCGGATGGCGCAGCGCCTGCACGAAGAGCGCGATCATCGCCTTGATCCTCCCCGAAAAGGCCCGCCCTACGAAGGAGGCCGGATAGGAGAGGGCCATCAGGATGGGATTGAGCGGGTTCTGTTGGGCCCCGTAGGGTGCGGCCTTCTGGACCATGCCCTGCGGACTGGTGGGGGAGGGCTGCCCCTTCGTCATCCCGTAGATGCTGTTGTCCATCACGATGTAGGTGAGATCGACGTTGCGCCGGGCCGCGTGGGGGATGTGCCCGCCGCCGATGCTGAAGCCATCGCCGTCGCCGCCCACCGCCACGACCGTCGTCTCTGGACTGCCAAGCTTGATGCCCGTGGACAGCGGTAACACGCGCCCGTGCACCCCGTGAATTCCATAGGTGTCGACGAACGCCGGGAACCGGCTAGAACAGCCGATGCCCGAGGCAACCGCGATCTTCTCCTTGGAGATGTCCAACTCCGCGAACGCCCGGGTGAGGGCGGTCAACACGGCGTAGTCACCGCATCCGGGGCACCAGATGGGATCGACCTGGCTCCTGTAATATCCAGCCCTGTGCTCAGTCACCGTTGCCTCCTTGCGCGTCCGAACGAATGCGGTCCACCGTCCGGTAGATCTTGGCCAATTCGCCGTGCTCCCTGGCCCAGAGTTTGTGCTCGCTCTCGATCATATCCAGGACCGCCTCGGTGAGCTCACTAATCTTGAAGGGCACGCCCTGTTCCTTCTTGCACTGGTAGACGTGAATGTTGTTCTCGTCCAACGACCGGTAGTACCGGTGCTCGATCATCCGCCCGAATTGGCCCGAAAAGTTCAGCTCGGGCACCAGCAGGGCACGCTTCGATTGAATGAAATCCTCGATCGCCTGATCCGGCATAGGCAGCAGCGTGTGGGTATACAGAGCCTCGACGGGGATGCCCTGTCGTTCGAGACGATCCATCGCCTCGCGGACGGCGCCCCGGGGACTGCCCCAGCCCAGGATGCCGAACGGGGCATTGCGCACGCCCCAGCGCCGGGAGGTCATCCGCCAGGTCGCCAGCATCTGCCGCGCCGTCTCGACCTTGTTGGCGCGTTTCTGCATCATGGCCTGGTGATTGCCCGGCGTCTGATCGGGATAGCCGTACTCGTTGTGTTCCAGGCTTTCGGCGAGGTACATCCCGCCCTTCTGCCCCGGAGAGGCCATCGGGGAGATCCCCGTATCGGTCTTCCGATAACGGCGGTAGTCACCTTCCAGCGCCTCGGCGTCCGGCACCAGACGGGTCAAGGGGCCGTTCCAGGGCGCACCGGGCAGCGGCGTGCTCTCCAACCGCGAGGCCATCGCCTGGTCGGAGAGCACGATCACCGGCATCTGGTACCGTTCCGCGAGATAGAACGCGTAGATCGTCTGGAAGTAGCAGTCCTTCACCGAGTCCGGCGCCAGGACAAACCGGGGAGCGTCCCCGTGGCCGCCGTAGAGCGCCAGGAAGAGGTCGCCCTGCGAGGTCTTGGTAGGCAGCCCAGTGGAGGGGCCGGCCCGTTGGACGTTGATCAGCACCAGGGGGATCTCGGCCATGCTGGCCAGGCCTAACCCCTCTGTCATCAGGGAGAGACCGGGGCCTGAGGTGGCCGTCATCGCGCGCTTGCCGGCGTAGGAAGCGCCGATCGCCATATTGATGGCCGCGATCTCGTCCTCAACCTGAATCAGCCGTCCCCCAAAGGACGGGAGGTATTTGGCCAGCGATTCCATCACCGGCGTCGCCGGGGTGATCGGGTATCCGGCGTAAAAGTCACATCCGCCCGCCAGCGCCCCTAACGCCATCGCATCGGCGCCCGAGAGGAGGATGCGCTCCTCAATCGTGTCGGGCAGCGGAAGGGTAAAGGGAAAGGGATCCGGGTACTGCTCGCGGGCGTGCGCGTAGCCGCGCCGCATCGCCTCCAGGTTTTTGTCGAGGGATTCGGGATGGCGCTGCATCCGCTTCCTGACCATGGACGTCGCCACGTCCATATCGAGGCGGAAGAACCAGAGCAGGGCGCCCAGGAGCACAAAGTTCTTCCCCCGGGGCCAATCCAGGGACTGCGCGATCGCCTCCGCCGGGATCGGGTACGGGCGGCTGTCCGTCGTGGGCAGATCGAGGCTGGCCTCGGCGACCAGCGCGCTGCGACGGCAGAGGTCATCGTGCCCTTCGTTCCACGCCCTTTGGTTCATGGCCACTAGGACGTTAGCCTCGTCGCCCTCCGACATCACCCGCTCGATCCCCAGCCGGGTCTGATACATCACCTGTCCGCCCTTGATCTCGGCCGGATAGGTGCGGAAACTGTAAACCTCTAGCCCGGACCGGGCCGCGATCCGGGTGAAGATATCGCCCAGGGTGATGGTGCCTTCACCACCCTCACCGCCAACCCGGATGACGACGGTCGGTGAATCCCCATGGGACGTTGACGCCTGTCTTGCCGACCTACTTCCGTGCATGCTACCTCCTGCGTTCGTAATCTCCGTGTGTCGCCTACCCTAAGTGACTCCGTAAAAGTTCCTTAACACCCGCCCCCGGGGACGGGGGCTACGAGCGACGTTAAGATACTTTTTCACACTTACTTAGTCCTCAGCCTTCACCACGGCTGTGACCTGTCCTGTGCCCCAAGTCTCCACCTGCCCGTCCGGACCCAGCGCCAGGGCCGTCTGATCGGGAATACCGAACCCCAACATCTCGGGGAGCTCCTGAGGGACGTGTTGCAGGATCGAATCCTCCGTGCGGGTAAAATGCGGGGCGACGACGGCATTTATCAAAAAGCCAAGGCCCTTCGCCTGAAGATAATGGGGCGCCGGACCGATGGCCCAGCGCGAGAGTGTCGATGCAGCCCCGCCAATGCCCACCAGCGTCAGCGCCTGGAGCGTCGAAAAGCCCCGGACGATGTGCTCCAACGCCGGACTGAGATAGAGGTTCTGCGCCAACGGCAGCGGGTTGTCCCCGGCCAACACCAGGAGTCCCACCTCGCCGAGTAGGTCGAGAAATGGGGGCGCGCTGAGCTGAGACCGGGACTTCTGATCAAGCGAGAACGCCTCGCCGCCCGGTCCGCCCATAAGCGTATAGTGTTCCAGGAGGGCCTCGGCCTCAGCAACCGGACCCGAGGCGAGCAGCACGATCATCGGTCGATCGAGGTTGATCACGCTGAGCACCCGCGCGTCGATGCGGTCGAGATCCCCGCGCCGCCAATCGCCGCCGCCGGTCAGAATCAACCAGCCGTAGCCGTCCACCCACTGCAGCGGTCCCTGGGTAGGCATGATCGCTTACGCATCTTCCGCCGGCATCAGCCGGCATAGCGACGCCACGGCCAGTGCGACCCCGTTGACCAGGGCCCTTTCATCAATGTCGAACTTGGGGTTGTGATGGGGCGCGACCTCTCGATCCTCGAGGCCCGATCCGATAAAGAGATAGCAGCCCGGGATCTCCTGCAGGAAGAAGGCGGCATCCTCGCTGCCCATCGTGCGCTCCTCCTGAATCGCCTCTTCGCCGAAAAGCTCGCGCGCGGCGCCCTGGACGAGGCCGGTGACGGCCTCATCGTTGACGACTGCCGGGGTCAGCGCGCTGAAATCGAGGGTAGCCTCGGCGCCCATCATCTCGGCCGTGCCCGCAAAGATCTTGTGAATGCGGCGGAGCACCGTGGCCCGGACGTCCGGGTCGAAGGTCCGGACCGTCCCTTGCAGCTCGGCACGCTCCGGGATGACGTTGAAGGTGTCGCCGCCGAGGAGCTGGCCCACCGTCACCACGGCGGTCTCCATCGGGCTCACGTTGCGGCTGACCACTGTCTGCAGGTTGGTCACGATCATCGCAGCGGTGACAATTGGGTCGACGGTGCGCTCGGGCTGGGCGGCGTGTCCGCCCTTGCCCACAATCTCGGCCTTCCACGCCTCGGCAGCAGCCATCACCGGGCCGGTCGCGATGCCGAAGGTGCCCACCGGCCGGGTGTTCCAGACGTGAAGGGCCAGAGCGGCGTCCGGACGGGGATCCTCAAGGACCCCTTCCTCGACCATAATCTCGGCGCCGTTCATCCCCTCCTCGCCCGGTTGGAAGATCAACTTGAGCGTACCGCGCCACGATTCGGGATGTTCAGCCATCAGCGTCGCGATGCCCAATCCTATTGCGACGTGCGCGTCGTGCCCGCAGGCGTGCATCAGCCCGTCGTACTCCGAGGCATAGGGCACGTCGTTCGTCTCCTGGATCGGCAGGGCATCCATATCCACCCGGTTCATCACCACCGGACCCTCGCCGTTCTCCAACAGCCCGACCACACCGGTCTCGGCCACGTTTTCGTGAACCTCGTATCCCAGCTGGCGCAACGTCTCCGCCACGATGCCGGCCGTCCGGTGCTCCTGCAGCCCGATCTCGGGATGGCGATGGAAATCCCGGCGCCAGCCGACCAACGTTTCAAACAGTGCGTGTGCTTCATCAAGGGTGTGCATCATCTCTCCTATACGATTGGATCCCAGCTCGCAATCCGGACTAACGGTAACCAAGCGATAGACGGCGAGCCCACCCACAGTGTAGAGGGTCTAGGCGCAACAGGCAAGTAAGAATATCCCCTGGTTGGTACGAGATTCCTCGTGTATACAAAACCAGGTGCCGGGAACTTTCAGCGCTTTCGCGCTTTCCCGAAGTCCCCGGCACCTTCCCGTTTGTCGTTATTCAGTTACAGGTCGTAGACCTCAGTGTATTTGGTCCGCAGATAGTCCAGGAGCGGCTGCGCGCTCAGGGATTGACCGAACTCTCGCTCCATCAGCTCCGGCGCGGTGAACTTGGCCCCGTGACTATGAACCTTACTGCGGAGCCAATCGAGCAGCGAGGCGAACTCACCCTTAGCAAACCGGGATTCCAGCCCCGGCAGATCCTCGGTCGCCCGGCCGAATATCTGGGCCGACATCAAGTTGCCCAACGTGTAGGTCGGGAAGTAGCCGATCGTCGCGTGGGACCAGTGGACGTCCTGAAGGCATCCAAGCGCGTCGTCGGGTGGGGTGATGCCCAGGTACTCCTTGTACTTGGTGTTCCACGCCTCGGGCACGTCTGCCACGTGGAGCTCACCGGTGACCAACGCCTTCTCCAACTCGAAGCGGACGAAGATATGTTGATTGTACGTGACCTCGTCGGCCTCCACCCGGATAAAGGACGGCTCCACCTTATTGACCGCGCGGTAGAAGGTCTCCAACGAGACGCCCGCAAGCGGCTTCGGGAAGAACGCCCGCAGGATCGGGTAGTAGTAGGACCAGAAGGGCAAGCTGCGCGCTACCTGGTTCTCCCACAGCCGGGACTGAGACTCGTGCAACCCCAACGTCGCGCCGCCCGACAACGCCGTGCGCTCGAACTTCTCGGGAATGCCCTGTTCGTACAGCGCGTGACCGCCCTCGTGGACGCTGCCGAAGAGCGCAGCTTGAGGACGATTAGGATTCACCCGCGTCGTCACCCGGACGTCGCCCAATGAGAACTCGGTGGTGAAGGGATGGGGCGCCTTATCCTGCCGCCCGCGATTGAAGTCGTAGCCGATATCGCGCAGCAGCAACAGCGTGAAATCCCACTGCTTATCCGGATCGTAGGTCTCGGCCAGGAAGGCGTCGTCAATCTGGGGTTGGTCCGCGATCTCCTGGGTCAGGGGAACCAGTCCGGCTTTCAACTCGTTAAAGAGCGTTCCGACCTGGGCCGTGGTGACGCCCGGCTCAAACTGATCGAGCAGGGCATCGTAAGGATGATCCTCATAGCCGAGGTAATCAGCCTTCTCCCGCTGGATCTCCACGATCTCCTGGAGGTGAGGTTGAAATTGAGCGTAATCCTTGGCCTCGCGGGCCTTGCGCCACGCGACGAACGCCTGCGAACTCGCCCGGCTCTGGCGAATCACCAGGTCGGTGGGGATCTTGATGCGCTTGTCATATTCGCGGCGCATCACCCGCACGAGGCTGGCCTCGTCGCTGTCGTAATTCATTCCCTCGACCTCCGCCTCGGCGGCCTCGAGCATCGCCCCGGTCTCCTCCGAGGTGAAGATCTCGTGCGCCATCGAGGAGAGGGTCGAGAGCTGCTGCGATCGCCCATCAACGCCACCGTCCGGCATATTGACTTCTTGATCCCAGCCCAAGACGGCAGAAGCCCCCACCAGATCCAGCGCTCGTGCGACGTGCGCCTTCAGTTGCTCCAGTTTCTCTAACTCCTTCGTCATTCATCCTCCTTATATTATTGAGTGAGAGAGCCCAAAGGTCTCCGGCCGATAACCGTGAACCGCCTGAACGCGGCAAAGACCTTTGGGCTCTTATTCTGATTATCGTTGTACGGCGAGCACGACCTCGTGCCCGTCGATGTCATCCTCTAAGACCTCGTCGCCCTCTGGAGACTCGCTGGCTACGATGGCATCGGCCAATACCTCATCAGCGATCATCGTCTGATAGCTGTCAACGGCCTCTGCCAGGTCGCCCTCGGCCTTGTACGCAACCCGGATCCGGTCGGTCAGATCGTAATCCGCCTGCTTGCGCAGCTCCTGGATCCGCCGCACGATCTCTCGGGCCAAGCCCTCCTGCTCCAGCGCCGGCGTCAGGGTCGTATCAAGCGCGACCACCATCCCGCCCTCGCCCGCAACGCCGAAGCCTTCCCGGGCCTGCGTGCGGACCAGGACCTCATCCGGACTGAGTACGGCCTCACTGCCATCCTCCAGGGTCAGGGTCAGCGACTCGCCGGCGTTGAGGGTCGCCACCGCCTCAGCGGCGGGCAGAGCGCTCAGCGCTTTGCGCACCAGCGGGAAACGAGGACCGAACTTCGGCCCCAGCACGCGGTTCACCGGCAGCAACTGGTATTTGACCAGCTCCCCTTCCTCCTCCACAAAGGTGATGGCTTTGACGTTGAGCTCGTCCGCCAGCAGATCCAGCAGCGGGTTGAGCGCCTTCTGATGGCGCGGATCGGCCGCGATCAGAGCCTGGGCCAGCGGCTGGCGGACCCGGAGCTGATTTGAAGCCCGGACCGAGTGTCCCAGCGTCGCAGCCTGCCGGACGGCAGCCATGGAGTGGATTAGCGCGGTCGCCTCGTCGTTCAAGGGCTCGGCGGTGGGCCACATCGTGTGGTGGACACTCTCGGGGGCGTCCTCATCCACGGTGCGCACGAGGTTCTGGTAGATGGCCTCGGTCATATAGGGAATGCTCGGCGCCAGCAGTTTGGCAAAGGTCAGCAGGACCGTGTAGAGCGTCTGGTACGCGGCCTCTTTGTCGGCATCGGACCTCTCGCTCTCGCCCCGAGTCGCCCAGAAGCGGCGGCGGCTCCTGCGGACGTACCAGTTGCTCAGGTCGTCGAGGAAGGCCTCGGCGGGCTCCCCGATCCGGTCGGGGTGATAGGACTCGTACCCCTCGGTCATCCGTTCCACCGTATCACGGAGGCGGGCGATGATCCATCGGTCGAGCACCGTGGGGTCCGCCGCATCCGTCCAGGGATCGACCACGTGGGGCTGTCCCTCCTCCAGGGTCGCGGGATTGTCGAGCAGCGACGCGGGCGGCGTCCAATCGTCGATGCCCGCGTAGGTCACGAAAAAGGCGTAGACGTTCCACAGCGGGATGATAAAGCGCCGCCGAGCCTCGTCCGCCCGCTGGTACCCGAAGAGAAGGTTCTGATCCAGCTTCTGGTTGGTGAAGAGCCAGCGCATCGTGTCGACGCCCATCGTCTCAGCGGCCTCGTCGAACCAGATGGCGTTGCCCCACGATTTGTGCATAGGCCGCCCATCCTCGGCGTAGAGCGTCGCGTATCCGTGGACGATCTCCGTGGGTGCCCGGTTCTCAAAGACCGTGCTCATGGTTATCAGGCTGTAGAACCAGTTGCGGAACTGCCCGGGGAAGGACTCACTGATCCAGTTGGCGGGGAACCACCGATTCCAGAAACTGCGGTTGGTCCGATACTGAAGCGTGGAGTAAGCCACGCTCCCGGCGTCGAGCCAGGGATTACCCACGTCCTCGATGCGCGTCATCGTCTCCCCGCAGACTGGACATTCGAGTTTGACGGCGTCCACGTAGGGCCGGTGCGGCGTGTGCCCCTCGAAGCTCTCCCAACCCTCGACGGCCTTCGCCTCCATCTCATCCGGTCCCCCAAGCACGTCAAAGTGATCGCATTCGGGGTTATCGCAGACCCAGATCGGCAGGGCCAGCCCCCAATAACGCTTCTTGGAGATCATCCAGTCCTGCATATTGCGCAGCCAGTCCATCTCACGGCTGTACCCGAACTCCGGGATCCATTCGATGTCGTCAACCACGTCCATAATCTGATAGCGTAGGCTCCGGGCCTTCTCTGCCTTGGTGACCTCATCGCGGGGCTTCTCGTAATTCTGGCCCATATCGATAAACCACTCGTCGACCAACCGGAAGACGAGCGGAGTGGCGCAGCGCCAACAGACCGGGTAGCGGTGTGTGTAGGCGTCCACCCGGTAGAGCCGATCCTTATCCTCCAGGTCGTGGAAGATCTCGTGAGCCACGTTGTGGACGTTCTTTCCGGTGAGCCAGTCAAAGCCCTCGATGAAATAGCCTTCCTCGGTCAGCGGGGCCAATGCGGGCAGGTCGTATTCCTGGCCCAGCTCGAAGTCCTCGGCGCCGCAGCCCGGCGCGATGTGGACGATGCCGGTGCCCTCTTCCTCCCCGACCTCATCCCAGAGGATCACCCGGTGTTTCTCAGGGATCCCCATCGCCTGAACCTTGGGCAGGTTATCGAAGGGCCCTTCATAGGTCCAGCCCTCCATCGCCTCCCCTTTGAGCGTATCGAGCACCTTGTGCTCGCCCTTGATCACAGCGTCGAGGACGCCCTCGGCCAGGTAGTAGGTCCAGCCGTCGCGGGCCTTGACCTTGACGTAGGTCAGGTCCGGGCCGACGGCGGCGGCGACGTTGCTCGTGAGGGTCCAGGGCGTCGTCGTCCACACCATCAGCGCCTCCCGGTCGCGCCCCTTCAAGGGGAAGCGCACCACCGGCGCGTCGTGGGTCAGCTCCTGGTAGCCATCGGTGACGATCTCGTGCTGGCTGATGCCGGTCTCACAGCGGGGACACCACGGCATGACGTCGTGCCCGCGATAGAGCCACCCCTTCTGCCAGACTTTCTTGATGAAGGCCCAGATGGTGTAGTTGTTCTCGGTGGCGAAGGTGAAGTAGGAGCCGCCCATCGCGGGCATACCCAGTTTGCCCACCACAAGCTCGACGGGTCCGGTGACCGGGCCTCCCGGCCCCTCCACCGCCACCTCCTGCTGGGGATCCTCGATCAGTTTGTCGGCGAGGTCGCGCAGCACGTCAGGATCGTTCCAGTCCATCCAATAGCCCAACCGGATCGACTGCTCGGTCTGCCGGGCGGCCTGGCGCAGCACGCGGGCCTTGCACTCGAGCACGAACTGCGCGAGCCCGTAGGCCTCGATGTCCTGCTTGGACTCGAACCCCTTTTCCTTTTCCACCTCCACCTCGACCCAGAGCCCCTGACAGTCGAAGCCGTTCTGGTACCGCTCCCGGTACCCGTGCATGGCCCAATAGCGCTGCCAGAGATCCTTGTAGGTGCGGCCCCATCCATGATGGACGCCCATCGGATTGTTCGCCGTGATCGGCCCATCGATGAACGACCACGCCGGGGCGTCCTTGCGCAGCTCGTTGAGCTTGCGGAACGCCTCGGTCTTGGTCCAATAGTCCAGCAGTTTGTGTTCCTGTTCGATAAAGTCAACGTTGGTACTGACGGGTTTGAATCCCATGATTCGTCTCTCCTCCTGCGTGATTGACACAAAAAAAGCACCCATCCCGGGGACATCCCCTCAGGGACGGGAGCTCTCGTCTGTCAATGGATCAACGCGTGCTCTCGCGGTACCACCCTGCTTGCCCCGTCAGATGACACGTGCCCGTCAACGTGCGGGACCGCTCGGCCGGCAGCCAACACCACCGTGCGCGGGATAACGGGGCGCATACCCGACCCGATCTACTCAGCGTACCCCAGCGATGCCTGAGGGGCCTTTTGGCGGGCAGCTCCGGAGGGATTTTCAATCGGGACCTTGAGCATCCGGCTTCCACCGTTCCGGACTCGCTGGCGCGCCAGCCCCTATCTACTCGTCTCCATCAGCGCTTTTTGCTTACCTCCATTATGCCACACCCCCCTAGGGTGTCAAGCGTTTACTGCATTTGTCAGCGATGGAGAATCACCGGACAGCCAAAGCCAAACTGGATGGCGATCAATGATCATTCAACGCGAACTCAGGAGCCCAAGCAAGGGGATATTGATCAGCCGCTAGATGAAGTGGCTAATCAGAGAACGTGAGGATTCGCCTGGATGGTGGATAGGCCCGGGAACGCGTGAAGACTACGGCGGCGCAAAGCGAATCTGAACGCGGACATCGAGCATCTGAGACCACACTTCGGGATTCATACGCAGATTGCGCCACGCTTCCAACAAGCGAAACGCGATGTTCTTGGCAGAGCCCACTCCGTTGGGGAACGCTTTCCGAAAAAGACTGCCGCGCTCGATCAGTTGGGCGATCAGATGGGCGATCTGCAATAACAGATAGAAGATTTTGCTGGCGACCGGGTGTTCACTGTAGCGATGTTCCAAGGCATATCCACCATTTTTCTGTACGTTGAAGCCTTCGTTCTCAATCTTCCATCGCAGACGCCCTCCTTGATTGGCTAACTCGATGACATTGGTCTTCTTGACCGTGAAATTGGTCACCCATTTGAAGCGCGTGGTGGTGACCACACCTTTCGCATCCGGCTTGGTTTCCAGACATTCGATGACGGACACCTCGTGTTCCAGACCTTCGCTGTCAACATAGGCAATCTGGTTCACCCAGCGGAAGTCTTGTTGGATTTCAAACTGCACGCCCGTCTCGAACAGCAGGTGCTGGTCCGGCTCTAGCGGATGCAAAGCCGCAAACTCCTCATTGATGTACGGGATATCCTTT
>DAOTTS010000196.1:0-17151 GCA_034437735.1 Anaerolineae bacterium
CCGGGTCGTCGATGACGCCATTCGCAACGATCACAGCGCGCATGCTCTCCTCCTAAACGCAAAAAATCCCCGCCAGCGTATGCTTGGCGGGGATTCCCATTCGACCCAAAATCCGCGCTCCCTACGCTGGTATCATCCAGATCAGGTTCGTGGGGTCGGTGCCGTGCGCACCCTCTCAGCCCGGTTATGGGCTCCCCCGGCAGTTCGTGTTGCCTGTCAACGTTCTACATTGAGTATACCACTATTTGGCTTTTCGTAAAGGCGTCGTTCGTTGTTCAGTCCCCGGCACTGGCGCAGTTCGCCAGTGCCGGGGACTGAACAACGACGGGGACTGAACAACGACAGTCATCTTACAAGCCGCCTCGGGAATGGATGACCTGCCCCGTGATCCAACCCGCCTCCTCGGACGCCAGGAAGGCGATCAGACGGGCAGCGTCCTCCGGGCGCCCCACCCGGCCCATGGGCGCCTTGGACGTCCAGGCGGCCTTGAGATCCGGCGGGATCCAGCCGGTGTCCGTGATCCCGGGATCGACGGCGTTCACGGTGATGCCCAACGCACCGACCTCCGCGCTCAAACTGACAGTAAACGCCTCCACCGCGCCCTTGGTCGCCGCATACGCCAGCTCGCCCGGCATCGGCCCCACGCCCTGCCCGGAGGAGAGGTTAAGGATCCGCCCATACCCCCCAGGCCGTGAGTACGTTTGATAGCGCCTCACGAACTCCGCACAGAGAAGTGCCATGGCCCGCAGGTTCACGGCATAGTGCCGATCGAGACTCGCGGCGGTAAGGTGCGCGATCCCATCGCGCATCGAGTGGGTGGCGTTGTTGACCAGGATGCTGACGGGGCCGAGAGCGGCCTCGACCTCGTCGAAGAGCGCGCGCGGGGCCGCCGGATCGGCGAGGTCGAGGTTCAGCCCCGCAGCCCGCCGCCCCATAGCGACGATCTCGGCGACCAATCCCTGGGGATCGTCCTCCGGGTCGGCCAGGTCGGTCTCGACGTCGTAGGGGCGGAAGTACGTGATAAAGACGTCCGCACCCCGGCGCGCCAGGGTCCGGGCGATCGCCTGCCCGATCCCGGCCCGCCGGCTGGCGCCGGTGACCAGCGCGAGATGTCCGTCAAGTGTGTGCATCATAACCTCCATAGGGTTCTCGTTTTTCCAGTTCCCGTCGTTTATCAGTCCCCGGCACTGGCGAAGTCGGTGACAGTCCCCGGCACTCGCGTAGTGCGCGAGTGCCGGGGACTGTCACCTCACCGCGCCTGGGGATCGTCGATGGTGCGGGGGAAAGGGCGGTGCCAGCCCTCGCGGCCGAAGCCGGGGCGCTGGGAGAGGTCGCGGACGTAGACTCGATGGTCAAAGTGCGCCTCACGGGTGTAGGCCATGACCGTACGCGTCAGCTCGGCGTCCAACCGGGTGCGGGCCGCCTGGGCCTCGGGCGCCTCCACAAGGTTGTGCTGCTCGTCGGGGTCGGGGTCCCGATCGTAGAGGAAGACATCGCCGGTGGCGTACTTGGCGTACCGCCAGCGCCCGTCGTCGATCCACCACCCGCCGCTGGTCGCACCGACGACCGTCTCGTGCTGAGCCGGGTCGGGCAGGCCCAGTCCCGGCAGCGGGGCCGCGTCCATATAGGCGGGCACCTCGCAGCCCGCGAGCGCCAGCATGGTCGCCGTCACGTCCTGGAGCGTGACCAGCTCCCGGCGGGTCTCGCCCTCGAACCCGGGCACGCGGACGATCATGGGCACGTGGACGCTCGTCTCGTAGAAGGTCCCCTTCCCGATCATGCCGTGGTCGCCGAGGTAGTCGCCGTGATCGGCGGAGAAGAGAATGACCGTATGATCGAGCAGACCCTTGCGTTCCAGCGTCTCCAGCATCTGCCCCACCTCGTAATCGATCTGCTGAACGAGGCCGGCGTAGTGCGCGCGGACCCTCTGGATCTGCGCCGGGGTGAACTCGCCGTAGTCGACACCGTTCCAGGGCTGCTTGTTGCCCTCAACGTTGCGCAGGCGCAGGGCCTCCGCGTGCTCGGTCGGGGGCACCGCCGCCGGCATGGCCTCGGGGTCGATGGAGGCGACGAAATCCGGCGTCGGGTCGTAGGGGCAGTGCGGCCCGGGGAAGCCCACCATCATGGCAAACGGCCCCTCGTCGCCGTACTGCTCGATAAAGTGGCACGCCTCCCGGCCCACGAAGTGATCGACCGCATGCTCCCAGGGCAGCCGGTTGATGACCGCGCCCTTGTGCTCAAAGTACCCCTCGTGCTCGTTGCCGTGGTACTTGCGGTAGCCCGCGTCCTGCAGGTGGTGGTAGTAATCGTCGCGGATGTAAATCCAGCGCTTATCCTCGGCGATCGCCCGGTACTGGAAGCCCATCCGCGCGTCCCACGGGTAAAAGTGCATCTTGCCGATGGCGGCGGTGTAGTAACCCGCCGCGTTGAGCATCTCGGGCCAGGTCTGCAGGCCCATCTCCCGGTAATCGGGCCGCAGGAACTGCCCATTGTCGAGCACGCCGGTCTTGAACCCGTGCAGCCCCGTGAGCAAGGAGACGCGGGCCGGCACGCAGACCGGATGCTCCGAGTAGCAGCGCTCGAAGCGCAGGCCCTCCTCCGCCAGCCGGTCGACGTTGGGGGTGCGGAGAAAGTCGGCGCCGTAGCAGCCGAGGAAGTCGTGGCGCAGTTGGTCGGGCATGATGAAGATCAGGTTCGGTTGTTCGGGCATGGGTGCTTGCCTCCTTAATGCATGACGGCGGTAGCTTACACTTCCTCGACGATGTCGGCGGCCTCGCGGCCCAGGACGACGGCGTAGTTCGTGCCCCGATCCCACGGATAGACCTGGCTCATATTGGCCATATAAAGATTGGCGATGGGGGTCTCAATGGGCGGGATGCGCCGCGCGTGGTTCACAAAGGGGACCGGCTGGGCGTACTGCTCCGTGAACTTCCAACTGGCCCGGATCCACGAGCGGTCGAAGTCCGGGTTGATGCGCTTGATCCCCTCGACGTAGGTGTCGAGCAGGGCCTCGGGCTCCATCTCAAAGTAGGGATGGTCGGGCCGGAGATAGTCGCCGCAGTAGACGATGGTGTCCCCACCGTAGTGCTCGGCGTCCATATAGTTGGTGTGCTCCACGAACGCCAGGAAGGGGAAGCCCTCCCGCTTCGGGATGTTGATCCAGTAGTGGGTGTCGGTCACCGGCCGGTTGAGGGCCAGCACCATCACCACGGCGCCCATCGACCTTAGCGCGGCGAGGTCCTCGGTGTAGGCGTCGGGCAGCGTCGGAGTCCGGGCCTGTAGCATGTCGGGCGAGCAGGTCGCCAACACGCGCTCGTGGACCTGATCCCCGGCCCGGAGCTCCAGGCGGATGCGGCGGTCCCGCTGCGGATGGATGCCGCGCACGTGATGATTCAGGTGGATGCGGGCCCCGGCCTTACGCGCCGCGGCGGCCAGGTGGTCGAGGAACCGCTGGAAGCCGCCCTCGAAATAGCCCAAACGGGGTGTGCGCTTGGCCAGCCGCGCCCAGAACCACGCCAGGTTGACCTTCTGGTAGTACTCGCCGAACTTACCCTCCAGCAGGGGCTGCCAGAGGATCTCGTAGCCGCGCGGGCCCAGGGCCTTGGACAGCCATTCGTGGGCTGTATGCCGTTCGAAAATCGGCCAGAACGGATTGTAGCGCAGGAATGCCGCCACCACCCCGAACCGCAAACGGTCGATCACCGGCAGCGGCTTAAACTGCAGGACGCGCATAGGGCTGTCCAGGGGGTAGATCTTCCCCTGATAATAGATGGAGGTCACGGGCCGGCGGAAGAGCAGCAGATCCCCGGCGCCGATCTCCTTAGCGAACTCGATAATGTCGCGGTCGCTGGCAAAGATGTGGTGGTAGAACCGCTCCAGCGACCAGTCCCAGCGCTCGTCCTTGAATCCAGCCGCCAGCCCGCCGACGTAGGGGCGGGCCTCGTAGACCGTCACCCGGTGTCCGTCCCGGGCGAGGTCGTAGGCGGCGGTGAGGCCGGTCACGCCGGCCCCGACGATACCAATATCCATGAATGCGTCTCCTTCTTAGCGCCTGTGCTCAGCCTATATATCTGGGTGTCAGAGGCCGGCCTTGTCCAACTCATCCTGCAGGGCCGGGAGGCAAGGCTTGTGGATCGGTCTCGTCGCGGATGATCGATTCTGTCAATGCAGGCAGGTCTGCCATCAGGGCCTCCTCGCTTGGGTCCCCCCTATCCGACCCATCATACGGAACTCGAAGGGGGCGTGCGTATGTGGATACATCTTATACGCGGAAACCAGGAATGACAAATGGACTCGGCGCCGGGATCCAACCGATCCGCGCCGAACGGCGGGGATCCGCCGCCGGTCAGTCGACGGCGCCCACCACCTCGCCCACCAGGGACCAGGGGCCGGCCCAGGTGATCTCGACCCGGGCCATCCGGCCCAGCCAATCTTCGTCGGCAGGGAAGAAGACCAGGCGGTCGCGGCGGGTGCGCCCGTACCAGCGCTCGCGGCGCTCGTGCCGGCCCTCGACCAGCACCTCGACCGTTTGCCCCAAATACCGGGCGTTGCGCTCGGCGAGGATCGCCGCCTGGAGGTCGTCCAACGCCTTGCGGCGGCGCTCCTTCTCCTCGTGGGAGAGCGTATCCTCGAAGGTGCGGGTGGCGACCGTCAGCGGACGGGATGAGTAGCGGGCGATGTGCGCCTTGTCCAGCTTCAGTTCCTCCAGGAGCTCATACGTGTGCCGGAACTGCTCTTTCGTCTCGCCGGGGAACCCCACGATGACGTCGGTCGCGATGGAGACGCCAGGGATGATCGCCCGGATGCGCCCGATCAGGCGGCGGTAGTCGTCGACGGTGTAACCCCGGCGCATGCGCGCCAGCACCTCGTCGTCGCCGGCCTGCACCGGCACCTCGATGTGCGGGC
The DNA here is from genome assembly GCA_034437735.1 of Anaerolineae bacterium. GTDB lineage: Bacteria > Chloroflexota > Anaerolineae > B4-G1 > SLSP01 > PWVB01. The sequence goes on from DAOTTS010000196.1 coordinate 4,906, forward strand.
AGACCTTCGGCAGCGCTGCGACCGCGCGCAGCAGGTCGTCCTTCATCCAGTTCGGGTGGCTGGTCAGGAAGCGGATCCGCTCGAACCCCTCAATCTCGTGCACCGCGCGCAGGAGGGTCACCAGCGGGGTCTCCTCGGCCCCGTCGAAGGCCGGGAGATCGTAGCCGTACCGGTCGACGATCTGACCCAGCAGCGTGAGCTCGCGCACGCCCCGGGCCGCCATCTCGCGGGCCTCGGCGAGGATCGCGTCCATAGGCCGGCTGCGTTCGGCGCCGCGCCGGTAGGGGATCACGCAGTAGGTACACGCGTGGGAGCAGCCCAGCACGATGGGCAGATAGGCGCTGACCACCCGCCCGTCCTCTGAGGCCGGGAGCAGCACGTCCGGCGGGCCGAGCGCCACGCGGCGCGATTCAGCGTCCGCGATCAGGATCTGGGCCTCGTCTAACTGCCCCTGCTCCGCCAGGTACGACCAAACGGCGGTCGCGTCGGACGGCGCCACACAGAGGTCCACCCATGGGAAGCGCTCCTTCAGCGGGGCCGGGTCCTTCATCCCGACCATGCACCCCATCAGGATCAGGGTGCGCTCGGGGTTGCGGCGCTTGAAGCGCTTGAGGTGGTTCAGCCGGCCCACTGCCTTGTCCTCCGGCTGCTGGCGGACGACACAGGTGTTGAGGATCACCACGTCGGCGTCCTCCGCGCGCTCGACCGGCGCGTAGCCCATCCGCTCCAGGCCCGCCGCGACCCGCTGTGAGTCCGCCACGTTCATCTGACATCCAATGGTCCATACGTTGTAGGTTTTCATGATTTTTTATCACGATCTTTTGGTTAAATGCGGGGGCATTGTACCCGGGAATGGGCGTGGGGTCAAGATAAAGATAGTCGAAGGTCGGAAGTCGAAAGTTGGAAGTCAGTTGAAGGTTGGCGAGTTAGAAAGTTGGAACGTTGACGACAGACGGCGGACGATGGACGATGGCGGGGAAGGCGCCGGGGACGAGGGCATGCCCCCCCACAACTATCCCTACAACCGTCATCCTACAACCATCCCTACAACCGTCATCCCGAGCGAAGTCGAGGGATCTCGACGTGAAACCACCGGATGCACGGACCCGACGACGACCGATCAACACCGGCGGACAGGCGGACTTGTGCTTGCATAGTCTGCGCCGGCACCGATACCGCCCCAGAAAATGGGTTCGTTTCGCAACACGGCGCCGCGACCTCATCGGTGCACGACCCGCTCGTACTGCGCCTCGATGTACGCCCGCGCCTCCGCGTCGCGGGCCGCCGCCGTCCCGGGCTTCGACGCCGGCGCCGGCGGCGGTTCCTCCCCGACCCACAGCTTGGAGAGCGTGAAAAACCCCTTGCTCTGGATGCCCCGCCCCCGGGGGCTGTCGACGTAGTCGAACCAAGCCTCAGCCACCCGCAGGATCCGGGCACCGGGCCAGCCGTGGGCCAACGCCCGCTCAACCACGGTCCGGGCGCCATGCCACGGCGGGTCGCTCCGGCTCGGACAGCCGCAGGCGCGCAGCTTGGCGATGGCGGCCTCGGCCTCGGGCCCCAGCCGCCGGGCATCCGGCAGCCAGTTCGGATCCAGACCGCCGGTGGGGGCGCGGTCCCGGCCCGGGCGGCCCCTGGGCTTATGCGCCGGCGCCGACCGATCGGCCGCCGGGAGCGGCAATTTTTGCCCGTCCGGTCCGCATGTTGTCGTGGTAGTTAGTTGTTCATGGTGGGTTTGTGGTTTATCTTGACTTACAGAAGACGACTGAGAAGACTCATGACTACAACTACTACATGGGACTGACATTTTTTTCCGCTCGACTGACAAATTTTGCCCCTCCGCCTCCCCGTTCGCAGGTCCGTCCGCCTCGGCGGAGGGTGCCGGATCCACATCCGCGTCAGCGGCTTCGTCGACGCTCCCGTCCGCGACGAGGTCGGGCGCCGGGAGCGGTAACGTTTTCTCGTCCTCCGGGGCGGCCTGGGGCCGGGGCGCCGGTTCGGGCACCGGCTCGGGCGGCGCTAGGATCTGGCGGAATTGTTGGTGCGCGTGGGGCGTGAGCTCCCACCCCTGGTAACGCGCACACCGCCGCACCAGGCCCATCAGCGCCAGGCGGCGGAGCGCGGTGCGGATGGTGTGATCGGAATAGCCGGTGTAGCAAACGAGTTCGTTGGGGCCGGTGCGGCGGTCGAGCCCGAGCATCACGACATAGATCGAGGCCGGGGCGCCTTTGAGCTGGGTGGCAAATGCAGCGAGGGCTTGGGGGTCCATCGGAGACTCCTTTATGGGGGATAGGTGCTGGACGTTTGATATTAGGACTTATATTCTATTTTCAGTATAGCAGAGGCCATGGGGCAATTCAAGGGGGGAGGGGTAGGGAATTTCTAGTTTTTAGGGAAGTTTCTAGTTTTTAGTTGAAAGTTGGCAAGTTGGCAGATTGAGACGGTGATGATGGACGACGGACGGTGGACGATGAGCGGCGGCTGACAATCTTGCGTGCGGTGGGGGGAGGTGCCCAGGGCACCTTGTGCGTTTGTGCGGCATGGGCTACACTATTGGATGCACGTGTGGCTCGCATCCATCTCGTCTTTCGCGCAGGGAGGTTGGGTCGTGATCCTGAACTGCGCGCACAAGCCCGGTCAGGCGAGAGGACATCTGGCGTGGAGGGGTTGAATATTAACCACAGATTACGCAGATTTCACAGATTGGTTGGCTGGGACGAAGTAGGTGTTTTGCTTATTTTAGAGTCCAGGCATCCTTAAACTTTCAGGCTCAGATTCAACTCTTAAGCGCAAGAAAGGTATCCAACAAACCTCATGAAAAATGAAACCACAGAATCCGACAGCAAAGCCACCAAACCCCTGGACACCCTGATCATCACCCATTACCAGACGATCCGAGACGAGATTCTCGCCCGCATGGAGATGCGGCAGACCATGCTGACCGTCTACCTCGGATTCGCCGGCACGATCTTCGGCCTGGCTATGCGGATACGCCTTACAGCAACGTCTCCATCCTGGTTCCCTTCATAACCTTCGGCGTGTTTTGGATCATCCGAGATCACGAGCTGGAGATCGCGCACCTGGGACGCTGGATCCGGGATGCGTACATTCCTTACCTCAAAAAGGCGGGGCTCGACCCGCACCTTCCCCGCTGGGAGGACAGCGAGGCGCGCAGGGCCTACGGCGAAAAGATCCTGTTCTCGCGATACGTGACGTACCTCTTCGTATTCGTCGGTTCGAGCGTCGCGGGCATTACGATCGCCGTGACGGACCCCACCGCCGACGTGCATTGGGCCTGGATCGCGTCCAGCATCGTCGTCACCGCGCTCACCGTGTGGTTCACGATCCTGACCCTGAGACACCGTCATCGGATCGGCGAGCGATCAACCAACCAGGGAACATAATGCCCATCTGACAAGCTATCCCCCTCACCGAAAGCTCCGAAATCTCCACGCATACAGCCATCCTAGACAGCCGCCCCCTCACTCATTGACATCGCTAAAGACATCGTATATGATGTGTATACATTTACAGGAGGTGAGTGATGGCACGATATCCCTTGAACCTGCCGGTAGACCTCAAACGCGAAGCAGAGGCATGGGCTGCCGCGCAAGGCGTTTCGCTCAATCAGTTCATTATGTGGGCCGTGGCGGAGAAGGTGGGTGCCTTGCGTCAACAACTCGACGACCCTGCATTCCCGCAGATCACGTACCGACGGGGAGCCTCCGGCGTCCCCACCCCCGTCGTGCGAGGCACAGGCATCCGCGTACAGACCCTCGTCGTGGCCCACCAGAAGGAAGGGCTCTCCGTGACGAAAATCGCCGAGGAGTATCCGCTGACCCAGGGTCGGGTCAAAGAAGCGCTGAGCTTCTACGAAGCTCACCAGGCGGAGATTGACCGCGCGCTGGAGGCCGAACGGCAACTAGAGGCTGAGCATACGCTAGAACCCGAGCATGCCTGAACCCAAGCTGCATCTGGACGCCGATGCTTCGCGCAAGTCGCTGCAGACCGCACTGATCGAACGCGGCCACGACGTCACGCGCACACCTAACGCGTGGATGGCGCTGGATGCAGTCGACGAACACCAATTGCTCGGAGCCACGGCTCACGGGCGGTGCATCTTCACGTTCAACGTCCGTGATTTCGTCGTGCTCGCAACGCAGTATCCCCAACACGGCGGCATCATCCTTGCCGCCCAGTCCAGTTGGACGCTTAAGGCACTGATCGAGGCCTTGGACCGTGCAATCTCCGAGACCGATGCAAAGGATTGGGTGGGAAGCGTACGTTGGCTCAATGACTGGCGATAGACAGGGCCCGCGCTGAAGTACTCCCAACATCAAGTAGCCGTAAAATCAAGGAGTGCCGGATAAACGAGTGATCAGCGTGATCTACGACCAAAGGACCGATACGCTGACCGTCATCTTCAACGAGGCAGCGATCGTCGAGAGCGACGAGGATAAGCCTGGGATCGTATTGGACTACGACGCAACCGGGAACCTGGTCTCATTGGAGATTCTGGATGCGTCCCAGCGTGTGGAGCTCCCGACCCAGATTGGGTATGCCATCGCCCCGGTGAGCGGGTAGCATGACGACAAAAGCCTCCTTCAAACAGCGGCGGGAGGGACGAACCGACGCATAAGCCCGGCTGCCGGTATCGCGGCGACTCGTCCCCCCTCTCCGCGCAGGCGGATGTTCCTTCAGTGCTCGTCAAGCATCCGGACCCACACTTGCCAAACCCCGCGCCTTGACGTATCCTTGTTGCATACGCCTACGATCCGGCGAACTGCCGCACTTCCTCTCTCAGGTCAGATCACCTCACGACTCCTCGTGGGCCTGAACAGCGTTCTTCACCAGGGGTTGAGCCAGGTTGACGAACTCGGTCGGAATCACAAACTTCGTGGCATTGCCCTCACCCAACGCCTTGAGCGCGTCCAGGTACTGAAGCGTGAGCGTTTTGCTGTCCACGTGCTGAGCCACCGTGTAGATCTTGTCGAGCGCCTGGGCGAATCCCTCCGCGCGCAGCATCGCACCCTCGCGCTCACCCTCAGCACCCAGAATGGTCGCTTGCCGTTCACCCTCCGCCCTCAAAATCGCGGACTGCTTCTCACCTTCGGCCCGGGCAATCGCCGATTCTCGCTCTCCGTTTGCCTCGGCGACCATCGCCCGCCGATTCCGCTCGGCGGCCATTTGGCGCGTCATAGCCTCGGCGATGGCGGGGGGTGGAATCACCTCCCGAATCTCGACGGCCATGACGCGAATGCCCCACCGGTCCGTGACGTCGTCCAACTTCTCGTGAAGCACTCGATTGATCTCGTCCCGCTTAGAGAGCACGTCATCCAGATCCATCGCCCCGACCACCGCCCGCAGCGTGGTGATCGCCAGGCCCCGTGCCGCACCGGTAAAATTCTCAACCTCCATCACACTGCGCTCAGGATCGATCACCTTGTCGTAGACCAGCAAATCGATGCTCACCGACGCATTGTCAGCCGTGATACAGGTCTGCTGCGGCACGTCAAAAAAGACTTCGCGCAGATCCACCATCTGACTGCGATCCACCAACGGAATCAAGAAGACAATGCCCGGCCCCCGGCTTCCCAACGAGCGACCCAGCCGAAAGACGACCAGACGGCGGTATTCCGGCACGATGCGCACGGACATCGCCAACAGAACGACGAATATCAAGATCAGGATACCCAGAATCATCCATTCCATAGCACGCTCCTTTGCAGTTGCTGAAACGATACGCCTGAAACGATACGTCTGACACCCAATTCGGTCCGTGGTCGGCGGACGACCCCGGCTCCGGTTGATCCAAGAGGGTCTACCCGCCGAGCGCACAAGACCAGGATTCCGTTCTGCCGCGTCTAGCCGTCCGCAGCGCCCTCTTCAAACTCCACAGTGGGCTCGACTTCGAGCCGCACCCCGGTAATGCCCTTCACGCGAACGGGGTGCCCCTCGGGAATGGACCCCTCAATGGATATCGCACTCCACATCTCACGATCGACCCGGACTTGTCCTGTCGGGTTCAGATCGGTGAGGGCGATACCTCGATATCCGATCAGCCGCTGCGCACCCGATTGCGGAGGCATACGGCTTACCGCAAGGATAGCCCGGAGTATCAAAAAGCTGAAGCCAAGGATAGTCGCCGCGATAAACCCAATAAGCCAGGGGCTGACCCGCACGACGGGCAGTGCGGGAGAGATAGGCATAAAGGGAGTGAAGAGCAGCAAAGACCCCAACACAAAAGGCGCCAGGGCGATCAGCGACACGATAAACTCTGTATCGGTAAGCAGGGCAACAGCAAAGAGAATAACCGAGATCCCGAGCAGGCCGATCCCGACCCAGTTCACAGGGAGATTGCCCAACGCCAGGAAAGCGATCATGAACGCAAGCACGGCGCCGATGCCGGCCAAACTCAGGCCGGGATCGGCGAGTTCGGCCAACAGGAAGAGCGTGCCCAGAGAGAGGAGCAAATAGGCAAGGTTCGGTTCGGTGATGATGTGGAAGAAGCGCTCAACCGCATTCATAGGTTCGTTCAGCGCGGCTCGACCCGTCGTCTGCATCACGACGCCCGACACCTCACGACCGTCCACCTGACGCAGCAGACCGTTGGTATCCTCTGCGACCAGATCGATCACCCCAAGCGCCTCGGCCTCCGCCGCGGTGACGGAGAGATTCTCCCGCACGGCCCGCTCCGCCCAATCCGCGTTACGTCCTCGGGCCTCCGCGACGCTGCGAACCAGGGCTGCCGCATCGCTGGTGGCCTTGGCGTCCGCCACATCGTCAATCTCCTGGCCCAGCGGCACGGGATGGGCCGCGCCCGTTTGGGTGGTCGGGGCCATCGCCGCGATATCGGAGGCCAGCAGGATGAACATGCCCGCAGAGGTCGCCCGGGCCCCCCTCGGCGTCACGTAGACGGCGGTGGGGACAGGAGCGTCCAGCAGCAGCTGCACGATCTCCCGCATCGCGGTCTCCAGGCCTCCGGGCGTATCCAGCGCAATGACGACAAGCTCGGCGTCCTGCTGCTCAGCAAGCTGCAGGCCGCGCTGCAGATATCGTGACGTTAACGGATTGATCACCCCGTCGACCTCAAGGACGATCACCGGACCGGTCGCAGCCCGAGCGGAACCCACGCAGGTAAGAAACGCAAGAGTTGTCAGGACAACCAATACCAGACCACGTCTCATCGACGCCCGCCTCTCATTTTTCGCAATTCTCCAAACCACATCGACAGGAAGGTCTTGCTCCAGAATAAGGCCCTCATATAAGGAATGATATCACAGTTCAGATAGCCTCACAACTAAGTAACAGTCCAACCTGCCAACGTGCAGATCTTCAAGCCCCACGGGCATTGACAGCCCACGGAGGCGAACTATAATCGTTTTCAACAGCTTGACATCTACCGAAACTATCAACGCCGCCCCCATACCGAAAGGAGTCCCCTTGACCATCAGGATCGTGACCGACAGCACCGGCGACCTGCCGGCAGACGTGGCCGACCGGCACGGCATCGGCGTGGTGCCGATCTACATCAACGTCGGCGAGGAGAGCTATCTCGACGGGATTGACCTGTCCCGCGAGGATTTCTACGCCCGCCTGCCGGATCTGAATCCGGCGCCCACGACCGCGCTCCCGGGCCCGGCGTTGTTTATACAAACCTATCAGCGGTTGATCGACGAGGGCGCCACCGAGATCCTGTCGGTCCACATCTCCCGCGAGCTCAGCGGGGTCGTCAATATGGCGCAGCTCGCCGCGCAGGACGTCCCGGTGCCCGTCACCGTCGTCGACTCCGGATCGCTGAGCCTGGGCCTGGGATTCCTGGCACAGGCGGCAGCGGAGGCGGCCGCCGGCGGCGCGTCGATGGCGGAGATCCTGGCCCTGGTCGAGGACCAGCGCCGGCGCACGCACGTCTTCGCGATGTTGGACACGCTGGAGTTCCTGCGGCGCAGCGGGCGGATGAACCGCGTGCTCGCGACCGTGGGCGGCTGGCTGCACCTCAAACCTCTGCTCAAAATGACGGATGGCCACGCAACCGCCGAGCGGATCCTCTCCGGCGAGGCCTCCGTCCGCCGGCTGCTGGCCCTGCTGGAGGAGGCACTGCCTCTGGAGCGCGTGGCCCTGGTGCACACGCACGCCCTGGAGAAAGCTCAGGCACTGCGCGACCGGGCGCAGCACCTGCTCCCGCACGGCGACCTGCTCTCGGTCGATATCACCCCGGTCCTGGGCGCGCACCTCGGCCCGGGCGCGGTGGGGTTCGCCTGCGTGACCGGGGCCGGGTAGGCCTACCCTGTCCACAGTTACAGAGAGGCACAGAGATTCACAGAGACGATCTAAAATATCAGGCAGATGGACTGAATCCGCCGAATAGAGAATTGATCTTAAGGGTCTGTAAAAGAACAAGTTCCCGCACCGACGCCCCCGAGGACGGGGGCTGGAAGCGTTATAGTCGGGACGTTATATTTTTACGAACCCCAAGGATCCTTATCACTCTGGGATAGAATCTCTGTGTGGCTCTGCGTCGTCTCAGTACATCTCTGTGTAACCATCGGGTAAAGACCGTCTTGAAGAAGTGTCCGGCACCTAGCAGTTCGACCAAGATCAAAAGGAGATCAAGAATGGGATCCACCAAACTGTATACCGCCGCCAAGCTCGTCGCCCTGCTGGGCTTGCTGGCCATGACCGGGGTGCTGATCTACGGATTCACGGTCGGGGACTTCGGCAAGGAGGGCAGCGTGCTGCTCTCGATGCCGTGGGGCATTGTGTCCATGGTCGACCTCTACGTGGGATTTGCGCTCTTCTCCGTTTGGATCGTCTATCGGGAGAGGTCGTGGGTGCGATCGGCCATCTGGGTAATTTTGATGATGGTCCTTGGGAGCTTCACCGCCAGCCTGTACGCGCTCATTGCGCTCGTCACCAGCCGTGGGGATTGGGCGCGCTTCTGGCTGGGCAACCGGCGTGACGCCCGTGAGGCCTCGTGAACGCTAAGCTGCGCGAGCTGATCGAGGAGTTTCGCGCCGTGATGGCGGGGCGGGGCGGCCTGGTGGCCACGACGCTCCCCCCGGTGGCCTTCTTCGTCGTCAACGCCGTCGCCGGCTTCACCCCGGCGGTCTACGCCTCGCTGGGGAGCGCGGTGGTGGTGGGCGCTCTCCGCCTGGCGAAGGGCCAGCCGCTGACGAGCGCCCTGGGCGGCCTCGGCGGGGCGGTGCTGGCCATCGCCGCCGCGCGCGTGCTGGATCGGGCGGACGCGTACGTCCTGCCTGGCTTCGTCACCGGGCTGCTGACCTCGGTCGTCTGCCTCGTGAGTGTCCTGGTCCGGCGCCCGATGGTAGCGTGGACGAGCCACCTCGTCCGCCGCTGGCCGTGGGAGTGGTACTGGCATCCGCAGGTGCGCCCGGCCTACAGCGAGGTCACCCTCGCCTGGGCCGCCTTCTTCGCGCTCAAGGCGGCCCTGCAGTTCATCCTGCTCAGGACGGCGAGCCCCTCCGCGCTGGCGGTTGTCAGCGTGATCATGGGTTGGCCGGCCACGATCGTCTTACTGGCAGCAAGCTATCTGTACGGACTATGGCGCCTTGGGCAGTTGCAGGGTCCAAGCGTCGAGGAATTCGAGGCGGGCGTCGAACCGCCATGGACGGGACAGCAGCGGGGTTTCTGACCGGTCGCGTCCCGTAGAAAGGATCAAACGCTATGGAGCAAGATACTCGTAGTGCACTGCTCACCGTGTTGGCCGTCATCCTGATCGGCGCGGGCGTCGCGTGGGCCGGGAGCCAGGAGAGCGCGTCGGCCTTTGGGCTCCCCATCTACGCAATCGCGGTGGCCCTGGCCTTCGTGATCCAGTGGGGGGTCTTTATCCCGTCGTACGTCCGGCAGACGGAGCGGTTCTTCGACCTGACCGGCTCCATCACCTACATCACGGTGACGACCCTCGCGGTCGTGCTCAGCCCCCGGGTCGATGGACGGTCTCTCCTGTTGTTGGCCCTGGTAGTGATCTGGGCAGGCCGCCTGGGCACCTTTCTCTTCCAGCGGGTCCGCAAAGCGGGGAAAGACGCGCGCTTTGACGAGCTCAAGACCTCCTTCGCCCGATTCTTGAACACCTGGACGCTCCAGGGGCTGTGGGTGACCCTGACGCTCTCGGCCGCCCTGGCAGCCATCACCACGACCGTGCGCAAGGACCTGGGCCTCTTCGCCCTGATCGGATTCGGGGTCTGGGCCGGTGGGTTCGCCATCGAGGTGACGGCCGACCGCCAAAAGCGCCGCTACCGGGACGATCCGGAGAACAAAGGTGACTTCATCGACACCGGGCTATGGGCCTGGTCCCGCCATCCCAACTATTTCGGCGAGATCGTGCTCTGGACCGGCGTGGCGATCATCACCCTGCCCGTCCTGCGCGGCTGGCAGTGGATCGGCCTGATCTCCCCGATCTTCGTCACCGTCCTGCTCACCCGCGTCAGCGGCATCCCGATCCTGGAGGAGCGCGCCGACGAGCGGTGGGGCGGGCAGCCGGACTACGAGGCCTACAAGGCCAACACGCCGGTGCTGATCCCCCGTCCCCCGACGGAGGACTAACCGACCAACGTCGTAGTCGATTCGCTATCCCTTTTGCGCGGCGAGTCGTGCCCGGCTCGCCGCATCCTCCCCCATACGCATGATGTCCCGGCTGGCGAATGCGACAAGGGCCGTCAGTGTGGTCAGGATGCCGGCGCCGATGAAGCACGTCGTCACGCCGGCGCGGTCGGCCAGCGGACCGCCAATCGCCATCCCGATGGGCACCGAGAGGCCAAACCCGGCGTGGACGAGAGTGATCACCCGGCCCAACAGGCGGTTGGGCACCACGGATTGAAGGATGGCCATAATCGAGCCGTCGATCAGGGGGCTCATCGCGTTGTAGAAGAACGCGGCGGCGAGCGCGAGCGAGAACGAGGAGGACGCCGTCAGGCCTAACATTAGCATCCCAAGGCCGCGCAGCAGCAGGGCGGCAAGGGCGGTCACGCTCCGGTTGCGAAACCCACCCCACGCACTGAGTATCAACCCACCCGTGACGATGCCGAATCCGAGGGCTGACTGCATCCAACCCAACGCAATCGCATCGCCGCCGAAATGGCGGGTGACCATCAGGGGGATGAAGGAGGACGCCGGGGCCATCAAAATGTTGACGAAGACGGCGCAGACGATGGTCAGCAGGAGCCCTCGATGATGGCCGACGTACCGGAATCCCTCCTGTAGGTCATGGCGCAGGGAGATCTCCGCGGCCGGCGTCGCCGGTCGGGGAATGCGCACGAAGAAGAGCGGGAGCACAGCGATCGCTGCGGTCGCGACGTCAATGGCGAGGATCCCGTGCATGGGCAGCACCTTGAGAATCAGGGCGCCAGCGGGTGGGATTACAATGTTAGCCGCACCGCGCAGGGTTTGATTGAGCCCCGAGACGCGGGTAAGATGCTGCTTGGGCACCAACTGGCTCGTTGCGGCCTGCATCGCGGGCCAGTGAAAGGCGCCGCCGGTCGCCCTGACGAGCATCAGAACGTAGAAGTGCCACGGACGTGCGACGTCCAACGCGAAGAGCCCCGCCAGGCCCAGAGTCGCCAGAGCGATGAGGCCGTCCGCCACGATCATCGTGCGGCGGCGGTCCCACCGGTCGATCAGGGCGCCGGCGATCGGCGCAATCAGGATGCCCGGCAGCACCGAGACGGTACTCGCAATCGCCAGCACCGTGGCCGAGTTGGTGGTCTCCGTCAGCCACCAGACGAGGGCAAATCCGACGAGATGGCTCCCGAGCAGGGAGGCAATCTGGGCGGCCCAGATGGTGAAAAACGTGCGCATAGTCTGCTTGGATGGTGAACGGTCGCGGTTCATAAGGTGTCCTCTCTCTTTTGGACTTTTGACAACGTGAACTAAGGCTCGCGATTCGCGGGCCTGAATATGCACCTTAACAACGAGCAAATTGAGCGACTAGAGCGCCGTCAAGGGTCCTGTTTACTCTTCACCACGACTTTTTGACGCGATCGTGCGGGTAACGTCATCCCGGCGGGGCGTCCTGGGGAGTTACCCCGGGGTTTGGGCGCCCGGGCCGGAGTCCCCAACTGTCGAATAAGCCGGGCGAAGTCGCGCTGGACCATACTGGGTGATACTTCTTGCTTCTTGACGGTCGGTAAGTACTGCTCCCATGGTCGCGGTACATGATGGGCCAAGTGGCGAGCTGCCCACAACATATCATACGCGATGTGCACGGCTTGCCACCAGCAAGCTTCCCGTTCC
>DAOTTS010000197.1:0-31437 GCA_034437735.1 Anaerolineae bacterium
CTACGAGATAAGTGCGGAGGAGTTTGCGCAACGCTTTGTCCCGCCGGCCGATGCTGGATTAGTAGGAGAGAATATTCGGAAAGCACTGGAGACGGACGATCCCGACTTCCATCTCCAAATGGAATCCCAGAACCTCACCCTCCAGGGTGAAGAGCGATGGACATCCGTCTGGTTCCGTGTTGAAAAGGATGAAGAGGGAAACACCATCAAGCTACACGGGGTTAATCAGGACATCACAGAACGTAAGATGACGGAAGAGCGGATTCGTGAGTCCGAGCAGCGACTCTCCTTGCTGGTTGAGCAGACTCCGCTGGCGGTCATCGAATGGAACACCGACTTTGAGGTTGAATCCTGGAACCCCGCTGCGGAAGAGATCTTTGGGTACTCTGAGGAGGAGGCAAAGGGTCAACATGCAGCCGGCCTGATGGTACCTGAAGAGGCGCGTCCCCTGGTCAACCAGGTCTGGGAGGATGTCCTCCACCGGAGAGGCGGCACTCGCAGCACTAACGAGAACTTCACCAAAGACGGTAGCACCATCATATGTGAATGGTACAATGCCCCACTGGTCGACCAACAGGGGAATACCCTTGGTGTGGCCTCACTGGTGTCCGATATCACAGCGCGGGTAGAAGCGGAGGAGGCTCGGGAGCAGTTTACCGAACAGTTACGCACCGCAGCCGACCTGACCGAGGAGATCAGCGCGATCCTCGACCCCGACCGCCTGCTGAACCGGGTCGTGGACGAACTCCGGTCGCGCTTCGATCTCTATCACGTCCACGTCTATCTTGCAGACGACGACCGCAGCGAATTGATGATGCAGGCAGGATCTGGTGAGGTGGGACAGCAGATGCTGGCCGAGGGACACACCATCCCCTGGGATGAGGCGCAGAGCCTGGTCGCCCGTGCGGCCCGTACCCGGAAGATCGTCGCGATCTCCAACACGAAGAAGGAGACGGGCTTCCTGCCCAACCCGCTGCTGCCCGAGACCCGCTCCGAGGTGGCCGTCCCGCTGGTCGCCGGTGACGAGGTTCTGGGCGTCCTGGACGTTCAGGACAGCCAGGTCGAACGCTTCACCGCGTCGGATCTGGACATCTTCAGCACCCTGGCCGGTCAGATCGCCATCGCGCTCCAGAACGCGGACTTCGTCGAGACGTTGAACGAAACCGCCGAACGCCTGCGTGAGGTCGACCGGCTCAAGAGCGAGTTCCTGGCCAGTATGAGCCACGAGCTGCGCACCCCGCTCAACTCCATCATCGGATATACCGAGATTATGCTGATGGGGATCGATCAGGAACTGAGTGAGGAGACGATGGAGGACGTACAGGCGATCTACGACAGCAGTCAACAACTACTCGCCATCATCAATGACGTTCTAGATCTGGCCCGTATCGAAGCCGGACGCCTGGAGATGGAGATGCAAAGGGTGGAGGTGGCAGATATCGTCAGCGCAGCCCAGAAGAGCGCAGAGGGGCTGCTGGTCGATGACGTGGTCGAATTCATCGTCGAGGCCGAAGAGGATCTCCCGACTATCTGGGGCGATCAACGCCGCATCGATCAGATTCTCAACAACCTGGTCTCCAACGCGATCAAGTTTACCGAGGAAGGGCACGTCGCCCTCCGAGCCTACGCCGAGGACCATAGGGTCTGTCTCGCGGTTGAGGACACCGGCGTCGGCATCGCTGAGGAGGATATAGACCGGATCTTCGAACGATTCGAACAGCTCAATCAGACCGTTACCAAGCAGCGGCAGGGCACCGGTCTGGGGTTGGCCATCACGAGAGAGTTGGTCCAGTTGCACGGCGGTACCCTGGAGGTCGAAAGTGAACTGGGCAAAGGATCGACCTTCACCGTCCGCCTGCCGGTCAATCAGAACGAGAGCTCGGAATCCTAACGTCACCGATACAATAGAGTGAATCGAATGGACACTATGCAGACGCTTTTTGACGCAGTGATATGCTTGAACTGTGGGCACGAAATGGATGCCGACGTCGGCATCGGTCGGTGCAGCGCGTGCGGTGGCGCGTGGGTAGAAGCACGCTACGATATCCCATCGCTTTATCCCGATTGGCCCGATCACGTCGCGCACCGACCTCACAACATGTGGCGGTATCGGGAGCTCCTACCCTTCCCCGACGACTTTGCGTTTGTCACGATGGGCGAGGGTTGGACGCCCCTGACCCGAGCCTCAGGCCTGGAGCAGATATGGACAGGGCGAGGATCCGGACAGATATGGATCAAGGACGAGCGCCAACAACCCACCGGATCGCTTAAAGACCGGCAGGCAGCCCTGACAGTCAGCACGCTGAAAGCCCAGGGCATCGACGAGATGGCGATCGCCTCCACCGGCAACGCAGCCGCGGCGTACGCCGCGTTCTGCGCGCGGGCCGGCATCAAACTCTGGATCTTCCTCCCGAGCAGCGTGCCCGCCGAGAAGATGCGGGAGCTTGCGCTCTACGGCGCCGAGGTCATCAAGGTCTCCGCCTCCTACGACCGCGCGAAGGCCGTCGCCACCGAGTTTGCAGAAAGGCGCGGGATCTACAAGGACCAGGGCGCCAAAGCGGTCCCCGGCAAAGAGAGTATGAAGACAATCGCCCTGGAGATCGCCGAGCAGCTCGGGTGGAGTGCGCCGGACTGGTATATTCAGGCTGTATCCGGGGGCATCGGCCCGCTGGGCGTGCTGAAGGGCTTCACCGAACTCTATGAGGCCGGCATCGTCGATCGGATCCCGAAGCTAGGCGTCGTCCAGGCTGAGGGCTGCGCGCCGATGGTCCGCTCGTGGGAGCAAGGCCTGGAGAAATCCGTGTCCGTCGAGCCGGAGACCCTCGTGACGGTGCTCGCCACTGGACAGCCGGGATACGCCTACGAGATCCTGAAGGATGCTATCGACACCCACGGAGGCGCGATGGTCTCCGTCAGCGATGGGGAGGCCTTCCGCGCGATGCGCCGGGTCGCCCGCACCGAGGGGATGTCGATGGAACCGGCAGCCGGCGTCTCCTTTGCCGGCCTAGATAAGCTGCTTGAGACGGCCATCCAGCCAGATGAGCGGGTGGTGATCAACTGCTCCGGTCATACCTTCAGCGCAGAGAAGCACATCCTGGAGGATCGCTACGCGCTCCACGTGCGGATGGACGACCTGCCGGCCGTGAACCAACCGTCCGAGGGGTTGGACATCGCACTGGAGCAGATTGACGAGCAGGTCACGTCGGTGGTCGTCATCGACGACAATCCCAGTGACAGCCGCCTGATTCGGCGCCTCTTGAAGCTTCACAAGCAGTATCGCGTCTTCGAAGCACATTCAGCGGAGGAAGGATTGGAACTCGTCCGACAGCGCCAGCCCGATCTGGTGATCCTCGACCTGATGATGCCGGATATGAATGGGTTCTCTATCCTGGACGAGATCAAAGCGGACGGGCGGACGGATGACATTCCCGTGATTATTATCTCGGCCAAGACGCTCACCTCAAAGGACCGTGATTACCTGCGCCGCTATACGGACTCCGTATGGCGCAAAGGGGACTTCAGCGTTCGGGAACTGGCCGACCACGTGGCCGAGGTTCTCGGCGATCCTCTAGAGACCATCCCATCGGAGAAGACCGATCACCCCAAGGTCACGCAAGACTGGCGGGTCAAGGCGTTTGGGACAAGTGGTCGTCCACGCATCCTCGTGGTTGATGACTACGTATCGGACGCACGCCTGATGCACCGGTTGTTCGACATCGACCAGCGCTTTGAGGTGGTGGAAGCGTATTCCGCCCTCGAAGCGATGGAAGTCATTGAGCGCACGCCGCCCGACCTGATTATCCTGGACCTTATGCTTCCGGACACCAGCGGCGAAAAACTGCTGGAGACGTTGCGGAAGCGAGAAGAAACCCGGGACAAGCCCGTCATCGTGGTGTCCGCGAAGGATATCAATCCCTCCCTGCGGGCTTACTTGACGTCGCACACAGACTCGGTGTGGTCCAAGGCTGAGATGGATCGAAGCAGCCTCCTGGATCACGTCGAAGCCATCTTATCGGAGTGACTATGCAAGATAGAAAAATCCTGTATATTGAGGACAATTATCACAACCGCCGCGTCGTGCGCAAGATCCTGCAATCGAAGGGATATTGGGTGATCGAGGCAGAGACAGGCGAGGACGGCCTGGCGATGCTGGGCAAGTTGAAGACACCTTTGGTCCTGTTAGATATCGGACTACCGGGGATCGATGGTCTGGAAGTGGTCAAGCGCATCAGAGAAGACGAGGATCTCAAGGATACCTACGTCATCGCCATCACCGCAGCGGCGATGCAAGGGGATCAAGAGCGCTTTCTCGACGCCGGATGTGACAACTATATGTCGAAACCCATCCGGGCGATGGAACTGATCGATATTGTTTCTACCTGGTATCCCGAGGGATAACAGGCGAGGGTCTCAAACCCCGGCCTTGTGTCAAGATGGTGATTAAGGAGCCGCATATGACGACAGTCTTAATCATAGAGGATAACCCCGACCACGTGAATATCGCCAGTCGGGTACTATCTGCAGCCGGGTACGAAGTGCTTAGCGCATCGGATGCTGAGACAGGATTACAGATGGCGACCGCTCATCATCCCGATATTATTATGCTGGACCTGGGCCTACCCGATTTGGATGGTCAGACGCTGCTTGGACAGATACGCCGGGTGCCCAAACTCGACGACGTGCCGGTCGTCGCTGTCACAGGTTGGCCCATTGAAACCGGCTCTCGTATGGCGAAAGCCTATGGATTCGATGGATATATCTCCAAACCCCTGAATTTTAGAACTCTCGGCGAGCAAATTGCCGCGTTTTTGCCCGACGGAAAAGCTTGATCGATGCCTCACTATTCACAACCGCATGCAGCAGACGCCCATGCCTCTGACGAGAGCGACGACGGCGTGATGCTGGTGCCCGCCTCCGAGTTTACCTTCGACGAACTGGTCACGATCTACAATCAGGGCAGGATCGATTATATTGTGCCCATGCCGATGAGTGCCATCAGCCTCCGTGAGTACGTTTGCAACTACGACGTCAACCTGGAGAAGTCCGTGGTCGCCATGCTGGACGGAGAACCCGCCGGATTGAATATGCTGGGCGTGCGCCCCGGTCATACGTGGGTCACCCGATTAGAGGTATTACCGAACCGGCGGCGGTGCGGCCTGGGACAGCGGATGATGACCTACGTGATCGAGCGTTCCAAACAGCTGGAGGTCTCCTACTCCGTCCTGGAGGTGATCAAGGACAACCAACCCGCCTTCCATCTCTTCCACAAATTGGGATTCCGCGAGGCCCGGGAGCTACTCGTGATCCGGCGTCCGCCCTCGCCCCCCATGCACGACGCTCCCCATTATGCGATCCAATATCTGGATCACGAGCGGGCGATCATGCTGCTCCGGCGAAGACAGAGCGTACCCTCCTGGTTGGACGAGATCCCATCGCTGCTCAATGCCGGAGGGTTGGACGCCCTTCGCGTCGAGCTGGAAAACGGCGACCGGGGCTGGTTGGTCTATCAGAAGACCCCACTGCAAGTGGGACGGCTCGTGCTCCAGACCGAGGTCGGGGATCCGCATCAGGTAGGATTAGCGCTCATTCACGCGCTCTACGCGCGCTTCCCCAACACCGATACCAAGAGCGAGAATCTACCCGTGTACGACCCGCATTGGCCCGCCTTGCAGGAGGGCGGCTTCATCGAGGCGTTCCGCCGCATTGAGATGCGGCTGGACATGTACAAACAGTAGCCTCACCGCCTCGAGGTCAGGGAGAGTGATCTCCCTGCTGTACGTTGGGCGCGATCGGACAGAGACCTGACGTCGATGCCGGCGGAAACCCAACCCCAATAGCCGTGCCGATCACGAGCACCGCAGTCTCCGCCTCACCGGCGTGCAGGAGGGCCGCAGCGGTGCCATCGTGCACGAGGATCGGACGGATTGAAGAGGCGGTCTCCTCGGCGACGGCGTCCGCGATCAACCCAGCCGCATCCTCAGACAGCACCTGCATCCGGGCGTAGAGCCCGTTCCCCAGCAGCTTGCCGCCGCGCACATAGGCCGCGATACTCATCCCGACCTCCGCGCAGAGCGACGGGGCTTCAGCGCGGGCCATCTCCAGGCCCTCCGCGATGGCCCGCGCCGTGAACGTGAGCACCGCCTGGGGATCGATGCCCGCTCCCGCATCCGGTCGGTTCCGCCACTGCCAGCGCACCGGCACCGGCGGCAGCCATTGGAGTCCTACGAGCACGCCATCCTCGTAATGGACGACCGCCCGCTTGATCGACGTCTGCCCCAGATCCAGACAGAGCGCCCACCGGCACGTCTCGCGAGCCATCGAGGGGATCGGGCGTCCCACCCCCAACAGACCCATGTTCCGGGGACGTGGGGTCTTCGCGACGGAGAGTATGCCATCATACCCGACCTCCGCCAGAAACTCGCCGGCACGATGGATCAGCCGGTCCCCCAGTTCCCCGCTCATCACCCCCCCACCAAGTTTGTAGGCATGGATAGCGCGCCACCTCTCCCACGCCGCCTCGGGCCAATCCTCCCGAGCCTCCCGGTTGATCGCGTCCCCGCGATACAGGGTGACCGCCAGATGCCCCAGATTGCGTCCTAACCGGCGCGCGATGGTCTCGGCGGCTTCTCGTACGTCCGGCGACTCAGCGCCCAAGCAGGCGTCCACGTAGCGCGGCAGCGCCTGGCGAACCTCAGGGTCCGACGGATCGGCGTCTCGATGGACAGCCGGCAGTTGTAGGGCGTCCGCCCGCTGCTGAGCATAGCGGATCAGGGCCGGCGCGGAGAGCAGATGATACGCCTGCCGTCCCCGCACGGCCTCGTCGACGTCGATGCCTGGAACGTCAACGATACGGGTTCGGTTGAGGGACGCGGCGACCGGCGTATCGGGCACCACCGGCCGCCTGAATTGAGACTCTACCACGTGTTCTGATGAACCCGCGATTCCTTATACCGGTCCACGCGGCCCTTCTCCTCGGCGGGATGGCCCAGCGCGATGACGTTCAAGGGGACGATAGTCTCGGGCAAGTTAAAAAGGGCGCTGATGGCCTTCACCCGGGCCTCCCGAGGATAGAGCCCACACCAGACCGTTCCCAGATCCAGCGCCCTGGCAGCCAGCAGGATGTTCTCCGTCGCGGCCGAGCAATCCTGGTCCCAGTAACTCTCCGAGATGCTGGTATCGCCGCAGACGACGATCGCCATCGGGGCCTCGGCCAACATCCGAGTATAGGGATGCGCCTCCATAATCGCGTTCAACTTATCCCGGTCGTCCACCACCACGAAATGCCACGGCTGGCGGTTGTTCGCGGAGGGGGCGTTCATCCCCGCCTCCAGAATCGTCTTCAGATCCTCGTCGGAGACGGGATCCGAGGTATAGCTCCGAATGCTTCGTCGCGTGAACAACATGTCAAGTGCGTCCATAAGGTTGCCTCCTTTTTTCAACGCTTCAACAGACAGTCAACAACACCAACTTAGGTAGTTCCAGGATTTAAACCACCCCAAACCGGGTGCTTTTTCCTTGGAAAATCCCGGCTATTGGGATGATTTGTTTTCTGGAACGGCCTTATGCTTCAAACGGCACCGTCACGACGGCGGCACCAACCTCCCGCTTCAGGGATGCGATCGTCGCCTCGACCTCAGACAGAATCGCATCGAAGGGGATCATCTCCCGCTCCTTCTGATCGCGCAGTTTCATCTCAACGGCGTTCTGTTTCATCCCCCGTCGCGCGACGGTCAGACGGATCGGCATACCCAGCAAATCCGCGTCATTGAACTTGACCCCGGCACTGCGGTCGCGATCGTCGTAAAGCACCTCGATACCGGCCTCTTGGAGAGAGGCATAGAGCTGCTCGGCGGCCTCTCGCGACCGGCTCCCCGCCGGGCCCAGCGTCACGAGGTGCACCGCATACGGCGCGACGGTGATAGGCCAGATAAGACCGTAGTCGTCGTTGTGGGTCTCGGCCACACACGCCAGCGCCCGCCCCACCCCGATGCCGTACGACCCCATCACGACGGGGTGAGACGCCCCCTCCTCATCGACGAAGGTCGCCCCCATCGCCTCGGAATAGCGGGTGCCGAGTTTGAAGATATTCCCGACCTCGATGCCGCGCCTGGCGCGCATCCCCGCGCCGCACGCCGGACAGGCGCTGCCTTCCTCGGCAGCGACCAGGTCGCAGACGATGTCAGCCTCGTAATCACGGCCATAGTTGACGTTACGCAGATGGGCGTCGGCCTCATTCGCCCCGGCGACCAGGTTGGGCGACGAGACGACCGCGTCATCCACCACAATTAGCGCGTCGTGTACGCCGATCGGGGAGGCGAAGCCGGGCTCGGCGCCGATCGCCCGGATCTCCGCCTCGGTCGCCGGGCGCAGCTCCTTGGCCCGCACCGCATTGGCGAGCTTCGTCTCATTAACCGACATATCGCCGCGTACGACCGCGAAGATCAAGCGGTCGACGTCCTCCTGGGCCTCACTGACGGTGGCCACCATCAGAACGGATTTCGCCGTCTTGGATGCCGGCACGTTCAGGAAGGTCGAGAGGTCGCTGATCGTGGTCACGCCGGGCGTCTCGACCCTTTCGACGGGCGCCATCGGTTCCTCGTCGGCCAGCGGCTTCTGACAGCGGGCGATCTGGCGATTCGCTGCATAGCCGCACTGGCCGCACAACAAAAGCGTATCCTCACCAATGGGCGTCAGCACCATAAACTCGTGCGCCATACTCCCCCCCATCATCCCGGTATCCGAGCCGACCGCGATGGGGTCGAGGCCGCAGCGGCGGAAGATGTTGAAATAGGCCTGGTAGTGAGCCTTGTACTGCTGATCGAGCCCTGCCTCATCGATGTCAAGGCTGTAACTGTCCTTCATCGTAAACTCACGGACCCGAATCAAGCCGGCACGGGGCCGGGGATCGTCCCGCCACTTGGTCTGAATATGATAGACCAACGCCGGAAGCTGCCGGTAGGACTCCACCTCATTGCGCACCAGGTCGGTCACGACCTCTTCGTGGGTCATCGCCAGGACCATCGGGCGCTCGGTGCGATCCTCGAATCGCGCCATCTCCGATCCGATCGTATAGTAGCGCTCGGTCTCCTGCCAGATACTGGCGGGATTGACCACGGGCATCTTGATCTCCTGTCCGTCGATGGCGTTCATCTCCTCACGGATGATTGCCTCGATCTTCTGCAGGGCTCGGAGCCCGAGCGGCAGCGCGCTAAAGATACCGGCGGCATGCTGTTGAATATAGCCGGCCCGCACCAGGAGTGCGTGACTAGCGGTCTGGGCATCGGACGGTGCCTCACGAAGGGTATGACTGAACATCGTGCTCATTCTCATTCCAATTCTCTCCTTCAAACTTGGGCGACAATTAACATAAACTCACCATAGGTCGGTGACGCACTGAAACCACAATGATCAAATAAAACGCGGGGAAGGATGCCGGCGCGCGGCCTCAAACGTGCGGACCGCATCGCGCGCGCCGACCATCACGTTCCGGATGCCGCCCCCGCTCCGGCTCTGGGCGCCGATAAACCAAAGCCCGTGAATGGGCGTCTCATACCCGGGCCCGGTCTGTCCCAGCATCGGGACACACCCGCCGAAGGCGTGATGGCTCTGGTAGAAACGCTCCCTGAAATCATACGGGGTCATGGCAATTTGAGTCTCGATATGATCGCGCAAGCCCGGAATCACCCGCTCCGCGTGATCGAGCAGCCGATCGACGAGACGCGGTCCCCGGCTCTGCCAACTGCCCCGCTCCAGTTCGTTAGGCGCGATGGTGTAGAGGTTCAACGCGTGCCGGCCTTCCGGTGCAAGGTCCGGCGAATGCATCGAAGGAATGGCAATCACAAACCCATCTGCGCCCCCGTGATATCGCCCTTCACGGCAGCGCGCAATCGCGGCGGCGATGTCGTAGGTTCCGTAATAGTACGTGACCGGCCGCGGCTGATAGGGCGTGGGGTCGAGATCCAGACCCAACTGGACCATCAGCACCGATTCCATCACCTCGAGCTCGTCAATCTGATAGGCGAAGCTGGAGGGGAGGTAGACGCGCCCTACCCGCTCGAAAAAGGTCTCCCGCGCTCCCCCCGAGGCAAACACCACCTCGGCCGGTTCGAAGTGACCGCCCGCGAGCTTGACCCCCCGGACGCGATCCCCCTCGACCACAATCTGCTCCACGCTCGCGTTCGTATAGATCGATCCCCCGTTCTCCCGGATGGTGCCTGCGACCGCGTCGGCCAGGTGCCCACATCCTCCCTCGATGAAATGGTAAGTGGGGCGGCGGCCGGCCATCGATAACCGGCGGGGTATACGGGCATCGAAGCTGCGTGCGGCGTTCAAGGGGGGAAGACCCAACGCCGGGAAGCGGTTGGGCGGCGCAACCAGATCTCCCAGCAGCGCCGTAAACACGGCCTTCAGGCGCGGGTCGACGAAGTAGTGATCCATCAAGCGCGCCGCCGACCAGTCGACCTTCTCACCAAGCCGGTGGTACAGCCAGCCCATCCAGAGCTTGAGCAGTCCCTTCTCCATCCACCGCTGACGGTCGGCGTGAGTGCGGAGGATCACCAGATCCATCACGCGCCTGTGAAATTGATAGTAGCGGGTTAAGTGTGCACCTTCGGCAGGAAAGAGGTGCTGCAACTGCTTACGACGCCAGTCACGCCCGGCGTAACTCGCCGGTCGACGAAGCTCGAAATCGGGGAAGACGACGTCACGGTCGCCGGGTCGCAATGCAATGCGATCTGCAATCTCCAGATCGTCGAGGATCCGTCGCGCGCGCTCCCCGGGACCGAAGCCCTCCACCATCAGGGGACCCAGATCCCATGCATAGCCGTCGCGCGCCAACGTCGCCGTCGCGCCTCCCACCTTCGAGAAATGCTCGAACACGGTCACGTGATAACCGACCCTGGCGAGATAGGCAGCAGCCGTCAACCCCGCCATACCCGCCCCGATCACTGCCACATGGATGTCCGCGTTCGCCCGCTTCATAGGTCGCTAGGGTCCGCCCTTCTGCTTAGATGGTTAGCCTGGACAAGCGAGGCCCGCGCATCAGATGCTGCGCCCCGCCGTTGAACCAGAGAAGACGTCAGGATGGATGCAGGAACCCCTGCATATTCAAGGGTTAGTATACAGGATTTTGTCAGAAGATCACTCAGCGGATCTTGATCAACATCACGAGCAGAATCGGCGTGACGATCGCCTGAAGCAGCACGAACCGCACCAGAACCTGGGTGTTGGACCAGCCGAGGCTGTGGCGGACGTGGTCGTGGAGCGGATACCGCACGTGGCGGAAGATCGTTATCTTGAAGAAGCGCAGCAGGGTCACCTTGAGAAGACCCGTAGCGCCGTTCACCAGCACCACACCGGTGACGATCAGAACGAGGGACGGATTCCCCGTCGCCATCACCAGCAGCCCCATCAACAGCCCCATCGGACGGGAGCCGGCATCGCCCATCAGCACCGCGCTGGGAAGGCTATTGTGCCAGAGATACCCGGCCAAGCAGCCGACCATCACAAAGGCCATCAACGCCCAGCTCGCGCCGCTGGGGTAATGCGGCACGAGAAGGTATTGGGAAATCTCCAGATGCCCCACAATGCCGTAGAGAATACCGCCCAGGTAGATCAGGGCCAATATAGAGAGGCTGGCCGAGAGCCCATCGACGCCGTCGGTGCAGTTCGTCGCGTTGATCATCAACCAGAGCACCAAGGTCGCCAGAGGAATGAAGAGCCAGGGGGTCAGCACGATTGGGGTTTTGATCAAGGGGAGCCATATGGTGTAGCCGTCGAATTGACACAACACCATTGCCCCCAGGATGGAGATGCCCAAATCGAAGGCGCCCAACGCGTACTCGCTCCATCCTCCATAACTGCGATCATCGAGATACCCCTCGATCATCGACAACAAAATACACGCCAAGACCCCCACCACGCGCCAGTCAAAGGGAATCACCAGAAGCGAAGCGATCAGAAAGATAGGGACAAAGATCAGGCCGGCCCCGACCGGCTTGTCCTTCGCCTGTTTAGCATTGACCGCGTGGATCCGGCCCTGATCTCGGGGCAGAAACCCCCAGACCTTCGGAAGAAAATACCACGTCGCCACGGCCGCGATCGCGGTACCGGTACTGGCAAGGAAGAGATACGACGTAAAGAGTCGAAACGGACCAAAAAACTCGATCAAATATTGACCTAACCAAGGAAGCAAAGCTGTTCCACTCCTTTTTGCCCTGACCTATGCACGTAAAAAGTAAACAGCGCTATTATAGCAGAACCTATCAAGAAGAGGCTTTTTCATAGGGGCGGGTGTGATGAAGGCTGCTTTGCATCCCACGAGCGTCTCAGTCCGAGGGGCTCAGAGCCCAAACCCTTCCGGGGAAAGCGCACCTAACACGGCGGTCGTCACACCCGCGTGATTGTCGCGCCCGTGGCCCCGGGCGATCGCGCTCACCGTGTTCGCAGCACACCCGTGATGGCGACCGTCCGGGAGCGCCTCCCGCGCGAGTTCAAAAGCGGTGCGTCCGAGATCCAGGGCTGCGGTCGCCAGATCGCGATCGTCCATCATCTCAGCCGCGACCGCGAGGAGGATGGGGTTGTGACGCTGCCGCTCGCCGTCCTCGAACCAGTTGGGCTTATCCGAGCGCTTGCCGATGCCGTGAGGCCGCTCGGGACGTTGGACGTCCGGCTGGAGTCCCAGATCCCGGACGGCGAGGGGATCGAGGGACGCCACCGCATCCCGAACCGCCCCGTCGTAACGGTGATTGTGGGTAACCCGGCGGTACGTGCGAATCGCGTCGGCCGCCGCACCCGCGTCGGGGTCGTCGAGCTGGGTCGCAAGCACGTCCAGCAGCCTCTCAGCAGCCGCACAGAACCGCCCCTCCCCGGTCTCCTGCCAGAGATCGAGCATCACGTCCACCGCATTCGAGGCCAACAAATTCTCGGTGCGTTCGAGATCATCATCCAGGTGCCCCGCCATGCCGGCGAAGCTCCGGTAGGCGGCCTCCGCGTCCCCGGCGAGATCGGTCACCGCACCGGCGGGCAACAGCCCGACCGGCAGCGCCGGCTCCGTCAGGATCGCCTCGGCCCACTGCCCCGCGTACTCGGAGGCCAGATCGAGGTAACGCGCCCCACCGCCGGCCCGCCGCGCGAGCAAACAGAGGCGGGCAAAGCGCAGATGATCCGGGATGTTCAACTCCATCCCGGGCTCGGTCCGGACCTCTTCCGTCCCGAGATACATCGAGCGGAAGAGAGAAGACTCCGTATCGAACCAGTCAGGGATACCCGCCACCCCGTTCCCGATGTGCTCGGTCGCGTCCAGAATCTGCCTGCGGGTCTCCGCGTCGTCGGGATCGAGGCTCAGCAGGGTCCCCAGAAAGAGGTCGAAGTGCTCCGTCCCGTGATGCGCCTCTTGAATGCGCCAGTACCCGTGATGCCACTGCTCGGTGGTGACGAAATGATCGTGGATCGCATCACGCCTCCGCTTGAGAAAGTCAAGGGCGCACCTGTCCTGCTGCGCCCGAACGTAGGGCGCCCAACCGGTCGTATACGTCCCCTGATCGTGCACGTCGGTGGGCGCTGCGTCCGCATACCGCTCAATGCAGTCCTCCACCCAGCGTCCCAGACTGGACATAAAGCGCGCATAGGCCTCCGAGACGTTGGTCGAGTGCTCAATGGTTCGCGTTAACATAGATGGGTAACCTCCCTAGAAGTCAAAGCCCTGCTCCATCGCCTCGGCCACCCGCATCGCATTGACCGCATTCTGGAAATTGGATCGGGTAGCCTTCCCGCGAAGGACAGCGTTGAAAAACTCCCGATACTCACCGGCGATGCCCAATCGGACGAATGCGGGCTGGGCCGCATCCGCCTCGGGCGCGATGACCCGGCGCTCAGGGCCGCGTTCGACGATAATCCGCCCCGGCTCGCTTGCCAGGGCGCCTTGCAGATAGACGGACTGCACGTTGCTGTGGACCTCCAACCGCTCGTACTGAGAGCCGGAGCAGGGCAGGACCTTCAATTGCCCCCGGAGCCCCCCGTCGAAGACAAGGTCGGCGAGCCAGATCCAGGTCTCATTGGCCGGATTGCGCAAGCGGGTCGTCCGCACGCGGCGGATATCCCCGAACAGATAGCCCATGAAGTTGATCCAGTGAATGCCGGTGCCGATCATAAACGTCTCATCAAATCGCTGGTGGCGCATAAAGTGCCCCTCGACGAATGTGATCTCGGACATCGCGTCTACGGTCGTCTTGAAGAGATTGTTCAGCGGCTCGTACCGGCGATTGAACGCCACGACGTTGGGGACCGTGACCCGCTCGCTCAGGGACTGCGCCTGCGCGAGGCTGATGCCCGGCGGCTTCTCACTGAAGATCGGCACCCCCATCGTGACGAGCCGGCTTATCACCTCATAGGCGGCCTCGGGGGCGACAGCAACGGCGACCGCATTGACCGCGTCATCGGCCATCAGTGCGTTCAGATCCGGGTAGACTCGTTCGAACTCGTAACGATCCGCAACACGGTCGGCCTCCTCACGTTCGAGGCTGGTGACACCTCGCAGCCGCAGCGGCACGCCCTCCTCTCGCAGGTGATCCAGGGTCGGGAAGTGATGCCGCTGCGCCCACGGTCCCGTGCCCACAAAGGCCAGATTAACACACGCGCTCATAGTGACGCCTCCTAGGACCTATGCAGCCAGTCCTCGATCAGGGCCTCGTCGGCCGCCGTCCACGGCTCGATCTCATCCTCGGACAGATCATCCCACCCGCTGTAGACCCGCGCCATCAGATCCTCGTACGTGCCCTCGGCCTTACGCGCCTCGCGCCAGGTGCGGAAACTCTGCCGGTCGTACGCCTTGACCCGCGCATCGACGGCCTCGTAGTCCACGATCTCCCGCAGCTTCGCATCCATCGCCGCGACGACATCCGGGCGGGCAGCCGTCAGGTGCTCGACCTCGTCCGGATCCTCGTCCAGATTGAAGAGCTGGGGCGGATACCCGACGTAGGCCACGTACTTCCACGCATCCTGCCGCAGCATAAAGGTGCCCGTCGGCAGGGTGCTGCCGTGAAACTCGCTCAACACCCAGTCGGGCCGCGCCGGATCGGGCTCACCAGCAAGGAAGGGGTAGAGGCTGTGCCCATCGAGTGCCGGCGGATGCGCCGCATCGGCGATATCCATCAGCGTAGGATAAATGTCGACCAACGAGACCAGGTCGTCCACGACGGTGCCCGATTGCACGTTGGGCCCGGCCGCGATGACCGGCACACGCACCGACGGCTCGTACATCGACATCTTGTAGAACTGCCGGTGCTCCATCGCCAGCTCGCCGTGATCGCTGATAAAGAGGATTACGGTCTCGTCCGTGAGGCCGAGATCGTCAATCGCCCGGACCACCTCCCCAACCATCGCATCGAGTTCGGCGATCATGGCGAAGTAGATGCGCCGCACGTCCCGGACCACCTCGTCCGAGAAGCCGTGCAGCCAGTTTTTGTGAAAGCGCTGGTAAGCCAGCGCTGGGTGATCCCGGACGTCAGACTGGGGGAGATCCACGGCCTGCTGATCGATGGCATCGAGCCAGTGCCGGGAGGTCGTGAACGCCGGGTGCGGCGCGTTGAGCCCCAGATAGAGCATGAAGGGCGCGTCCCCACGCGCCGCTTGATCGCGAAGCCAGTCCACGCTCCGGTCCAAGTTATCCCAGTCGTGCGCGTGGACGCGTACGAGATCCTCGTCGATGATCTGCGGGCCCTCCATCCGGTACTCCCCACGAGGGATGTAGGCCGAGCGCGTCCAAGGCGAGACCCGCGCCCGAATCGTGTGGTGCCCCGAGAGGTAATCGGTCTTGCCAAAGGTCATCGTGCGATACCCGGCCTCTCCCAACCGCGTCCGGAACGTCGGGTCGTCCGGAGAGAGGCCCTTGTGATTGTTCCATCCCTCACAGTGGTGCGTATAGGTCCCGCTCCACATACTGGACCGGGAGGGACAACAGACCGGATTATTGGTGTAAGCGTTGCGGAAGAGCGCGCCTCGGGCCGCCAGCCGATCAAAATTGGGGGTGGCCCGCGTCATCGCCGGGTGATCCATACACCCCATCACCCGTCCATCCATACTGTCGCACTCAATCAGGACGATATTTGGTGTCGACGTCATCGTGCGTCCTTTCTTATCGATGCTTACGCCAGGGATGCGATTTCGCGCTTGAGGTAATCGATACTCCGTCGCGTCCCCTCCACAATATCCCCGCTGCCCTCGTATTCGCTGTAAACAGGGCCCTCATAGTGCTGGGCCGCCAGGGATTCCAGCAGCCACCGGAGAGGCAAGGCACCCTCCCCCGCCGGCACGAAGACGAAGCCCTCGTCCAGCCACTTTCCGTCCTTGACGTGGACGTTGACGACCCGCGGAAGCACCGCCTCGAAATCGGCGCGCACCTGCGGGAGATCGTGGCCCGCCCAGGCGAAGTTGCCGGTATCGATCGTGAATCCCAGATTGTCGGCGCCGACCTCGTCGACCAACGCCGCAAGGGCCGGTCCATCGTTGATGAGATGGCCGTGATTCTCAATCCCCAGCGTGATGCCCAAAAGCTGCGCCTCCTGCGACGCCTCCTTGAAGGCGGCGATGATATTCTCCCGCACGTCGGACAGGGTAACACCGGGTTTGACGTCGCCGACAAAGGCCCGGACCACCGAGATATCCATCAGGGATGCCGCCCGGCAATAGGAGAGCAGCCGCGCGACCTCATCGGTCAGGATCCCCGCATCGGTCTGCGCGAAGTCACAGTATCCGCTGAGGCTCCCGACCGTCAATCCCGCCCCGACCGCCCACGTCTCAATCTTCTGAGGCGTAGTCGGCCCGTGAAGGTCGACGTCATGATGGCGCCCCGTGTTCCCGTTGATCTCAATGCATTCCCCGCCAATCGCCGCAAGCTGCTCAAAAACCTCGGGAAGTGGCGTACCGCTCCAACCAAGACTGACCGCACCTACGTCCATGATCCACGCTCCTTTTGATCTCCATTGGGTGAAACAACCGTCTCCATCCATGCCCGCAGATTTGCCTCGGGCGTACCAGGTGGGATATCGCAGCCGCTGCCCAGAATCCAACGCGGCGCATCCGCGACCTGCGTCATCAGGGCACGCGTCGCCCGCCTGACCTGCGCTGGGGTCCCAAAACGGAAGATACTCGAGGGGTCGAGGTTGCCGCGCAGGGCAACCCGGTTCTGCGCCAGTTCGATCGCCACTTCGGCGTCGACCTGATGATCCACGTCCAAAAGATCCACCCCCGTCGCCACCAAATCCTCAACGATCGGCGTGATGTCGCCGCAGACGTGAAGGCCCAGCGTGTCCCAACCGGCCTCCCGGAGCCCGGCGACGAGCGCCCGGTGATGGGGATGCACGAGGGACCGGTACAAGGCCGGTGAGATAAAGTTCGGCGAGCACGTCGCCTCGCCGAGAATGAGCCCGTGGGCGCCGCCGGCCCGCAGCCACGTTCCGAGTCTCTGCGCGACCTCAGTCGTGAACGCCAGGAGGGCCTCCACCGCGTCGGGGGCCGTGATCATCGCGATCAACAGTTCCTCAACCCCGCATAGCTGAGAGGCCGCCAGGAGCGGCCCCCGCAGCATCGCCAGGACGAACGCCTCCTCCCCGATGCACCCGACGGTGCGCCGGACCGCCTCATCGTAGAGGGGCATCCGCCCGCCGGTCGTCGGATCGCGGGTGCGCAGCATCCGAAGCTTCTCCCGGCTCTCCGGACCCGGAAAGTCGGGCAGCAGCGGCGCCTGAAGCACCGGGGCCCCGTCCTCCGGTTGGGCCACGTCCGCACCCAAAGCCTCCGCCTCCCCGGTGACCCCCAGGGAGAGCTGAACGCCGTCGTAGCCGAAGGTCCGGTAACCCCGCACGATGACGTCAGCCATGACCTCAGCGTCGGTATAGAAGGCGCCCAGGGCCACGTCGAAGAGCGGCGGCAACCCACTGTGCAAGATGGGCAGGGCCGGCTGGCGATCGACCGGTCGGCCGGCCAGCGCTGCCTGCACGCGGGTGAGGCTATGCATCGAAGGCGATGAGATCACGCATGCACATGCCTAAAGGGCCGGGCACGCTCACTCCACGCCCATCGCCCGCAGATTATCGTAGCTGATCTTCAAACTTTCAAAGGGGTTGCGCATGCAGCGGTCCTGCTCGATCGCATACCACTCCACATTCGCGTCCTCGCAGGCTTCCAGGATACCGGGCCAGTTGAGATTGCCCTCCCCAATCTCGGCCATGGTCTGCTCGCCCTCATAGATGACCATATCCTTGAAGTGAATGATCGGCATGCGGTCTGTCATCTTGCGGATCCACGCGATGGGATCGCCGCCGCCGTGCTGGACCCAGAAGGTGTCGATCTCGGCCTGAAGGTACTTAGGATCGCTCTCCTCGTAGATAACGTCGAGCCCGGTCCGGTCCCCAAAGCGCACGAACTCGAAGCTGTGATTGTGATAGCTGAACGTGAGATCCGCCTCGGCCAACGCCTCGCCGATCTCGGTCGCTTCCTGGGCGAAGCGCTTGAACGCGTCCTCGCCGCCGCTCCGGTACGCCTGGGGCATGCTGCCGACAGCGACGTTGGGGCACTCCCACAGTTTGTGCTGCGCGATCACGCCCTCGATATCGTTCTGCAACCGGTCGAACCCGATGTGGGTGATGCAGATAGTCAGACCCAGGTCGTCCACGACGGCCTTGACGTCCTCGTGAGGGATCGGGCCGATGGCCGAGACCTGCACCGCGGTGTAGCCGATATCGCGGACCTTCTCCATGCTGGTGCGGAAGTCCTCCAGGGTCTGGGTGTATTCCCGGATCGTGTAAAGCTGTGCGGTCAACTTCGGATGTGACATCGTAACTCCTTTTAACTAACTCGTGATACAAACCTCTTGTCCTATCGGTGCATTCATGTCATTCAAAACAGCGCGGTCTTCGACCTACGCTAGAATCTTGGCCTGCTCCCGCGAGATGGACCACTGCAGCGGCTCCCCAGCGAGATAGCGCTTCAGTTCCGCGACCACCGTCTGCCCCATCCGGCGGCACTCC
Source organism: Anaerolineae bacterium (assembly GCA_034437735.1). Taxonomy (GTDB): domain Bacteria; phylum Chloroflexota; class Anaerolineae; order B4-G1; family SLSP01; genus PWVB01. The sequence goes on from DAOTTS010000197.1 coordinate 19,026, forward strand.
TCGCTCAGCGAACCGGCAATGTGGGGGGTCAGAATCACGTTGGGCAGGATGTACAGAGGGGAATCCGGAAGCGGCGGCTCGGGGTCGGTCACGTCGAGGAGGGCATACAGATCGGGCCGCGTTCTGAGCACCTCGATCATCTCATCCTCCCGGACGATGGCCCCCCGGGCCGTGTTGATAAAGGTCGCCCGTTCCTTCATCGCCGCCAGGTGCGCGCCGGTGATCATCCCCAGCGTCTCGGGGAGCTTCGGCGCGTGCAGCGAGACGACGTCCGCACGCTCAAAGATAGCGTCCAGGTCGACGAGTTCGACCCCCAGGGCCTCCGCGTCCTCGGTCGGGACGTAGGGGTCGTAGGCCAACACCTTCAGGTCGAAGGGTTTCAGGCGCTCGGCGACCAATCGCCCCACTTTGCCCAACGAGATAAGGCCCACCGTGGTCTCAAACGCCCCCGGCACCGGCCCCTTGGGAATCCAGCGATGCTCCTCCTTGATCTGACAGGCGTAGTACCACGTCCGCTTGAGGCTGAGCAGGATCTGAGCCAGGGTGTACTCCGAGACCGGCACCGCGTTGGCGGCATACGAACTGGTAATGGTGATCCCCCGGTCCCAGGCGGCGTCGGTGGCGAAGTACCGAATCGATCCGGCCCCATAGAAGACGGCCTCCAGATGGGGCGACGCCTCAAGAAACGCCTCGGTGAGCTCCGCCATCCCCCAGCCGGAAAAGATCATCTCGACGTCCGCCAGCACCTCCGGGTTCTCCGCGACCGACGCTGCGGTCTGCAGGGGCGCGGTGATGTCGACCCGGGCCCGGATGGCCTCGCGCTCCGGCGGGCCATAGATCTTGTCGTAGGCATCGGGGTTAAGCAGAAACAGTCCTTTGGGCATAACGTCGCCTCCTTGTTCATGAGTCATCTCTCGACGGTAGATACCTGCAACACCCCTTATGATACTCCTCCCAAAGCGTAATGCAAAATCGGGATAGGCAAAGGGGCGTGGCAGTGGACACTCACCCGGGCTGCGGTACACTTGAGCGTGACCAACGAACCCATAACCAGCATAAAGGAGATCTGATATGCCCGAGCCCAAAACCGTTCCCTATGGATCGTGGAAATCGCCGATCACGTCCGATCTGATCGTCTCGTCGTCCATCCGCCTGGGCGGCGGCGTCCTCGACGGTGAGGACATCTATTGGCTGGAGGGCCGCCCCTCCGAGGGCGGGCGGTACATGCTCGTCCACCGGGCGCCCGACGGCACGCGCACCGATCTCACGCCGCCCCCGTTCAACGTGCGGACGCGCGTCCACGAGTACGGCGGGGGGTCCGTCACCATCGATGGGGGGTGCATCATCATCGCCAACTACAACGACCAGCGCCTCTACACCCGCACCGCCGAGGGGACCTGGAAGCCGATCACCCCGGAGGCGCCCCTCCGCTACGCCGACGGGATCGTCGACCACGCCCGGAACCGCATGATCTGCGTCCGCGAGGATCACACCGACGCGGTCATCCGCGCGCACGGGGAAGCGGTCAACACGCTTGCCGCGATCCCGCTCAACGGACGGGGCAAGCAGCAGACGCTGGCCCAGGGCTGCGACTTCTACGCCTCCCCGAGCCTGAGCCCGGACGGAGACCAACTGGCATGGCTGAGCTGGAACCATCCGAATATGCCCTGGGACGGGACCGAACTCTGGGTGGCGCCGATCGAAGCGGACGGCACCCTCGGCGAGCCCACGCGTGTGGCAGGCGGCAGCGACGAATCCATCTTCCAACCCGAGTGGTCGCCCGACGGCGTCCTGACCTTCGCCTCGGACCGCAACGGCTGGTGGAACCTGTACCGTTGGACCGGCACGGAGGCCGTCTGCGTTCGCGAGATGGACGCCGAATTCGGCCAGCCGCAGTGGGTTTTTGGGCTGTCCACGTACGCCTACCGCACGCCCGAGGAGATCATCTGCACGTACAGGCAGGAGGGGATCGACCATCTGGCGCGGCTCAACGTGAAGACGGGCAAGCTCGACCCCATCGTCACCCCCTACACCAGCCTGGGGAGCGTGGGCGCCCGCGGCGACTGGGTCCTCTTTCGAGGCGGGGCCCCCACCCAACCGGGTGCTCTGCTCCGGGTCGATCTGACCACCGGCGACCACGAGGTGCTCCAGATGAGCACCACGCTGGACGTGGAACCGGGCTACCTGTCCGTCGCGGAGCCCGTGGAGTTTCCCACGGCGGGCGAGCGCACGGCGTACGGGCTCTTCTACGCGCCGAAGAACCAGGATATGCAGGCGCCGTCCGGTGAGAAGCCGCCGCTGCTGGTGATAAGCCACGGCGGCCCCACCGGGGCGAGCTCGAGCGCCCTCAGCCTGCGCACCCAGTACTGGACCAGCCGGGGCTTTGCCGTGCTGGACGTCAACTACGGGGGCAGCGCCGGATACGGCCGCGCGTACCGCGACCGGTTGGCCGGACAATGGGGGATCGTCGACGTGCAGGACTGCATCAACGGCGCCCGGTACCTGGTCGATCAAGGGCGTGTGGACGGCGAGCGCCTCGCCATCCGGGGGGGCAGCGCTGGGGGCTATACCACGCTGAGCGCCCTCACCTTCCACGATTTCTTCGACGCGGGCGCCAGCTACTACGGCGTCAGCGACCTGGGCGCCCTGGCCCGCGACACGCATAAGTTCGAGTCCCGCTACCTCGACGGGCTGATCGGGCCCTATCCCGAGGCCGAGGACGTCTACGAGGCCCGGTCCCCGATCTATCACGTCGAGGAGCTGAGCTGCCCGGTCATCTTTTTCCAGGGATTGGAGGACAAGGTCGTCCCCCCACGCCAGGCCGAGATGATGGTCGAGGCGTTGGACGAGAAGGGCATTCCGGTGGCTTACCTGCCGTTTGAAGGCGAACAGCATGGATTCCGGCGGTCGAAGAACATCAAGCGCGCGCTCGACGCCGAACTGATCTTTTACAGCCGCATCTTTGGGTTCGCGCTCGCCGAGGACCTGGAACCGATCGAGATCATGAACCTACACTGATCTTCAATCGCCAGCATTTGACCGTATTCTGAGGCCTCGTACAATAAGAGCCGAGGGAAAGGACGCTGTGCAAAGTCACACATCACGACAAACATCATCACGCCGAAGGAGAGGATCTTGACCCAGCAGAGAGGTGAACGACGAGACGAGCAGTCCCCGCAACCATCCCCGAGCTCAAACCTGGACGACGTTATCATCTTCAGCGGTTCCGCCCACGTCGGCCTGGCAGAGGAGATTGCGCATTATCTGGAACTGGACTTAGCGCCCACGACCATTCGGAAGTTTTCCAACGACAATTACTACATTCAATTGGGCCGAAGCGTTCGGGCCAAGCAGGTCTTCATCGTCCAACCTCTATCCCCGCCGTGCAGCGACAACCTCATGGAGCTCCTGCTGATGTTGGACATCGCGCGGAGCGGCGCGGCCAAGGACGTCAGCGCGGTCATCCCCTACTACTCCTATGCCCGGTCCGACAAGAAAGATGCGCCCCGCATCTCCATCGCGGCGCGCCTGGTCGCCGACCTGCTGGAGACGTCCGGCGCCACCCAGGTGATCACGATGACGCTGCACTCGGCCCAGGCCCACGGTTTCTTCGGGGTGCCGACCGATCACCTGACCGCGCACTCGGTCTTCGTCGAGCACCTGCGCAAGAAGGACCTGAGCAACAGCGTGGTGGTGGCGCCCGACATCGGGCACGCGAAGCGGGCCGCCAAGCTGGCGAAGGCCATCCAACTGCCGATGGCAGCCGGTGAAAAGACCCGGCTGAACGACAACAACGTCGCCATCACCGGGGTGATGGGCCACGTGGACGGCAAGGACGTCATCCTGGTCGACGACGAGATCGCCACGGCCGGCACCATCACCCAGATGGTGAACTATCTCCAAGAGAACCACGGTACCTACAAGGTCACGGTCGTGGGCACCCATGGGCTGTTCACCGGCCCCGCCGTCTCCCGGCTCAACGCCATCGACGTCATCGACGAGATCATCGTGACGAACACGGTACCCCGTCCCCAGGATCAAAAACCCGACCGCCTGATCGAGCTCTCGGTCGCGCGCATCTTCGGCGAGGTCATCCGCCGCAACGTGCACGGCGAGTCGGTCGGATCGCTCTTCGAATTCTGGCCCACCAACAAGTAAACGCCCCTCCACGCGATCGCAAGGAGCAGACTATGACCGAGGACACATCAACGACCGAGGGAGCCGCCGCAGGCTCTCAGCCGGTGGGCAACGGCATGCGGGGATTTGAGACCGTCGGGGCGTTCCTGGAGGAGGACGACTGGCACCCGCAGCGGCTTGAGGACCGCACCATCTACCGGGTCTACTTCTCCGGGCACCACGGCGACCTCCGCTGCTACGCCCAGGTCCGGACGGATCTGGAGCAATTCCTCTTCTACGTCATCGCCCCGGTCAAGACTCCCGAACCGGAGCGCCCCGCCGTGGCGGAGTACCTCACCCGGGCCAACTACGGACTGCGCATCGGCAACTTCGAGATGGACTACAACGACGGTGAGGTCCGGTACAAGAGCAGCCTCGACTTCGAGGCGACCGACTTGAACCGGGCGCTGATCAAGAATACCATCTACCCGGCCGTGCACACGATGGATTACTACCTGCCGGGCCTGCTGAGCGTCATGTACGGTCACCAGGCTCCGGTGAAGGCGATCGTGGAGATCGAAAACTGAGGTGCCGCCACCTCGGCCCCCATACGACCCAAAGAGAGGATGATGATGACAACGTTCAAGATCGCAACCTTCAACGCGAACTCCATTCGCGTGCGGCTGGATCAGATTCTGAGCTGGATCGAGGCCGAGGATGCAGACGTCGTCTGCGTGCAGGAGACCAAGGTGCAGGATAAAGACTTCCCCAAGTCCCCCATTGAGGACGCCGGGTTGCACGTCGCCTTCGCCGGACAGAAATCACACGCCGGCGTGGCCATCCTCTCGCGTCCGGAGATGGAGAACGTCCAGGCCGGATTCGACGACGGCGACGACAAGCCCCGCCTGCTGCGCGCCGAGATCAACGGCGTGCACATGGTCAACGCCTACGCCCCGCAGGGGCGGAGCCCCGATTCCGACCAGTTCGCGTACAAGCTCGCGTGGTTCGACCGGATCCGTGAGCTCTTTGAGACACACTACGACCCCGACGATCCGCTCATCTGGCTGGGAGACCTCAACGTCGCCACCGAGGACATCGACGTCTACGACCCGGACAGGCTCCGGGGCCACGTGGACTTCCACCCGGAGGCCCAGGCCGCCCTGGAGGAGGTTCGGGCGTGGGGATTCGTTGACGTCTTCCGCAAGCACCACCCGGACGAGCCCGAGCAGTTCAGCTATTGGGACTACCGCGCCCGCAACCCCATCGAGCGCGGGGTCGGCTGGCGCGTCGATCACATCTGGGCGACGCCGCCCCTCGCCGAGCGATCGACCGACGCCTGGATCGACGTGGAGGCCCGGAGGGCCGAACGCCCCTCGGATCACACCCTGATGGTCGCGGAGTTCGATCTGGACGGCTGAACCTGCGCCTCAGCGCAGGGATGAGACCGCGAAGACCCGGGTGGGCTCGACGTGGCCTCGGATATCGACCAACCCCAGGTCGCGCCCATCCACGTGGGGCGCGACCCGCCGGTACGCGTCCCCGCTCAGCAGAATCTCTCCCGATGCCGCCGAGCGCTGCAACCGTGAGGCCAGATTGACGCAGTCGCCGATGGCCGTATAGTTTTTCATGGTCGTCGACCCGATGCTCCCGATGACCGCCATCCCGGATGTGATCCCGATCCCAAACTGGAGGCGGTGCGCCTCGGGAAGCTCCGGATGCATCGCGATGACCGCCTTCCGGATCGCCAGGGCCGACCGGACTGCCCGCAGCGTGTGATCCGACTGGGTCAGCGGCGCGTTAAAGACGGCCATCACCCCGTCCCCGTAGTACTTATCCAGCATCCCTTCCTCGGAGAGAATGATGTCCGCCGCGAGGGAGAGGTACTTATTGAGCACGTCCACGAGGATCTCGGGCTGCTGACGCTCGCTGAACGTCGTGAACCCCCGGATGTCGGCAAAGAAGGTGGTGACCTCCCGGCGGGTGCCGCCCAGCCGTGCCGTGCCCGGATCGGACAGCAGGCGTTCGACGACCCGGGGGACCACGTACTGCTCGAAGGTCCGGCGGATGCGACGCGCGCGGGCCGCCAACTTGCGCTGTTCGGTCAAATCGTCGACGACGATCGTCATCCCCGTGATGGCACCGCGATTGTCCCGGAGCGGGCTCAGACTCACCCGTAGGAAGACCTCGCCGCGCGTCGGGATCTCGGACTCCAGCTCATAGTCGACGATAGCGCTCCCCTGCCGCCTGACGCGGTCCATCAGCTCGATGAGTGGGTCCGCCATCGCGGGAAAAGCCTCCTCCAGGGATCGCCCGGCCGCCTCGGCCTCCGACACCCCCAGCATCGTCTCAGCCGCCCGGTTGACCATCGTGACCGTACGGGCCTCAATGTCGGTCGTGATGACGCCGCTCGCAATGCTGGTGAAGAGATTCTCCATAAAGGTCGTCATCTCGGCCATCGCGTCACGCTGATCGCGGACGTCCGCGAAAAGTCGGGCGTTCTCCATAGCGATGGCCGCCTGGGAGGTGATGGCGTTCAGCAGCTTATCGTCATCCGCACTGAACACCTCGCCGGGCGGCTTCCGGCCCAGGATCACAAACCCCAGGCCCTTCTCCCGCTCCACCAGCGGCGCGACGAGGGCCGAGGCCAGCGCGACCTCCAGGGATGCCAACTGATCCGAGGCCCAGATATGCGAGATCTCCCGCAGGGACCGCCCGCTCAACTGCGACCGGGCGAGCGCATGGAGGGCCTCTTGCAGGGCCTCCGGGCCGAATCCGGCTCTTGCGCGCAGGGTCGATGCCTCGTCACAGAGCAGCACGATCCCGCCATCCGCCTGGATGACGCGGACCGCCTGCTCCACAATCAGGTCGGGGATCCTGTCTGCATCCAGGGAGGCACCGATCGTCTGCCCGATGGTATAGAGCAGGTTGATCTCCCGGTATCGCTCCAGCGTCTCCTGGGCCAGGGAGCGGTTCTCCAATCCGCGCTCCAGCACCCAAGCCAGGTTCCAATGCAGCAAGTTCAGGGCAGCCTTGGCATCGGGCCGAGACAGCCCCTCCCCCTCCGCCACAAGCGTCCCCAGACACTCCCCATTGACCTCGAGCGGCAAGCGGCAATCCCAGTCGAGCGCGTTGGGATCCTCGGGGGTGGCCTCAATCCCAGCCGCCGCGTAGACCTGATGCCCGCCGTCGAGGAGCGCGACCACCCCCCGGGTGACGATCAGCGGTGCAAAACGACGCAGCGCCTTGGAAGCCGTCAAGGAATCCAACAGGCGCTTTATGGATGGTTGACGCTGCATACCTTACCTCCCACTATCGCACCGGTTCCCTCTGCCCGCTGGCGGGCAGGGTGAAGAAGACCGTCGTCCCACGATCGGGATCGGACGCCAGCCAGAGCATCCCGTCGTAGTGAGCGACAATCTCCTGACAGATGGCCAACCCAAGCTCCGCCCCGGTCGGCCGGACCTCCATCAGGGTGTCCATCCGGTCCAAACGTTCCAAGATCCGAGCGGACTCGCGATCGAGGTCGAATCCCGTGCCCGTGTCGTGCACCGCAACCGTATGACGCACCGCAACCCAGGCAGCCCCAGGGGTGGGCGCACGCCAGCCCTGGATCTCCCGGCCCGGCTCCAACCACCGGACGGAGAGCTGAATCTCCCCGCCCTGCGTGTGCTTGACCGCGTACGAGATCAGATTGCGCAGCAGTTGGGTCACCCGCTCCGGGTCCACCGTCATCGTCGGGAGATCCCGGGCCGCGCGGGACCGGAGCGTCAGGCCCTTGGCCTCGGCGGCCTCCCGCTGCGTCTCGATAGCATCCTGCACCAGGGCCGGAAGCGCGCACGGGCAGTCGTCCCAATCCGTCGTCCCCGCATCGAGGGCCGTGATCTCCAGCACGTCATCGATCAACGCCATCAGACGTTGGGCCTCGGTCGTTATGATCTCCAGATTGTCCCGAACGCGCGCGCCCATCTCGGGCACCCCTCCCTCCACCGCAAGATGCGGCATCAGGCGGTCGTCCACAAACCGCCGGGTCACCTTCGCGAAGCCGAGGATGGAGGTCAAGGGGGTGCGCAGTTCGTGCGACACCGCCGAGAAGAACTGCGATTTCATACGGTCCACCTCGACGTCCCGGGTGATATCCCGGAGCACCGCGATCACGCCGCTGCCATCCGGCAGCCCAATGACCGAGAGCCGCACCATGCGGTCCGCCAGGTCCGCATCCCGGACGAGCACCATCCCCGGGTCGGCCCGCGCCTCGCGAGCCAACGTGCCGATCAACGGGGGGAGCCCGGCCGCGGCCGGCGTCCGGCCCACCATCGCACCGGCGGGCTGACCGGCCAGCGTCTCAAAGGCTGCGTTGGCCAACGCGATCTCACCCTCACCGCTGAGGTAGACGAGGCCGTCGGCGATGTTCTGGAGGATGACCTGCAGCCGGTCCCGCTGCGCGCCGAGCGCGCGGTTGGCCTCCCGGAGGTCCGCCGTGCGCTGCCGCACCCGCCGCTCCAGATCCTCGGAGTAGCGTTCGACCTCCTCGTAGAGGCGCGCGTTCTCCAGGGTCAGGGCGATCCGCTCGCCCAGCAGGGTCAACGTCTCCACCTCATTCTGCCCGTAGCGCTCCCCACTCAGGTGCACGCCCAGCAGGTAGAGCCCGACGAGCACCTCCCCATTGCGCAGCGGGAGGACGATCTCCCAATCCTCGTCGCGCAGCGCGCGCAACAACGGCGAGAGGTCGCGGGCCTGGCTCAGGATCAGCGGGGCCTCCATCCGAGCCAGCGAGCGGAGCAGGGGATGATCGGGCGGGATGGGCCACCCGGAGCTGTCATCCACCGCTTTCAGACTGCCGTCGGGCTGCTGCAGGAAGAGCGCGGCCTGACTGACGCGCAGCCGGCGCGGCAGCTCCGCGACCAGGATACGGGCCAGCGCATCCGTCTCCAACGTCGTGGACAGCTCCCGGCTGACGTCGCGCAAGAGGGCCCGCGCGCTGAGCCACTGCCGGAAGAAGGCTCGATTGATCCCCCGCTGAACAACGTGATGGAGGGTGGGGGCGACCGCCGCGATCACGACCACGGTCAGAACGTCGGCCCACCGCCGGTCGACGAGCCCAAGCCGCTCAAGCCCTCCCGGGACAATCAGGAAGAGCGCGATCGCCCCCCCGCTCAAAACCCCATAGACCAACGCCCGATTGATCCAGACGTCGACCACCATCATAGCACGCCGGGACATCGAAATCGCAAACGAGAGAACGATCAACACCAGCGGGAGATCCGCCGCCCACAAGGGCAGCCTCGGCCGGCCCCACAGGGTGACGGGGAGGTTATACAACAGCAGCCAGGCCGCCGGCCCCAAGATCACACCCCACACCAGCCACGGCACCTGGTTCCGCACGCCGAGCCGCCGTGACGCCGCGTAGGTATGCACGAGGCCGCCCGCACCTACCAGCACCTCCACCCCCGTGACCGGCTGCATAAGCGTCCGCACGATCCAGACCCGGTTGGCGAGCAGGGAACCGGATCCGGGCCCCCACCACGCCAGCAGGGCCAGGAGAAGATTGAGCGCGTGAACCCCATAGGGCACCCAAGCGTGCCCCGTCACCCAGCGCTTCCGCTCGGGATAGATGAGCAGAATGTGGAGCAGGAGACTGTTCGCCAGGGCAAAGGTCACCAACGCCAGCGGGCCGTAGAGCCACGCCGCGGTCACGTTGGCCGAGGCCCAGAGGAGCAGGCCCAGCCCCACGAGCAGACCCAGAAGTATCGCAGCCAGGCTCACGAGGTGCCTACGGTCACGCCGCCCATGGTCAGGTGAAGGCATCATCATCCCTATGCCGCTAACGGGCGGGCAGATCAATCCCGAGGATCTCCGCTGCCCGCGCCAGGATGTAATCCGGGTCGAAGGGCTTGGTCACGTACTCGTCGGCCCCGGCGGCGGTGCCATCCTCCCGATCCACGGACCGGCCCTTGGCGGTCAGCAGGAAGACGGTCGTCTCCGGATGGGCGGCTTTCACCCGCCGGCAGACCTCGTATCCACTCAAGACCGGCATCATCACGTCGAGGAAGATCAGATCGGGCGCCATCTCCAGCGCCATCCGCAGCCCCTCCTCCCCGTTCCGCGCCGTTACCAGGGCGACACCCCGATCCTGGAGGAACTCCAACGTCTGAATCAACAGCACCCGGATGAAAGACTCGTCGTCCACAATGAGAATGCACTTTCGGCGTTCGTCCATGCTCGCTCCGATTTCACTAAGGGTTCGTAAAAATATAACGTCCCGACTATAACACTTCCAGCCCCCGTCCTCGGGGGCGTCGGTGCGGGAACTTGTTCTTTTACAGACCCTAAGAGGCTGTGTCTGTCCCCACCCAACGAATGCTCCCAGCCCCCGTCCCGGGGGCGTCGGCACAGGAGCAGGTTCTTTTGCAAACTCTAACTGGGTATATCTCTGCCCCATTCGATCCCGGCGCGACGACGTTTGAGTGCGATGAGGCCCCTGCGGGGGCGACCCGGATCGTCCCTACTCTAACATTGAGGCGCGAGGTTGTCAAAACGCCGTGCGGTTCCGGTCACCTCCTGCCATCGTCTTGAAGGGCGCGCGGGGTACGTCCCATAGCACAAGGGAGCGCGCAGAGTCTGCGCGCTCCCTTGCCGTGTGTACCCCGGAGAGGACTCGAACCTCTAGGCTCCTGATTAGAAGTCAGGTGCATTATCCAATTATGCTACCGGGGCGTATCACCGGCATCTCCCGCCGGTACCCGCATTATACCAGCGGGCCGGGTCAAAACCAGAGGAATGAAGGTCGTACGTCAAACGTCAAAAGTCGTAGGTCGGTTGCAGGTTGGTAGATCCTGGGAGGTGATGACGACGGACGATGGACGATTGGGTTGTCGGTTGCGGCGACTCAGGCCGACCGGTGGCGACCACAGAGGGGAGAGCCGCTCCAGTTCAAACGTCCTGATGACTGTATATAGAAAAACCGCCCAGATAGACTGGGCGGCTTGGTTGTCGACTCCGAGTGCTTAGAAGCTGTAATAATCGTTCGACCGGGAAGTATCAGCGGGATGATCGAGCGGTTTGACGTCCGCCGCTGCCAACCCCTTATCCGTCTGTTCAAGGCCGAACTCAACCCGCTGTCCTTCGACCAGCTTCTTGAAGCCGTCCTCTTTGATCGCCGAATAATGGACGAACACGTCCTCTTTGCCTTCACGGGAGATGAAACCATATCCCTTGGCGGCGTTGAACCACTTCACCGTGCCGGTTTCTCGCCCAGCACCGGTCTCTGGCTCGGAACTAACCTCTTGCTCAGTATCAGCTTCCTGCTCCGTACCCGTCTCTGGCTCGGCACTCACTGCTTGCTCGGTATCGGTTTCTAGCTCGGTATCCGTCGCTTGCTCAACACTCATCACTTGCTCAGTATCAGCTTCTTGCTCAGTGCTCATCGCTTGCTCGGTCATAACTTCCTGCTCACTCATTGCGTTTATTCCCCTTCAACTACTAATCTAGGATACAGACAACTTCGCCCCAAAAACAAAGAATCCAGACTACCTTCAGTCCGGACGTTTGACACATTATTGGCAAACTTGGAACTTCAGCATCCTACTGTCTATATTTATAACACATTTCTCCTAAATTTCAAGGACAATGCAACGATGACGTAAAACCCTCAAATAGAATAGACGTGCGGGCACCCAAGGGGGCGAGTTTTGCGAGTTGCGGGGCATGAGGGTTCTGATTTCTCTATGTGTTAACATGAGTGTCACAACTCTGCTCAAGAGATTAGGGTAGAATAAGACCGAGCAGAGGAGCGAGATAAAATGACTCAAGACAAGAACAATGGAAACGGACACCCGAATCCCGAAGTGAAGCCCACCGACGCGCGGCGTCATTTCAGCGCGGAAGAGAAGCTGCGCATTCTAGAAGAGGTAGAGGCTTGCGAGCACGGTGAGGCTGGCGCGGTATTGCGACGCCACGGGATATATTCGTCGTACCTGACGCGGTGGCGGCGAGCCCGAGATCGCGGCGAACTGGACGGCCTGGGTGGGAAGAAGCGTGGGCCGAAATGCAGGGTGCCGCAAGAGCACGCGACGTTGCAACGCGAAAACGAACGGCTGCGGGCGCGGTTGGAAAAAGCCGAGACAATCATCGAGGTCCAAAAAAAACTCTGCGAGCTACTTGGTGTGGAGACGGCCGAATCGAAGGCCATCGGGTTAGAATGATTGACGCGGTGGAGGAACTGAAAGAGACAACGGGCGTCGCCGAAGCATGCCGGGTCTTGGGCGTGCAGCGGCGGAGCATCTACCGAGCGCGGCAA